>DAOVAI010000224.1 GCA_030671085.1 Pseudomonadota bacterium | reverse complement strand
CAGATGCAGGTTTGATGGCGTCGTATTTATCCCCCTCGAGGGGGGGGGCTAAAACGAGTACCCTTTAGGGTGAAAACTCTTCATCTGCTTCGTTGCTGCATATTTCATTACCGATATACGTCTCTATTTTTAGTCCCCATTTTTGCTACTCCATCCAGTCCTTGTCCTCTGCGTCCTTGCCAGGGAAAAGGGCCTCTTCCCGCTCCTTGAGAAAGAGGCTGCTGCGGGCGCCTTTGGCAAACTTATCAGGAAAAAACAGGGCAAAAAGTACCCTGAATAGAAAACAGATCGCCATGAGGATCAAAAACAGGAGGATGATAATATCGTCCACAATGGCTCCCTGTTGTTTTCTTCTTCCATCTCAAATTTTAAGTTTTTACGAACTTGTCATCAATGCTGGAAGAAAAGAAAATGGTCTCAATTTCCTGTTGTCTGTCAGCTGAATATTTTACCGACTGCAGGGACAACTCCTATTTCAGTCGTTACAGATCCCCTTTCCGTTGACAACTGCAGCAGCTTGAGCAAGGTGGCTGTCGTGATGTCTGGTCAACGCCCCTCTTCCGTCCCAGTAGCCAATGCCTTAATCCGGCGTCCGTACTCGCGTTTCAACTCATCAAGATAGACAGTATCAATGGGCCCTTTCCAGGTGGAGACCTTGTAAAAGCGTTTGGGAAGGGTGATCTCTTCCGGGCTAAAACCCGTGGCAAAACGCAGCTGCCAGCGATGCCGGCGAATTTTCTCACCAAGCGGGTTCAGATTTGAAGCCAGCTCCGGATAGCCCGTCACCTTCAAACATTCTGCCAGCAGATCCTCACTGTACACGGAACGGGCAAAGAGACAGGAGACCATGGAGGTGAGCAGGCAGCGACCCGGTTCATCTTCCATGAGAAAACTGACCGCTTTATCCACTTCTTTTTCCTTGTGCTTCTGATCATAGGAATAGCCGCCGGTATCAAGGTGAGAGTGTCTAAAACCCAAGGATTGAGCCGCAAAAAAGACCTCTCCGGTGGCATAACCGGCCATCTCCTGACCAAGCACGCAGGCGAAATCCGACCCGCCGTAACTGTCTGCTGCAACCAGAGTTCCCAAGCCCAGCAGACGATAGAATTCATTGGCTCCTGTACCGAGATGCTTGGCTGCTGTTATATAACTTTCCGTATCACCGAACTTGAGAGGGACCAGCGTTTCTTTCAAGGAAAGAAAACCACGCTCAGCAGCTTCGGTGGCCCAGGCCAGGGCCACGCCAGCGGACATGGCATCCAGGCACACCTTTTCCAGAACATCGAGGATGCGCAGGACATCAAATGCCTTTGTGACTCCGAGCATGGAACCCACAGCAAAGATGGGTTCATAGTCGTATGCCACCTGACGATAGAGGTACCTGTTATCTTTTGCCTCGAACCGTTCTCGCACATAGCCGATATGGATACAGCCAACAGGACAGCCGGAGCAGGCCCCGTTGCGAAGCAGGGTGTCATCGGCAAACCGCTCGCCTGTGATTCCGCTGATCTGCGGGTCCGCAGTCTGCTGCAGATTGCGCCAGGGAAGTGACTGCAGCTCATTCAGGCTCTCCAGGTTGGCCGGTGTTCCGAGATTATGATACTTCCGCAGCATATCGGTATCGGTCACCATCCCGTACACCTTCTTGAAGAGCTTAGGATACTCCTTGTTCTCCGGCAGGGGATAATTACTGTCCCCCTGAATCACGATGCCCTTGATATTCTTGTTACCAAGAACGGCCCCGCCGCCAAGACGTCCGAAATGACGATAGGTATCCACATTGATACAGGCCATGGCTGAACCGATCTCCCCGGATTGACCGATACGGAGCATGGAACGGTGTCCCGAGTTGCCCTTGAACATACGGCGCATCACCTTGCCCGCAGCCAGGGCGTGCATCCCGGCCATGAAACCGGTCTCCTTGAGTTCCAGATGACGGGCCCCGATATTGAGACAGGAGAGCGTGGCGGCCCGGCCCTGCAGCACCAGCGCATCATAGCCAGAGAAACGAATGGCCAATGCACTACGCCCCCCGGCATGGCTTTCAGTATACTGATTGTGATAGGGAGACTTGAAGGCGCTGACCGTCTTGCTCATCAGGGGAAAAAGTCCGGTCAGAGGACCAACAGCCAGGATAAAGGGTTGGTCCGGATCATCCCAGGGTCTTACCGGATCACCGTAGCTTGCAAAGAGGAGAGCTGCCAGACCAGAGCCGCCAATACCACTGCTGCGGCCGGGAATCAGTTCCACCCTGCCCTTGCCAGTGGCAAGGTTCACAAAAAGTACGCGAAACATCTCCTCGTTCACAACTCTTCCTCCATATTCTGCATTTCTGCTCCGCCCATCTCCAGACAGTCGTGGGGACAAAAATCAACACAGCGGCCACAGTGAAGGCAGATAAAGATATCCCCAAGCTCATCAACGGCTACACCATCCACAGGGCAGGCAGTGACACACTCACCGCAACGAATACAGAGCTTGCGGCGTATGGTTACACCACCACCGGGTCTCTGTTTCAGACATCCGGTGGGACAGGCTGCAACACAGGGAGCAGGATCGCAGGCAAGGCAGCGTTTGGCAATAAACCCTGAAGAAAGCCCTCCGGAACTCTCAATACGGATCCCTGCAGCCTCCCAGGAAAAACGTTTATTGACCAGACGGGCACAGGCAAGGGAGCAGGAATGACATCCGATACAACGATCCATGCGCGGGGTTGTCAGGATTTTCATAACTCATCACCATCATGAAGAAAGGTTAATAATCTTGAGTCGAAACTTGGGCTTCTCCACTTCCTGCTGCAACGCCTGGGACTCACCCTGCTCGGCCAAGGCATATTGAGGGATGAGGAGTAAACTGACGACAGAAAAACAGAGAAAAAAAGCTTCCAGCATCCAATAAGCAGGACACTTCTTGTCTACCCTTTCTATTTTATTCATCCCCCTGTCCAAAAAAAATTCCACTTTTTTCCTTTCCTCTTTTGAATAACCTACTCTTTCCTTTACAAATCCTATCACAGCTGGAAGCAATCACAAAGAATGATTGATGCAGCTTTCCCTGAACAAAAGTAAAAAAAGAAAGAAGAGAGACTATAAG
>DAOVAI010000095.1 GCA_030671085.1 Pseudomonadota bacterium | reverse complement strand
TGCATGGTGGCGGGGCGGGATATCAGTGCTCAGGCCGCCTTTTTGTCGTCCGGATTCTTCAGGGATGCGTACTGTGATATCTTCGTGGACTTCGGCAATACAGGCCTGCCGGTAGCCGCGTGCATAGTCTTCCGGAGAGAGCTTTTCACTGCTTCCTCCCTGTACATCCCCCTCTTCCAGGAGGACCCGGCATTTGCCGCACACACCGGCACCGCCGCAGGAGGCATTGATATGCAGCCCTGCCTTCCGGGCCGCTTTGATCAGACTGCTTCCACCCTTGACCTGTATGGTTCGGTTTGCCGGAAGAAAGGTGACCGTGTATTCCGGCTGATTGTCGTTCATTTAAACCTCTTTAATCGTAAGGGGTAAGGGGTGAGGGGTGAGGTAAAATATGATTCCTCACTCCTCACCCCTCACTCCTTACTGTTTTTTTCCTTGTTCCTTTTCAGCCCAATTCCATCACATCCATGGTTTTCAGTTGGGCAAGGGTAAAGACCGGGCCGTCCACGCAGACCAGTTTGTCGTCAAGATGACAATGGCCGCAGATTCCCATGCCGCACTTCATGTGGCGTTCCAGGGTGGTAATGATCGCCTCATCCGTACAGCCCATACTAGAGAGCCGGGCAATCACAAAGCGGATCATGATTGGTGGGCCGCAGACCAGGGCCGTTGTTTTTTCTGTTATGGTGCAGTCGTCCAGGAGATCTGTCACCAGTCCCACATCTCCCTGCCATTTTTCGTCTGCAATGTCCACGGTAAGCCTGCAGTCAACACCCTGCTCCTGCCAGTTTTTGATCGTTTCCTGGAAACCAATGTCGGAAGGGGTTCTGCTGCCGTAAAGCAGGGTCATGCTCAGCACCGAGTCCTCCTCCAGTTCTTGTTGAAAGAGGCAGTAATCAACAACCCCCTTGAGCGGGGCAAGGCCAATGCCGCCTGCCACAAAGAGGAGGTCGCGGCCACTGAAACTGTCTACGGGAAAGGGTTTGCCGAAAGGTCCGCGAATTCCCACCTGTGCACCCGGCTTCATCTCATGGATGGCAGCAGTCAGTTTTCCAGCCTTGCGGATGGAGAGGTCGATCAGGGGCAGGGCTGTGGGGGAGGAGGAGATGGAGATGGCCGCCTCGCCGCAATGGGGAAGGGAGAGCATGAGAAACTGACCAGGAAGAAAGGTGAAAGCTTTTGTCTTATCCTGGAGTTCCAGGCGAAAGGTACGGATCTGCTCGTTTTGAGTGATGATCTCACGGATCACAGCTGGTTCCGGAATGAAATTCTCTTTCATGACGCCTCCACGGCAGTGACCAGATCAATAAAGGTGGTGATGTCGACCCCGCCGAAACAGATGTCAATGCAGCGGCCGCAGCCGGTGCAGGAGACCTTTCCATGACGGGCAAAGTCGTCCTTCAACTTATGCAAAAAGCGTCGTTTAAGGGCGTGGCAACGTCGATCCACCGGATTGTGACCACCGGCCATTCGGGTAAAACCACTGCTGGTGCATGCATCCCAGCTCCGCAGGCGTAAGCCTTGGGTGTCATCCAAAACCATGTCGTCCAGTGAAAAACAGGTACAGGTGGGACAGACGTAGGCACAGCCTCCGCAGTCATAGCAGCGGCGGGAGAGCGCTTCCCAGATTGCTTCAGGATCCGGTTCTTTCTGCAGTCTGCGGCAGGCATGGGCTACCTGAACATTCCTGGTGAATTTTCCTCGGGCTTCCAGGAGGAGCTGGTAACGAGCCTTTCGGTCTTCCTCCTGCACCTCTCTAAAAAAATAGCTCCATTGATCCAGGAGGTCGGCCCCCTTTATTCGTCCGGCAGAGATAAAATAGCAATCTCCAATATCGATGAACTGCAGGTCGTACCCATATTCCAGATAGGGGCCGCTTGCCGTGGCCTCACAGAAACAGTTGGCAAAGGGGTGGTTGCAGCCCAAAGTGATGATCAGGGACTGGTTGCGGCGTGCATAGTAGTTTGTATCCTTCACTGGCTTGGAAAAGATGAGATCCATGTAAAGGACAGCAGTAAGGTCGCAGGAGCGTACCCCGAAATAGATGGTCTCCTGTTCATCCTCCGGGGGGGTGAAAGTGTAGCCTGCTTTGTCCACTTGGTAGCGGGCCAGGATTTCCTGCTGGGGCAGGAGGAAGGGCTTGAGTGAGGACTGGGGCTGGTTGTCCAGGTCGATATGGGCACTGTCAAGATCACTTATTTCAGAGAACAGGGTGTCGCCGTATGCATTTTGAACCGGGGCGATCAGCCGGGCCTCTTTTTTTAGTTTGCGCAGCAGGGGGATGAGGTTGTCCTTGGGAAGGATCAGTTCTTTAAGGTCAATCATGGTCTACCTTCCTCAAGTTCGCTGAGCAGACCTTGAACTCCGGGCATTTGGATTTTGGATCCAGGGCATCGATGGTCAGGCGATTGATCGGAACCTCCCAGAAATGAAAAGAGGTGAAGACAGTGCCGGGCTGCACCCGGTCTGTGATCTGGGCCTTGACACGGACCCTTCCCCGCCTGGAAACGAGCTCCACCATTTCCCCTTGCTGGAGTCCCAGTTTTTCACAGTCGTCCTGGTTTATTTCCAGGAGCGCCTCAGGATATTCACGCACCAGCCGCCTGGAGTTTCTGGTCATGGTTGCGGTGTGATAGTGATGATAGGATCCTCTGCCGGTCACCAGGGTAAAGGGGTATTTTTCTTCCACTCCCTCGCGTGGTTCCTGGTGTTCGGTGATGGTGAATTGTCCTTTGCCCCTGGCAAAATAGTATTTATGGAGAAAACTGGTGCCTGGATGATCACGATCCCAGCAGGGCCACTGCAGGCCCCAGCTTCCTTCCAGTCGGTCATAATGTATGCCGCCGTAGATGGGGGTGAGCAGGCTGATCTCGTCCATGATCTCTGCATCCGAGTCAAAGTCCATGCCCGGGCAACCCAGACGTCTGCCCAGTTCCATGATGATTTCACTGTCTGGCCGACAGTTGCCTATGGGTTTGATGGCTCGGTGACAGAGTTGTACCCGTCTCTCTGAGTTGGTGATGGTCCCGCCCTTTTCGGCAAAGGAGGCAGCCGGAAAGACCACATGGGCAAGTCTTGCCGTCTCGGTGAGAAAGATATCGGAGACAGCGAGAAAGTCGAGGTGCTGCAGGGTATCTTCCACCCGCCCCAGGTGAGGATCGCTGAGCACCGGATTTTCGCCCATGATAAACATGGCCCGTATCTCTCCCTCCCTCCCTGCATGGGTCATCTCAGTGAGACTCTTGCCCGGGGTCTGGGGGATATCTGTTTCCCATGCCGCTTTGAATCGTTCCCGTACCTCCAGGTTTGCCAGGCTCTGGTAACCGGGCAGGACTGCAGGCAGGGCTGCCATGTCGCAGGCGCCCTGGACGTTGTTCTGGCCGCGCAGGGGGTCGACGCCGCCATGTTCCTTCTCTACATTGCCGGTGAGCATGGCCAGGTTGGCAACGGCCTGGACATTGTTCGTGCCGCAGGTGTGCTGGGTGACTCCAAGGCAGTAGCAGATTACGGATTTGCAGCTCCGGGCATAGATACAGGCAGCGTCCCGTATGGTCTGCAGATCTATTCCGGTGATGGTCGCGATCTCATCAAGGTCCAGGCGGTGGAGATAGTCGCGCAGGGCGGTGAATTTTTCCGTGCGCATGGAGATAAAGAGGTCGTCGGCCAGGTCTTCGTCAATGATGATGCGCATCATGCCGTTGATGAGGGCAATGTCTGTTCCCGGACGCAGGGCCAGATGGATATGGGCCTCTCTTGCCAGGTCGGTCTTGCGGGGATCGATGACGATCAGCTTTGCTCCCCGGTCCACACCTCTGAGGATGTTGCGGGCGATCTGGGGATGGGTCTCGGTGGTGTTGGAGCCGGTGACCAGCAGGACCTCGGCACCTTTCAGCTCGCCTATGGAATTGGTCATGGCCCCGGATCCAAAACTTGTGGCAAGACCTACCACAGTGGAAGAGTGTCAGAGCCTGGCGCAGTGGTCGATGTTGTTGGTCTGCAACCCTGCCCGGGTCAGTTTCTGCAGCAGGTAGTTCTCTTCATTGCTGCACTTGGCCGAGGCCAGGACTCCGATACTGTCGGAACCGTGTGCCTTTTTTGTCCTGAGCAGAGACTTTGTCGTATAGTCCAGGGCCTCATCCCAGCTTACCGGGCAGAGCTTTCCGTACTTGCGCATCAGCGGTTCAGTCAGCCGGTTTGCCGAGTGGATAAACTCGTGGAGGTGCCAGCCCTTGGAGCAGAGATTGCCCTGGGAGATGGGGTGGTTTTTGCTGGGATAAGAGCCGACAACCCGTCCCTGATCCACCCGAAGGTAGACACCGCAGCCACAGCCGCAGTAGTTGCAGATGGTCATGACGTCCTGCATGAAAATAATTCCTCCAGATGAAGTTTTTTACGACGCCATCTCCAATTTTGACTTTTCCTGAATTCATCAAGTATCTTCTTTCAGGTTATGAGACAGAGAGAGTAAAAGTCAAGAAACTATGAAGAAAACCGGAAATTCCGGGCCACTGTTTTGCGGTGTGTGTGACCTATTGAATACTCGACTTTGCCAGGAGATAGTGTTATCGGAAATGCATTAAGAGGTTTTTCACTATCAACTATCAACTCTCCACTCTCAACCGATTTTAAAGTATGCAGCATCGAATGGTAATCACGCTTCTGCTGTCAGTCTTTATTGCCCTGCTCGGCATTGGCATCATTGTCCCGATTATGCCGGTCTTTGCCACCAATCTCGGGGCAAGTGGTTTTGGCCTGGGGTTGATTATTGCTGCCTTTTCCATCAGCCGCGGACTGCTGCAGCCCATAGTCGGTACCCTTTCCGACCGCTGGGGACGTAAGCGTTTTCTGGTAAGCGGTCTTTTTGTATACACCCTTATCGGTCTTATCCTGCCCCAGGCAGCCTCTGTGTCCAACCTTGTCCTGATTCGGGCCCTGCACGGAGTAGGGTCGGCAATGATCGTTCCTGTGGCCATGGCCTATATGGGAGACATGGCCAAGAAGGGTGAGGAAGGGCGAACCATGTCCATGCTCAATATTGCCATCTTCTGCGGGATCGGTACAGGGCCGCTGCTGGGTGGGATCTTCACTGATTCCTGGGGAATGGAGAGTGCATTTTATGCCATGGCAGCTTTGAGCGGACTGGCCCTGATCCTTGTTCTTCTGCAGATGCCTGCGACCACTGAGCAGCTTGAGCCTGTCCGCAAACTGAGCATGCTGCAGGTTCTGCGCAGTCTGCTGGCAGGCCGGCGAACAAGGGGGATCCTCATGGCCCGGATGTCGACCATGATTGTCATGGTTCCCACCATGGCCTTTCTCCCCCTGCTTATGCATCAGTGGTTTGATGCGAGCGGAGTGCAGATCGGACTGGTGATTGCCTGCCGAACTCTTGTCAATGCCGTTTTGCAGCTTCCTTTTGGCAGACTGGCTGATCGCGGCGACAAGGTCTGGCTCTTGAAGATCGGCTGTCTGGTGGTGAGCACGGCGATGTGCCTGGTGCCCCTGGCCGGCAGCTTTGGCTGGCTCCTGCTCCTCTTTGCTGTCCTCGGGACCGGCGAGGCCGTTATCTGGCCGGCACTGGGAGCGCTGGCCACAGAAGAGGGACGGCGTTACGGTCAGGGGAGCATGATGGGAATTTTCAGTCTGGCCATGAGTGTGGGTGTGCTTCTGGGAGCACTTGGTTCAGGAATGAGCGTGGACCTTTTCGGTCTGGCGCCTTCCTTTGTCATTATTGGCATTGTTGTCCTGTGCCTGACATTTTGGGCAGCCTCTCTGATCAGTAAGGAGCCTGCGCTGGTAGAGTGACTGCTCTGCATTGTGTTGATCTTTGCAGTGTGATGACGAATAGTGAAAGGAAACCTATGGGAAACATTTTTCTATCATTTCTTGCAGGGTGCTGTTTGATGCTGTTTTCCTGCACTGCCACCCCTGAGGGCAACAGCTCGGATGGAAAGCGCTGGTTTGTCATGCAGCACTGTGACGGTTGCCATGGAAAGAGTGGAGCGGGTGGTCGGGCCCCTGTGGTCAAGGGGGTGGGATTGAGCTATCGAGGGCTAAAGAAAAAGCTGCGAAATCCGAAGTCGGCTATTATGCCGTCGTACTCGACAGAACGTCTTTCCGATAAAGAGGTGGCAGACATTCTGGCCTTCCTGAATGGGTGAAAAAACAGGCGCAATAATGGGAGGAAAAAAAGTCTTCCCCTGAAGGTTTAAATGGGGTATTATATGTGGTTTTTCTTGCCTTGTCTTTTGGCGAGATGTTTTGTGAGGCTGGTAATCTCCTGAAATTTTGGTGAATCCAATGGCGGAGAACGGGCCTCCTTTTGTTTTATCTGTTGAATAAGGAGTTGCAGTATACTGTGGCTCCTTGTTTTTTTATTTCATTTTGAGCTCTCAAGTGAGCTGAGCCGAGTCCCCTCGGCAGGAAGAATCTGGTAGAGGTTAGCAGACATGAGTGTAGATTTAAGCAATGTGCGGAATATCGGGATCAGTGCCCATATTGATTCAGGGAAAACCACCTTGACCGAGCGCATCCTGTTTTATACAGAAAAGATTCATGCCATCCATGATGTACGTGGAAAAGATGGTGTCGGTGCCAAGATGGACTCCATGGAATTGGAGAGAGAACGTGGTATCACCATTCAGTCGGCAGCCACCTACTGTAACTGGAAGGACATGGATATCAATATCATTGATACCCCCGGCCATGTCGACTTTACCGTTGAGGTTGAGCGGGCGCTTCGTGTTCTGGACGGTGCAGTGCTTATCCTCTGTTCCGTTGGTGGTGTTCAGTCTCAGTCCATTACCGTGAACAGGCAGATGGACCGTTACAATGTCCCCCGTATCTCCTTTATTAATAAATGTGACCGTACCGGTGCCAATCCCGAGCGAGTGACTGATCAGCTGCGTGACAAACTGGGACTGAATGCCCATATGCTGCAACTGCCCATTGGCCTTGAGAGTGACCTGGAAGGTGTGGTGGATCTGGTTACCATGAAGGCCATCTACTTTGACGGCGAGAATGGCGAGATTATCCGTGAAGAGGAGATTCCGGCTGAACTGAAAGATGCTGCTGATGAGAAACGTGAGGAACTGCTTGATGCCGTCTCCATGTTCTCTGATGAGCTGATGGAAGCCATACTGGAAGAGAACGAGATTGATCCGCAGATGGTCAAGGATGCTGTGCGTGCAGGAACACTTGCTCTTGATTTCTCCCCGGTTTTTATCGGTTCGGCATACAAAAATAAGGCAGTACAGCCTCTACTCGACGCAGTGGAGTATTACCTGCCTTCTCCCACAGATGTTGAGAACCTGGGTCTGGACCTGGAGAAGGAAGAGGAAGAGTTTCCAGTAACCAATGATTCCGAAGATCCCCTGATCATGCTTGCCTTTAAACTGGAAGATGGTCGTTACGGTCAGCTCACCTATGTTCGTACCTACCAGGGTACCTTGAATAAGGGCGATACTGTCTTCAATACCCGTACCAATAAGAAAGTGAAAGTGGGGCGTCTGGTGCGTATGCATTCTGACGAGATGGAGGAGATTGACTCTAGCACTGCTGGTGATATCGTGGCCCTGTTTGGTGTGGACTGTGCTTCCGGAGACACCTTTACTGACGGCAAGCTCACCTGTTCTATGAGCTCCATGCATATCCCTGAGCCGGTTATCTCCCTGGCTGTTCTCCCTGTGGATAATAAGGCCCAGGTCAATATGTCTAAGGCCCTCAACCGTTTCACCAAAGAGGATCCGACCTTTAAGACCTTTGTCGACCATGAGACTGGTGAGACCATTATCTCCGGTATGGGCGAGCTGCATCTCGAGGTCTATATAGAGCGTATGAAACGTGAGTATAGCGCCGAGGTTGAAGTTGGTGCACCTCAGGTTGCCTACCGTGAGACTATTTCTGCCCGGGCGGAATTTAATTATACCCACAAGAAACAGACTGGTGGCTCCGGACAGTTTGGCCGTGTGGCCGGCTACATGGAACCCCTGGAAGAGGGTGAGTACGAATTTGAGGACAAGATCGTGGGTGGTGCCATCCCCCGTGAGTTTATCTCCTCCTGTGATAAGGGCTTCAAAAAGAGTATGGCCAAGGGTGTCCTCTGCGGCTCTGCAGTAACCGGTGTTCGCTGTGTCATTAATGACGGTGCCTTCCATGCGGTTGACTCCTCTGATGTCGCCTTCCAGCTCGCATCTGTTGGAGCGTTCAAAGAAGGGTACATGAAGGCCAAGCCTATTATCATGGAACCGATCATGAAGGTTGCTGTTGAAGGTCCTTCCGAGTTTCAGGGTGGGGTGATGGGAAGTATTAATCAGCGTCGTGGTATGATTATTGGTACTACAGAGGAAGGGACTTATACGGTGGTTGAGGCTGAAGTTCCGCTTTCTGAGATGTTTGGTTACTCCACCTCCTTGCGTTCACTGACCCAGGGGAAGGCTGAATTTACCATGGAATTTGCAAGCTTCAAGCCGGTTCCAAAGAGTGTCAGCGAAGAGCTGGTCAAGAAATATCAGGATGAGAAAAAGGAAAAATAGGATTCTTTCCTGAAATACGATACAATTATTTTGTTCCGGGCAGACCACTGTCCGGCAAGATCAGCCTGCAGGGCTGATGCAAATGAACAGATAAAAGAGGTACATTACCATGGGAAAAGAAGACCTGGTATCAAGCAATCCGTTACGGGCGCTTGGGCTTGAAAAGGCAGAAGAGGGTGAAGAACGTCGTGTTGGGCTGGTTATGGCCCGTGCCGGTCTGGGAAAGACCGCCATTCTGGTACAGATTGCCCTGGATTCCATGCTCCGTGATAACAAGGTGCTGCACGTCTCCATTGGCGAAGGAGTAGACAAGACCAGGGCCTGGTACGACGATATTATGGTTCTGATGAACCAGGAAAAGCAGATCGAGAATTTCCAGGAAGTGGTTGCCGATGTCATGAAGCTGCGGATGATCATGACCTTCAAGGAGGACAGTTTCACCGCTGCAAAGCTTGAAGAGCGAATGGAAGATCTGGTACAGCAGGGTGTCTTTAAGGCTGACTGTCTGGTGGTTGATGGCTTTGATTTTGCTGCTTCCGACAGTGCTGCTGTTCTTAGTGAACTGAAAAGTTTCATGGGAAAGAACGATCTGAAGATGATCTGGTTTTCTGCTGTCAGGCATCGGGATGACGACCGGGTGAGTGCCAATGGTGTTCCTGCTCCCTGCCATGAGCTAGATGAGCTTTTTGATACCGTTCTTCTCATTGCTCCCGAAGACAATGATATGAAGCTCAAAACCCTGAAGTGCTCAGCCGCCTGTGCCGTGGATGCCGGAAAATCCCTGCTCCTTGATCCCGCAACCATGCTGATCAAGAGGGCCTGATAAAAAACGCAACAGTCTCCATGGCTGTCAGTTGCTTGAACTGTTAGGCGGGTGTTTCCTAGAGGAAGCACCCGCCTTTTTTGTTGATTGAAAAAGCAACATCCTGATCACTTCCCACCCCGAACCCTTCCTTGCAGCAGTTTCCACCTGACCTGACGATTCTCCAAACCAGGTTGGACCCAATCTGATAGTCAGGAACAGTGTTACCTTGCCATGCTCTTCAAGGCCTTACCCTTGGTATTGG
>DAOVAI010000023.1 GCA_030671085.1 Pseudomonadota bacterium | reverse complement strand
GCCCATGGTCTTGCCTGCTGCCACCGCCTCACAGGTCTTGCCATCCTCTTCCGGCTGCCAGTATTCCTCCTCAAAACTGCGGCCGCTGTCTTGTATGGATGCAATACAGTCCCGGATCACGCCCAGGCTGCGATTGCCGAGGAGGTCTATTTTCACCAGCCCTGCCTCTTCGGCCCCATCCTTGTCCCACTGAATGATAGGAACGCCCTTGGCAGCCTGCTCCACCGGCACATAGTCTGTCATTGGTTTCGGGGTAATGACCACACCGCCAGGATGGACGGAGATATGGCGCGGAATACCGACCAGTTCCGTGGCCAGAGTTACAATCTCCGGCCAGGGTGAGGCCAGCACCTGTCCCTTCCAGGCAGGCAGTCTTTGCAGACAGGAGAGCAGCGAATCCCCGCTGCCGCCTCGCAGACCCGAGAGACGTTTGCTCACCCCTGAGATCTCTCCTGGAGGCAGGCCAAAGGCCTTGGCTGTTTCCCGTATGGCCATGCGCGGTTGAAAACAGATATGGGTGGAAACCATGGCCGCATGGCTGCCATACTCTTTCAAGACCTGAGCCAGTACCGCATCCCGTTCATCCCAGGCAAAATCGATATCAATATCCGGAGGGTCACTGCGACCGGGATTGAGAAAACGCTCAAAGTAGAGATTGTGTTTCAAGGGACAGACATTGGTGATCTCCAGACAATAGGCCACCAGGGATGCTGCACCTGATCCTCGTCCACATATGCGGGAAGAGCGATGGTCATCGTTTGCCTGACAACGATGGACAATATCCCGCACCACGAGGAAGTAGGAGGAAAAACCCTTGGAATCAATCACCCGCAGTTCATATTCCAGCCGCTCCACCACAGCCTCGGAAAGATCAGTGCCGTAACGCTTGCATGCTCCCCTGTAGGCTGCCTGGCGCAGGGACAAAACAGCAGCATTTCCCTCGCCCTTCCAGGGAGGCATGACAGTTCCGAAACTGGGGCCGGCAAAGCTGCAACGCTCGGCCAAATGACTGCTTGCCGCCACAACTTCAGGCCAGACAGCAAAGCGCTCCCGGTAAATGGCCGGAGGCTCCAGCCAGGCAGGTGAGTGTTCGTCGCTGTGTGGTTTCAAATCCAGACGACTATTTTTCCTGATCGCCTGCATGAGCAGGAAAAGATCTCTCTCTTTCTCCTCGCCCAAAGCAGCAGCAGGGGTGGCCACCGCAGGGATTCCGTGCTCCAGCGCCCATCTTCGCAGTCGTCTGCCCTGCTCCGTAGGCCTGTTGCCCAAGTCTGCGGCCAGATCCAGCCCATACTTTTGTAAGCCTTGTAAAAATGCAGAAGAACGGGACAGCAGCAGAAGCCCATCACCCCATGCCGCAACTTCCTTTTCCAGCGAAAAGAGTTGCTTCCCTTTTCTCCTGCTTATCAAATTAGATAAATTGACATAACCAGTACAATCCTTCACCAGACAGATAACGGACTCACCATTTTCAAGAGCAGTAATTTCTGCCCCTACCAATGGACGGAGTTTCTCTTTCCTGCAGGCCGCAAGGAAGGGCCAGAGCCCTGCAAGACTATTGCGGTCGGTAAGGGCCAGGCCGGAATATCCCATCCCCTTTGCCAGACTGCAGAGCTTCGCCGGAGAGCTGGTCCCCTGCATCAGGGAATAAAAAGAACGAAGAGAGAGGGGAAACATGGTTCAGACGGCTGTTCCCAAACGGATAGTGCCGCTCCCAAATCTGGCACACACTGTATCCATGGCAGCCACCATCTTTTCCTGCTGTTGCTCCTGCGGTGAGTTTAAGACAAAAAGGGTCTGCTGCCGGGAACGAGGAAGAAGGCGATCACAGATCAGGACACAACTGCGAATCCGGACACGTCGCTGCCATGCCCGATCCAAGGCCGTCAAGGCCAGTTGTCGAAGGAGAAAGTCGTTATCCGTGCCTCCTGCCTCTGTTGCCTGCCGCACCGAACGTCTCCCGTCGCTATAGCTGAGACGAACACCTACCCGCTGTCCGACCTTTCCCTCCTGTCGCAGCTGCCTGCCAAGCTCATGGACTAGCGAGGTGAGGACTCCCTGCACTTCACTGCGCTCAGCAGTATCATCCTCAAAGTGATATTCACGGCAGACCTGACCGGTCCCGGTCCCTCCCGGCAAAACAGGTATCCTGTCCTGTCCCCGGCTTGCCTCATAGAGATATTCGCCACGTTTCCGAAAGGGAACAGCCAGTTGCTCCCGGCTCAACTGCGCCAGCTGCCCGATACGCTCCAGGTTAAAATCCTGCAGCAATCCAAGCTCTTCATGACTGAGTCCGGGAAGCATCGACAATGGCAGGGGAGCAAGGAATTCGGACTCTTCACCCGCTCCCACGATATATTCCCCCAGGGGCCGAACCATCCTCGACGCCACCTTGGACACCAGTTTATTGGATGCCAGACTCCAGACCGGATCCAGTCCCAGCTCTTTTTGCACCTGCTTGCGCAGCCGCCAGGCAATATCCGGAGCAGGGCCAAAGAGCCGATGGGTGCCGGTGACGTCCATAAAGAGATGCCCGTCTTCCTTTCCTTGCTCCACTAGCGGTGTGTAGTGAATAACCTGGGCCACCAGAGCACTCATGGCCCTGCGGTAGAGCCTGGGCCTGGGCATCAGGATCTGGGCTCGTCTGCAATAGCGGCGTGCCCGGTCCAGCCGCATCCCCTTGCGTACTCCATCCCCATAGGCCTCTTCACTCATATCATAGACCAGGGCCCTGGCCGCCTGTTCCGGGGCAACAATTAGCGGAATCCGCTTCAGAGAACTATCCTGCAACCGTTCCACGGCCACGGCAAAATCGGTGACATTCAAATGGATGATAGATCGATCCTGCATCCTTTTTACTCCTGATGCAAAATCTCTCTTAGCAAAGCAGCATCCCTGGGTGCCTGGGCCCGGACATGGTTGTTGAAAAAAATCACACCCTGCGTTGCCTTGGAGCGCAGAGAAGAGAGATAGCGATTATTCCACTCCTCCAATTCTTCAGCAGAATAGGAATAATCAAACTTTTTCTGCATATTACCGGATTGCCAACCCTGATGGTTACGGCCATGGAAGCGGACAAAGAAAAGAGAGGGGTTGGTGACAATATCCAGACAGGGGAAGAGCCCGGGTAAGGAAGGAGCATCTACAGTCACCAGGGTCACCCGCCTTTGTTCCAACTCGGCAAAGACAGAATCCCTGGCCCAGGAGATATGACGGAACTCTACGGCCAGAGGAAATCCCTGCAGCCCGTCCAGAAGATGCGCCAAATAGCATCGATTGTTCCGGGTCCAGTCAAAGTCCGGAGGCAACTGGATAAGGATGGCTGCCAATTGCTGCTGCAGGGGCTTGATCCCCTCCCGATACAGTTTCAGCTCCTGTCGCCAGTCCCGATCCCGCTCGTGGGTGAGAGTCCGGGTCAGCTTAGCGGCAAAAAGAAAACTGTCCGGGGCCTTGGCTATCATGCGGCTGATGGCCTCAGCTCGGATCATCTGATACCAGGTGTAGTTAAGTTCAACAATGGGAAAGGAGCTGGCGTAGAGGGACAACATCTCCGGAGCCCGGGTGCCCTGAGGATAAAAACCGCTGTCTACCCACTCGGTATAGGAATAACCGCTGGTGCCTATGAGGACAGGACAGAGATCGTCTTGAACCTCCATTACTCTTCTTTTCTGTTCCGGGACATTAAGCATCAGCTATACATATATATAATGGAAAAGTTTGTAAGTGATCACAGGGGCTGTAGGTTCGCACGAATGCGCCTGGCCGCTATAGCCCACCTATGCGACCAGGCGCATTCGTGCGAAGATGCGGTGCCTGTGAACACTTACTCCTGATCACCCCCACCACCTTTCCCTGCACCAGGAGGTCGGAAAAGGGATAACGGGTCGGATTGAATTTTTTATTTTCCGGGCGCAACTCGATGTAGTCAGACCCCAGAAAAAAACGCTTCACTGTGGCCTCTTCTTCCTGAATGAGTACGGCCACAATCTCCCCGTTTTCCGCATACTGTCTGGGCTCGCAGACCACCAGATCCCCGTCCAGTATTCCAGCATCCTGCATGGAATCCCCCTGAATACGCAGGCAGAAAAGATTGTTGCCGGGAAACAGCTCGCCGTCCACAACCACGGAGCCGTCCCATTCCTGCTGGGCATACATGGGCAACCCGGCAGTGATTCGTCCTACCACAGGCAGTTCTCTGACTCGCTCTCTCCCTTTCACCACAGGATTCTGCGGCAAAATACGAATTGAACGGCTGTAATGCCCCTCCCGTTCAATCACCCTCTTCCGTTCCAGCTGACCGATCAGCTGGGCCACGGCATTACGACTGACACCAAGATCATCTGCCGCCTGTCGCAGACTGGGTGCCCGTCCTTCCTGCTCCAGACTCTCCTGAAGATACTCAAAGAGCAATTGCTGTTTTTTGGTCAAATCCATAGCTCCCCCATAAATGTCCATGTACTTTTCTTCATTACACCATAAACTCAGAGAATGTCAATGTACTTCTGCGCTAGAAAAAAATACTCAACAGCCACCTGCTTTAAGCAGGTGGCTTTGAAACGCAGACTGACAGTCCTGCACTACCAGCGTGAGCCGGTTTCCTGGACTATACGTGAACCGTAATATTCGTGGAGACTCAACAACTGGTGGTTCTCTGTATACGTAGGAGCCCAGCCCTCTGGGCAAAAAAGGTTTGGCTCGTTATCCAGCTCCTTATCGCCCAGAGGGCTGGGCTCCTACAAAACAACATACCACTACTCCCCGTTCTTTTTGAGAAAACATAAGAAAAGAATAACGGGGACCCCACTTAGGGCTCACGCAAAAATAAATCAGGAGGGATGAGGTGTAAGATGGATATGGTTAGAAAAGTGTATGACGAGATAAAAGACAATGGCGTTTGTCATAAGTCCACCATAGATAAAACCGGCACCCGCCAGAAGGGCATCGATGATTGCCGCTCCCCTGGTGCCTCTCTTCGCGCAAGATCCAGAACCATTCTCTCTCATTCTTACGCTGCCACACCTATCTACAAAGCCTGCAACACTATCGTTGGAGAAAAACGACACTTTTCCAAGCCAATGCCACATATCTGCTCGCCGCCACACCCTTGTACCACATAAGTGTGGTGACGGAGTATAGCGCATTGCCTAGAACAAACACAAGCAATATCAGGCACATGAACACAAACGTAAACTTATCTGACCAAAATCTATAAACTGGCACTATTAATGCTATATAAAAGGCAAGGGAACAAAAAAAGAATAGAAAATCAAAATGATACGGAGGACACCATGACTACAAATACACAAACTACAACTAGAAATCAGGTCGATGCTGGATACGAAACCTCTAAATTTGCTCTCGGTGTAGGAGTAGCTGCTGCGGCAATGATCGGAATCTGGGCCTCTGCCTGCATGGCAAGCGCAATTCTCGACAACGGACTTGGCGGAATTATCAGAGGATTATTCAGCGCCATTACTGGAAGCTGATACCTGTAAGCAAACACTCTCTGCAAAAGAGAGATCACAGATACGGAGGACACCATGACTACAACCACACAAACTACAAGCAGAAATCAGGTCGAAGCTGGATACGAAACCTCTAAATTTGCTTTCGGTGCAGGAATTGTCATGGCCGCTCTCGTTGGCCTTTGGGGCACAGCATGCATGGCAAGTGCACTGGTCAGCGTTGGACCTCTGAATGTACTGCAGGGTTACTTTACCGCAATGCTTGGCTAATAGAAAAAAACAAATACTTACTCAAATAGAATTACACAGGAGAACACCATGGCAGCAAATACTTCAAAAACAGCAAGCAGAATAATCTTGGCAGCAGGTTCAATGATGTGTCTTTGGGTAGCAGCTGCCCTTACTGGTGCCCTGTACCAGGCCAACTGGTCTGTAGCTGAACTGGCCAGTCAGTACATGGTCGCAATCGGGATGGTTAAACCTCTGCATACCTTGGTTGATTACTACACACATATCAAGGGCATTGAGTATCTGATCTGTGTTGCCTTCTTCGTCGCCTTCCCAGTCTTCTTTAAATATGTAAACAAGGCTCCCAAGAAGGTTGCTGCAATAAAATAAACAACCCAAGATAAGGACGCAGTCCCTGACCCTCTGACCTCCTGTTCATCGAATAGTAAATTCGATGAACAGGAGGTTTT
Source organism: Pseudomonadota bacterium (assembly GCA_030671085.1). GTDB lineage: Bacteria > Desulfobacterota > Desulfobulbia > Desulfobulbales > Desulfocapsaceae > Desulfocapsa. The sequence goes on along the minus strand of DAOVAI010000023.1, from coordinate 14,864 downwards.
CCTTTTTTTTATCCCTACCCCCGCCTGTTCTTTATCTTACACAGCCTCTCACAACGAATCTGAGCAAGAATTAGAAGGCCATCGTGATCTGAAGCCAGAACTTCTCGGTATCGGTTTTGTACTCATCGGCGTTGTAATTGGCGTAGGCGGCCTGGAGCGTATAGTGCTTACCGAATTTCTTGGTCAGCATGGCATCAAATTCCGTTCCATAGTCGCTGCCGCCTTCATCGGCCTGGAAGCTATGATAGATGAGATCTACCTTGACCCCGGCAATGTTACTGCTCAGGATTCCGTACAGGTCACGCAGACCATCAGCAGGCGTGGTCAGGAACTGATCAGCCCAGCCGCCAAATCCGTGGTTGGTTCCAAGCGGTGTCTTAAAGGAGACACCATTATCTGTTCCCTGTACCTCGTAGGCAACTTTTGCACTGATATTCGTCAGCATGGAATCCTTATTTGGTGCCAGCAAGCCACCGATAAGGTGATAATAATCAGCAGAGAAATCTCCAGGATTATCCTGATAATCTACCTGATTGGCATATTCCGCCGTGTAGAGCAGCTTGAGGTTATCTGCCACAGCAGCGGAGCCGTTAAAGCGCAGACCAAGAGTCTGGCTGGAAAGACCATAGGGAGGAGACCCTGAATTGTCCGGATCGTCATAATCCAGCCAGTAGCCATATCCGCTGAGAGAGCCGATATCTGGAAACGTGTACTTCAGATTAACCAGCGGCGAACTCATATTCACATCTTGACTGGTGATGGTGCGAACATTCCAGATATACGCTGCATTGGCAGAAAAATTGCCAATGGATTTGTTGAGCAGGGTAACCGCGTCAAAGGTCTGCTCCAGCTGCCGCCAGCCAACGGCACCGACAAATCTCTGGTTGTCATACAAAATTTTCTGCCGACCACCCTTGAGCATGGTGTCTGGAATGGTGTCAAAGGAAAGCCATCCCTGATTCAGTTCCCCCTTGGACGGGTCAGCAATAACCGCATATTCGGTTTTCCCGTTTAGCTTAGAATTATAATCATCCATGAACAGTGGTGTGTTGCCCTCAAACTCGGCAAAGGCCTGGAAGCCGGCAAGTTTTGGTGTCAGATAGCCCAGGCGCAAACGAATGGGATCTCCATTGGCTGTTTTAAGGCCATCCTGCTCCACATGCTCAAAGCGATAACGCAGGTTCAGTTTGATCTGTCCCCAGTCACCCTGCAGAGCATCCTCAATCCGCTCATTGGTGGTGGCTTCTGCTGCAAGAGCAACTCCACCAGACGTCAGCAGAGCAAGAGCTGTTCCAAAAAGCAGTGAGCCAGTTACGGCCCATGATGTCCTGTAACTCTTCGTTGCACATTTTTTCATTTCCTTTCCTCCATAGGTGAATAGAACAAAACAAACTGACCAGCAGACTCCCACTTCTATTATTGTATCGCCTCTTGGTAGTTAAAGTCAAATCCTAGAAATGCAGCCTTGCATAGCATTCTTTTTTCTTTTGCTTGAGCAAAGGATGCGCAGCAGTAACTCCTCAATACGAGAAAGGAGCATGGCTTGTAATCTCACACCCATACCTATGTTTTAGATATACGATGTGGTACAATTTCCATACTTACTGTTGTATTTTGGGGCGACTAAGGGCAAGGAGGGTTTCCACTTCCTTAAAAGCCTGGAGAGCCTCATGAAGACAACATCAACTCAATACCAGCCTCTACATGGACAAGGGTGGTGTCCACCAGGGGCAGAGAGCTCTGTTCGGATTTGACCAGCATGCCGATTTCGGTACAGCCAAGGATCACGGCCTGGGCACCCTGAGCTGCCAGGTCGTCAATTGCTTGGAGGTAGGTTTTCCTTGACTCCTCCACCACCTGACCGCAGCAGAGTTCCTCAAAAATAATCCTGTTCACCTCCTGCCGTCGGGACTGCCCCGGGACCAAAACGTCCAAGGCCTTAGCCGTCAGGCGCCCACAATAGAACTCCTCTTCCATGGTAAACGAGGTGCCGAGCAACCCCACCCGCTGGTACCTCCTCTCCTCTACCACCTGGGCAGTGGCGTCGGCCAGGTGGAGAAAGGGAATGGAAAGGGCTGACTCGATCTGCGGTGCCACCTTGTGCATGGTATTGGTACAGAGGAGGAGAAAGTCGGCCCCGGCCTGCTCCAGCCGCCGCCCCAGGTCAGCCAACACTATCCCGGCCTCTTCCCATAAGCCCTGCTGCTGCATAGCCTCGATTTCATGAAAATCAACACTGGCCAATAAAATCCGGGCAGAATGCAGGCCGCCCAGTCTTTCCCGTATCCCCTGGTTGAAGAGTTGATAATAAAGAGCTGTGGATTCCCAACTCATCCCGCCGATCAGACCGACTGTCTTCATCTGTTATGCTCCTTGTCTCCCCCTGCCAGACCCAACACATCATAATAGATGAGGTAAAGTGCAGGCATGAGAAAGAGGATGATAATCGTGGTAAAGAGAATCCCGTAGCCCAGAGAAATGGCCATGGGAATGAGAAAACGGGCCTGGACCGACTGTTCAAAGATCATGGGGGCCAGTCCGAAAAAGGTGGTGAGTGCGGTGAGCATGATGGGCCGGAAACGCCGAACAGAGGCCTTAAATGCGGCCTCACCAACCGGTACCCCCTCATCTCGGTAGCGGTTGGCAGTCACCATAAACACCATGCCGCCGTTAATGACCACTCCGCAGAGGGCAATCATACCGAACACAGAGATGATGCTCAGATTATAGCCCATAATGATATGGCCGACCAGGGCGCTGACCAGGCCAAAGGGAATGGAGATCATCACCAGCAATGCCTGCCCATAACTGCGAAGGAGGATGGCCAGCAGACAGAAGATGGCGGGCAGAGTAAACCCTATACCGACAAGGAGGTCATGCACTGCCTCGCGTTTTTCCCGCTGCCTGCCCTGGAAAGAATAGCTGAGCCCATTATGCGCGGCAAGGAGTTGGGGCAGGAAGTCACTCTTCAGGCTGGCCAGGATTTTATTTTCATTGGCCCTGCCCGCGACCACATTGGCCGTGACACTCAGGATCCTTTTGCCATCCACCCGGTTGATCTCGGTATAGGCCCGACTCTGCACCATCTCCGCAGCCCGGGCCAGGGGAATCTCCCCACCATCCGGGGTCCGGATCAGCAACTGCTCCAGGTGAAAAAGCGATCGCCTCTCTGCCTCGGGCAGGCGGACCACGACTTTCAGTTCATTTCTTCCCCGCTGCTGCCGCAGGGCCTCTGCTCCGTAGAAGGCATGCCGGATCTGACTGCCCAGATCATAGGCAGTCAGTCCCACAGCCCGCCCTTCAGGGAGCATCTTAAAGTCATACTGCACCTTGCCCCTGGCAAAACCGTCATTGACATCGGTCACCCCGTTGTACTGGGCAAGGGCCTCAGCCAGATCTGCGGCTGCCAGTTCCAGGGTCCCGGGGTCAGGATGGGTGAGTTCCACATTGATGGCAGCGGAGCCACCCGGTCCAATCAGGTAGTCGAAGAAGAGCTTCTCCAGACCTGCAATCTCCCCAACCTCCTTGCGCCACAGCACACTGAACTCCCGGGTAGTTATCTGACGCCTGCTCTGGGGGACCAGGGTGATGGAGACCTCTGCACTGTTACTGCCCCTGCGGCCGATATCGGTGCGCATGCCGACAAGGATCTCCCGGCCGCCGCTCTTCTCCACGGCCCGTATACCACCCTCTCCCACCCGGCGGGCGATCTCTTTCACCTCTTCCAGACTCACGCCGTAGGGCAGTTCTATCTCGGCATCAATGGAGTCGGTCTGGATATTGGGACGGAAGGAAAAGTTGATCTGACCGCTGTCCCAGTACGAATAGGCCACGACCAATACGGCCAGGGAGAGGGCAGCCGCCAGATAACGAGCAGAAAGCAGCAGACGCAATATCCTGCTGAAAGGACCGCTCACAAAACGATCCAGCAACTGGGCACAGAACTGAGGGAGTCGCCCCAGGAGCTGAAAAACAGTCCCTGTCCGCTCCTTCTTGCGATAACTGAGGTGGGCGGGCAGCACATAGAGACATTCCACAAGCGAAATACAAAAGACCGAGATGACCACGGCCGGCAGGATGGCAAAGAAACGGCCCGTGGATCCAGAGACAAAGAACAGGGGAAGAAAGGCGATGATATTGGTAAAAACGGCAATGAGCACCGGGGCCGACATCTCCCGCACCCCTTCCACTGAGGCCTTGAACGGTTCCATCCCTTGCTGCCGCTTATGAAAGATATTTTCGCCCACCACCACGGCATCATCCACCACGATCCCCAGGGTGATGATAAAGGCAAACATGGAGATCATGTTGATACTGCCGCCAAGAAAAAAGAGGATGAGAAAGGAGCCGATGATGGAGATGGGAATCCCCATGGAGACCCAGAAGGCCAGGCGCGGTTCAAGAAAGAGCCCCAAGGTGAGCAGGACCAGACAGAGGCCAAGTACGCCATTACGGAGAAGGAGTTCCATCCGCTCCTGGTAGAGCTGCGAACGATCCCTGTAGATTGCCAGGTTCACTGTGGACGGCAGAGTGGGAGCCAGTTCCTCCATATAGGCATGGACAGCCCGGGAAATATCCAGGGGTGTCTGGTCCCCGGTTCGATAGATGTAGAACAGGACGGCTCGCTGCCCATTATACCAGGCCTCCCGGTCACTCTCTTCAAAGGTCTCGGAGATATCAGCAATTTCACCCAGGGTGAGCTCTGTTCCGTCCTCCCGGCTGACCAGGGCCAGGTTGGCGAATTCACTGGCCAGTTCCCGCCGTTCAGTGGTCCGCAGCAGGACCTCGCCCCCCAGGGTTTTGATGCCGCCTGCAGGGACATCCACGGCCCGCGCTCTCACACTCTCGGCCACATCTGCCAGGGTGAGATTATGTGCACTGAGGATATCCTGCGACAACTCAATACTCAGTTCCGGATCCCGCACCCCGTTCAATTCCACCTGAGTGACCTCAGGGAGATCAATGAGATCCTCACGGATGGTCTCGGCCAGATTAAAGAGGATACGCTCATCCAGATCACTGTACAGGGCCATGCGCAGGACCTCCCGCCGCCGGGTCTTGAGGCTGACCAAAGGAGACTCCACATCATCGGGAAAAGAACTGATCCGATCTATACTGTTTTTGATATCCTGCAGACTGGAGTTGGGATCCGCCCCGGAAAGCAGTTCCACACTGATCGTTGCCCTGCCTTCCCGGGCAACCGCCGTCACCCGTTCCACATTTTCCAGTGCCCGGATCTCCTCTTCCACGGCCAGGATAATACCCTCTTCCACCTCCTTCGGACTGGTCCCTGGATAGCGCACCGAGACATCAACGATATCCAGGTCATACCCGGGAAAGACCTCCTGGGTTATCCCGGCGGCAGCGAGCAGACCGCCGACCACAAAGAACAGCATCAACAGATTGGCTGCCACCGGGTTGCTCACCATCCAGGCGAGCAGACCCTGCTCAGGGGGTGCAGTTATACGCATACGAGCCCCTTTCCTTCCCTATTCCCTGCCACTGTCATCACGGATCTCCATTCCAGGAATTGGAGACTGCAGGCGACTGATGATGACCCGTTCGTCGGTCGCCAGCCGCGCATCCACCAACACCTCGTTGACACGCCGCCACAGGACATTCACCTCGCGGATATCCAGTTTCCCCTCTCCATTGACCAGCCACAAACGGTCACCCTCGCGCAGGGCTGCACGGGGAATGACATACACCCCCTCCAGCACCCCGGCATCGATCTGGACTTTGACATAGCTGCCAAGCAGGATCTTTTCCCCCTGGCGGCCAGCAGCCTCTCCCTGGAGATTAAAGGGATCCTGAATCGTTACCAAAAGCCGGGCCTTGCGGGCCTTGGGATCAAGGTCTGCCAGCAGCTTGAAAAGCGAGCCCTCACGGATGCTTGCTTTACCCCCGTATCCCTTTTCCAAAACAATCAGGGCCGAGCTGCCCTCTTCTCCATCCTTGTCGGGAAAATGGAGCCGATCAAGGAGAAAAAGAGGGACGGAGACCTGTACCCAGAACTGATCAGTGGAGACCAGCGTTGCAATCCCTGTCTGCCTGGAGACGAACTGACCTTTTTCCACAGACTCTTCCAGGACCAGGCCGGTAAAGGGTGCGCGAATCCTTGTCCGCATTGCTGCAAGCCTGGCGGCTGCCAGACGACTCTCGGCCGCATCAAGACGGGCGTGGACATTTTCCAAGTGGGGCTCTCGCAGGGCCAGATGCTTGCTGACCTGATCGTCAAGGAGCTCTTTTTCCAGGAGCTGCCACTCCTGGCGGGCTATGACCTGTCTCCCCTCCTCCACCTTCAGCTCATAACGGGCCGTGGCAAGCTCGGACTCACGTTCACTGACCAGCAGGTGGTAATCCAGGGGATCGATCTGCACCACCATCTCCCCTGCGGCAATAATGCCACCCGGGACCAGTTCTGGGTTCTGCTCAATGATGCGCCCCTCCACCTCACTCTGCAGTTCCACGAGTTGCGCCGGGATCACAACCCCTGCGGCCTCAAACACCACGGCTTCATTGCTCGCCTGCACGGCCACTGTCCTCACAATGGGAACAGGACGCTGCGGCTTCACCTTTTTCGTCTGCGGCTTATGCGCGTAGAACCAGAATGACACCCCTGCTGCCAGCAGCAGGACAAGGAAAGAGAAGAAGGTTTTCATAAGGATAGTTTTTCAGTTTTCAGTTTTCAGTTTTCAGAGACAGCAGTTCATCTCCCAAAATATTTCCACCCAGGGCCCGGTAGAGGAGGAGGCGATAGGAGATGCGTTCCTGCTGACGCTGCAGGATATCCATCTCCAGGTTCTGAAAGGAAACCAGGGCAGTGAGCACAGGAAGATAATCTGTTACTCCCTGCACATAACGGCTCCTGCTCTCGCGAAGCGTTGCCTGGGAAATAAGCAGCTGTTCGTTGAGAGCAACGAGCAGCCGTTCATGCTGCCGTTCCTGCCAGAGCACATTTTCCACCTCCTCGATGGCCACCAGGTACCTCTGGGAATAGCGGGCCATGTTCTCTTCCACCACTGCCTTCTGCTTCCCCACTTCACTCTTCTTCTCTCCCCAGTCAACGATGGTGGCCAGCGCCTCTGCAAAAATGGAAGAGATGAAATCACCCGTGACCCAGCCGACAGAGCCTCCAATCTTCAGGCCTGGCAAGCGATCGGCCACAGCCTCGGCCACCCGGTAATCCGCTGCCACCAGCTGTTGCTGAAGCTGTCGAAGGTCAGGTCTGTTCTGCAGCAGGTCAGCAGGAATTCCCAATTTCGGCAGAGCAGGCATCTCGGGCAATGTGTGGCGCAGCGACAGAGATCCAGACTCAGGAGCTTGTCCCAAAAGGACGAACAACCTGTTACGGAGGACAATGTTTCGTGCCTCACTCAGGGGAACCCTGGCCTTGACAGCGGCAAGCAGGGACTGCTGCTGATAGACATCGACCAGGGAGGCAGCACCATTGGCAAAACGAAGTTTGATCACGGTCAGAGAGGTCTCATTGGCGGTGATCTGCCTATTCAGCAACTCCTGATAGAGATATTGAACCACCAGCTGAAAATAAGCATCAGCGACTTCAGTGCTAAGCAGCAGGGCAAGCCCCTGCAGTGCATCCTCTGCTGCCTGTGCCTCTAAGTTTGCTGCCCTGGATGCTGCCGAAAGCCTGCCCCAGAGATCCACTTCCCAGGCCAACTCAAGCCGCAGCTTATTGCTGTCGTCACGCTCACCCTCTGTTTTCCACTCCGACTCCCCCCGCACTCTTCCGTCAAGGGTTGGATAGCGGTGGGAGTTTTCCTGGATCTGGAAATAACGCGCCTGTTTGAGTCTGGCATAGCCCTCCTTCAGGGTGAAATTTTCCGCCAGGGCTCTCTGGATATGCTCACCCAGAAACGAATCATTAAAGACCTGCCACCATTGCGGTAAAGACTCAGCATCGATACCAGACGTACTGAGAGTATACGCTGCCTGCGGAAAAACCTGGGGCCGGGCATCTTCCTGGACGACATGACGGCAACCGGAAAAAAAGAAGAGTAAAAGCAGACAGAACAACGAAAGAAAAAAGACAGGATGGGAGGAGGGAGGCAGGAGACAATTTGTTTTCAATAAAACCTGCCTGATGCGCATTAGCAAACTTTTCCTATTTCATGGGGTGAAAAACCGTATCTATAGAGGGTGAACAGATGCAACACTCCTCAAGGAAGGAATGATTTGCCCTGTTCCACTTGTTATCATAGGAAAAAACTACAAGAATGGCAAATCCTGTTTTCTTTGCCACTGTCTTTAGAGTTGTTTTGGATACAGATTAAAAATCGCCAAAATCAGAAAGGCTACCCGGGCGAATATTCCCTCCCGGGTAGAGAGGAGGAGGAAGCTACAACTATGCTTTTCTACAGAGTCTGGCAAAACCACCGGGGATTGTTCCGGAGGACCAGAAGGCACGCCCATGCTTGTAATCCACAAACCAGTAGCCGCCTGGTTTGCGCTGTGCTGCCACAAATATAAAAGGCTGTTCCTTGGAGAAACAGAGATGGAGGTGCGTTCCTTTGCTGTTGGCCTCGGTTTCCATGATGGACATGGCCTCTTCCATGGTCGGCATGTGCCAGTCATGGTGACCGGCAAAGCCATCTTTGTTCAGCTTCTCGATCTTCCGCTGCATGGATCGTACAGAGGTGATGTCCAGACCGGCTCGCTGCCACATGAGTCCGGTGCGTTGATCGACTACAGTCAGGCCGTCCCCTGAATCCACCAGCACATTTTCAAAGCTCCCTTCCGGGTTATGCGCACCATCGAAAAAATTCCACTTTTTAATAAGAGGGACAATCTCGTCATCATTGATAAAGGCGTGCTCCGGCGGCAACGCTATCACTTCACCCTGGAAATCTGATTCGGCAAGAAGAGGCAGGGGGTCACCCATTTCTTCTACCTGTTTCTCTTCATGCACAGGAATGACTGCGGAGCTGTCTTCTGCTTCCAGAACATTCTCAATCAGCCACTCCTTGATGTCAGCATCAATGGCGTAACTTTTTTCAAAAAGGGATGAAGTTCCCTGGGCCTTGACACAGGCCTTGATCATCTGTTCCGGAGCCCTAATCTCCGCGAGTACCCTGGCGTGCTTGACCCCGCGCTCCATGAGACAGAGCTTGGGTTCCTCTTCCCAGTTGTCGATAAAAAAGTAATAGATTCGTTCGCTATTGCTTATCCTACTCCGTACCCGCTCCCGCCCCCCCCAGGACTCGAATGTTCCAAAGGTCATATCAGGAGTCATTTCCCAATCGATTGCCGGGGTGACGGTACCACCAATCTTCAACTTCTGAAACATACCCATGACAATCTCCTTTTCTGTGGCAGCAGCGATGCACGGCCAGTTTTGTATTTTCCCTGCTGGTGCCATAAACAGTCTTGAGGAAGAGGCACCCACAAAGTAGTTCTGCTTTTTCTTCTGCTGGTGTATCCTGACCCTGGTAGTCGAAAATTTAAGAGCCTGGACTTTTTTTAGTACCCCCTTGAGGGGTAAAAGTACCTTGACGAAAACGGTCGGAAGTCATCTCCGATCACTGTTGAATAATTTGATTATAATTCCCATTATCGAAATGAGCAAGAAAAAATATTCTTTTCCTCTTGAACGAGGCTTCCCCCTGCCCGGCGGTGCCACAGTTCTTGATCGCGGCATCAACTTTGCTGTCTTCTCCCGGCATGCTAAAGGGGTGACCCTTGTCATCAAGCTCAACAACTCCTCCAATGGCAGCCCTGCCTTGCATGAATTGGAACTGGACCCCAAGGTAAACCGCACCGGTGATATCTGGCATATTTTCCTGGTCACTGAAAAGTGGGATATCTGCTACGGCTACCGTTTTGATGGCGTTACAGACATCGAGAAGCAGGGGGTAATATACGACCAGGAGCAGATCCTTCTCGACCCGCTCTCGCACTCCTTAAGCGGACGCAAATGGGGAGAAGACTTTCCAGGCGGGAGCTCACCTCTCTGCCATCTCATCAAGCATGATTTTGACTGGCAGAATGACAGGCCATTGAAAATACCCATGGTAGACTCTGTTATCTACGAACTGCATGTTCGTGGCTTTACAAGAGATACGAGCTCTGCTGTGAAACATCCGGGAACCTTCCTGGGGATCGTGGAGAAAATTCCTTATTTAAAAAAACTGGGCGTCACAGCAGTGGAGCTGATGCCGGTGACGGAATGGGATGAAAACGACAATGTCTTTTTTGATCCGGATAGCGGAGAGAGGCTGAAGAACTACTGGGGCTATAGTCCAACCTCCTTCTTTGCCCTCAAGGCCGGCTACGCTGCCAGGCCAGACGACCATATCAACGAGTTCAAGACCATGGTCCTTGCCCTGCACCAGGCAGGCATCGAGGTCATCCTCGACATGGTTTACAATCACACCGGAGAGGGTGGCTATCAGGGGAACACCACCAGTTTCCGGGGTATCGACAACCCCATTTACTATCTCCTGGACCAACACAGTCGTGACTATCTGAATTTTTCGGGCTGCGGCAACACCTTTAACTGCAACCACCCGGTGGTCAGAGAATTCATCCGGGAATCCCTGCGCTACTGGGTTATAGAAATGCATGTGGATGGATTTCGCTTTGACCTGGCCTCCATCCTTGGCCGTGACCGCCAGGGACACGTGCTTGCCAACCCGCCCATGGTCGAGATAATTGCCCAGGACCCCATCCTTCGCGACACCAAGATCATCGCCGAGGCTTGGGATGCGGCAGGACTGTATCAGGTCGGCAGTTTTTCCACTGATGTCCGCTGGGCCGAGTGGAACGGCAAATTCCGGGATGACATCCGTGCCTTTATGGCAGGCCACACCAACTCGGTTGCCAGCCTGGCCACACGTATTGCCGGCAGCTCCGACCTCTACCAGTCCAATTCCCGTACCCCATGCAACTCCGTCAACTTTATCACCAGCCACGACGGCTTCACCCTCTATGACCTGGTGAGCTATAACCAGAAGCATAACCGCAGGAATGGGGAAAAAAACCGTGACGGGGACAATCACAACATCAGCTGGAACAGCGGGGTAGAAGGGAAGACAGATAATGCGAAGATCCTGGACTTTCGTTTCCGGCGCATGCGCAGTATGGCCCTGATCCTTATCCTCTCCCAGGGGGTCCCCATGCTCACGGCTGGTGACGAATTCGGCCGCAGCCAGGATGGGAATAACAACTGTTGGTGCCAGGACAACACAAGCAGTTGGCTCGACTGGGACCTGGCCCGCAGCAACAAGGGGCTGCTCCGCTTCTTTAGCAAATGCCTCAAGCTGCGCAAAGAAAACCAGATCTTTCGCCGTCACGACTTTTTCAGTCCGCATGCGGGTACAGAGGGATCTGATATCACCTGGCAATCCTTGCGGCCGGGAGAAGAGGACTGGTCAGAAGAGTGTCACACCCTGGCCTTTCTTCTGCGAGGAAAAAAAAATGGCGAACAGAAAGATGATGATTTTTTCGTCATGCTCAGCGGCCACCACAATAAAACTGCCGCTTTTGTCATTCCCCCGCCGCCAGGAGGACGAAAGCTATGGAAGCAGATCATCGATACCGCAAGGGTATCACCTTTCGACTTCCCTCCTCCAAGCCGGGCTGCAAAGAGGAAAGCGGGCGACACAATTCAGGTCAAGGCCATGGCCGCTGTTGTGCTCCAGTCAATACCGGACGCTTAGCTCGTGTCTGTCCATTGAAAATGCATTGTTCAAGTTTTACGTCAAGGATAAAATGTCGTATATTGCACCACCATTTTTTGTGCTTGCGAGGCACGGATTGATAAGCATAGTTGTGCTATGTGAATCAAGCCGTAACGAAGCAAGCGCGAAAAAGGGTAAGCAAGATGCGTCATTTTAGAGTTGACGGGACACTAACTTGACAGATTCGCAACAAGTCAAATTCTCCTCAAAAATGTCATTGCGGTGAAATCCGGAATCCAGTGTCTTCGTGGAGTATATGCCGGATCGTGCCTGGCATCACGACTTACAGCCTTTTACGACTATATCAAGTTAATTAGCAGCATTTTTTTGCATATGGATGCTTGTCATGGTAATAAAGAATACTTACTGTCTCACGCACTCTTGGGAAAACGTACAAACTCAGAAAATTAATCAGTCCCCCAAAAACAGGCAAAACACTTCATGGCGCAGGGAACTTTTCTTTTTGTCGGTGATTCACTCATAGCTGATTTCAACTGGCAGGAGCGGATGCATCATTTCCAGATCCTTAATTATGGGGTTCCGGGTGAGACAGCCCAGGGACTTCTGGGCAGGATCCCGACCATTAGCGAGACCGTTTCTTCCCCCAAACTCATCCTGCTGATGATCGGGACCAATAACCTGCTCATCGAAGATTACAGTTACCTGGAGACCCTGCGCCAGATCATTGTTCAGCTGACCTCTCATTACCCGACGACCGAGGTCATCACCAACAGCCTTCTCCCCTTCCAGATGCCCTGGCTCAATCAGGACACCCTGGAACGGCTCAACAAACAGATTGAAAACCTGACCCTGCAGACTGGATCCTGTTACCTTGACATGTTTACCAAGTTCAAAGCAAATTCAGACTTTTTCCAGGCTGATGGCGTCCATCTGACCCCCCATGCCTATGACCTGTGGGCAAAATCGATTCTTGAATTTGTCGCATTTCTCGTGGAAGATGATTAAATAATAACGGGTGCGCCAGCACCGCAAACTTTTTCTCTATTTATAAGGACTAGCAGCAATGAAAAAAAACATCACAAATGGAATCACAATCTGCCTCTTTCTCAGCCTTGCCGCTTTCAGTAACGCCGGCCAAGAGACAAAAACAGAGAAGGGCACTGGTGACAAACCTGCAGCAGCTTCTGCCCCCAGTGCCAGGGCAGACAGCTCTCTCAGCGGCAAGATCCTGGAGACTATGGATGCCGGCGGCTACACCTATGTAAAACTTGATACCAGCGTCAGCCAGCTCTGGGTCGCTATCCCGCAGACCGCGATCAAGGTTGGTGACGAGATTACCTGCTCCCCGGGTATGGCCATGAAAAACTTCTCCAGCAAGACCCTGAACCGGACCTTTGACAGCATCGTCTTTTCATCAGGTATTGTAGGAGCGAAAGGAGTAGGACATGGTGGAATGCAGGGCGGCATGACCAATCCCCATACTCCCAAGGAAAAACAGGGTGGAGATGACTCCTTTGCCAGTGCCGTTCGGGCCGAAGGTGGAGCTCCTGCCATGCAGCAGCAGCCTCAGGCCGGATCAGGTGGAAGCCTGGGAGCCATGGCCCCCTATAGTGAAGTTGCAGTGGAAAAAGCTGCTGGTGAAAACGCGTACACCGTTGAAGAGATTTTCACCAAAATAGAAGAGCTGAACGGAAAGACTGTCCGCATTCAGGGCAAAGTGGTTAAATACAGCCCCATGATCATGGGACGCAACTGGATCCACCTTCAGGACGGAACAGGTGACCCCATGAACAACAGTCATGATCTCGTCATCACCACCATGGAAGAGGTGAAAACCGACGATGTCATCACCATCGAAGGCGTCCTGACTGCCAATAAAGACTTTGGTGCAGGTTACAAGTATGTGGCCATTGTAGAAGAGGCCAAGACTGTCAAATAATATTTGATCATTTCCCAATCCAGGCAGCAGGACTCCAATACTGTCCCACTCTCTGGAACTGCATTTTTCTGTAGGAGCCCAATCCCCTGGGCTCCTACAGTGATTGGCGGCTTGCATGAGTTGAGCCAGAGCGAAGGAGAACGGTGTGCGTATCGGTATCATTGGCCCGGGAGCCCTCGGTTGTCTCTTTGCTGCCAGGCTCTTTCTTGCCGGCAACGAGCAGGACGAAATCCTGATCATTGACCACAGAGCTGAGCGGGCAGCCGAGCTCAACAAACAGGGCATCCTCTACGAGTCTGATACGGGAACAGAGCGTTGCGCGATCCCGGTAAGTGCTGCTCCCGAATCCATCGGCCACCTGGATGTACTGCTCTCCTGTGTTAAAACCCATGATCTGAAAGAGAGCCTCCAGTTCGCAACTCCTCTCCTCGGCCCTGACACCCTGCTCCTCTTTCTCCAAAACGGCATCGGCCATCTGGAATATGGCGAGCAGAAACTGCTGCCTGCAGTCCCGGTCTATGCCACAAGCTCAGAGGGGGCAACAAGCCTGGCTCCCGGCCATATCCGCCACGCGGGCAGAGGCCACACCTATCTCGGATTTCTCTCCCCTGGAAACAAGGCAGAAGATGAGCGACTGCAGCTGCTGGCAGCACGCTTAAAAAAGAGTGGTATCGACAGTTCTGTCTCCAGCGACATTCAAACGCGGCTCTGGGAAAAACTCTTTGTCAACGTGGGGATCAATGGGCTGACTGGTGTGTATAACCGGACCAACGGCCAGCTCCTTACCTCCTGTGCTGCCCGAGGCAAGCTTAAGGGTCTGGTTCGGGAGGCGGAAAATGTTGCGAAAGCCATGGGAATCGCCATAGAAGGAGATCCAGTGGCTGCAACGCTTACAGTCTGCAAACGCACATCCCGCAACATCTCTTCCATGCTGCAGGACATCCGCAGCCGCCGCCCCACTGAGATCGATGCCATAAACGGAGCAGTAAGCCGCCTGGGCAAAGAAAACAACGTTGCCACCCCACTAAACGATGAGCTCATTGCTCAGATAAAGACCATTGAAAAACGATATCTAGTGTCGTAAAAACTCAACATTTCAGATGACGATGAAAATAAAAAGTCATGAAATAGGTTTTGACCTGGACGGGGTTATTGCCGATACAGCCGAGGCCTTTATCCGTCTTGCCTGCCATGAATACAACCACTGTTCTTTTCGCCTGGAGGACATCACCAGTTTCCAGGTTGAAGAGTGCCTGAACATCCCC
>DAOVAI010000185.1 GCA_030671085.1 Pseudomonadota bacterium | reverse complement strand
TCTTGTCTGGAGGTCACCATTTCCATCCCTCAAGGAGAGGAGCTGGCAGAAAAAACGCTGAACAACAGACTTGGCATTGTTGGCGGCCTCTCTGTTCTCGGAACCACTGGCATCGTACGACCGATTTCAGCCGATGCCTGGACGGCGACCATCTCCACTTCCATGGATGTGGCAAGAGAGGCAGGGCTGAAGGAAGTAATCCTCTCCACTGGCAGGACTTCGGAACGGGCAGTGGAAGAATATCTCAACCTGCCTGAAGAGGCCCTGGTGATGATGGGGGATTACCTTCATTTTTCTTTGCAGGAGGCGGCCAAGCATAACTTTTCCAGGATTCATCTTGCTGCCATGTGGGCCAAAGTGATGAAAGGGGGAATGGAAATCCCCCAGACCCATGTACGAAACGGAGCCCTGGAGGTGGAAGCCGCCCTTGAGTTTCTCCGTGGTCTTGGCTGTGGAGCGGATCTTCTCCAGGCACTTACCGGTTCCAACACTGCCCGCGAAATATATGGCCGCCTATTGGAGCGGGGAGAGGAGCGGATGATTCTTCAGGTCTGTGAGGCAGCACGAGATTATTGTCAAGAGGTCTCCGGCCTTGACGTTACCGTCTACCTGGTGGATGCTTCTTCCAGGATTGTGACCATGACAGGCGAGGAAAATTGAAAGTGGATTCTGTGCTCCATATCATTGGTTTTGACGCTCCAGGTCAAGCTTCTCCTGCTCTTCGTTCCAGTCTTGCCTCCTCTGTGTCCCTGGTATCCTCCAGGCGTCTTTATGAGAAACTGGCAGAAGTGATCCCGGAAGAACAACTTCCGCCCCTGATCCCCATAGTCCCATTAGCTTCGGCTCTGCAGCGAATCGAACAAGCTCTTGAGAAGGGTGATGTGACGGTACTGGCTTCCGGTGACCCCCTGTTTTTTGGAATCGGCCGTAAACTTACCCTCAGCTTTCCCGAGGTCGAGATTCGTATCGTTCCTGCCCTTTCTTCCATGCAGCTGGCCTTTTCCAGGTTTCATATCCCCTGGGATGATGCCCGTTTTGTCAGTCTTCATGGTCGGAGTAGCAGGCAGTTAGCAAACAGACTTCTTGCGTGGCCTAAGGTTTTTGTTCTCACAGACTCGGAAAACAGTCCGCAAGAGATCGCCAGGCAATTGCTGGCAGAGTGTGGAGAGGAAAGGACAGCAGGGATAGAGGTCCATGTGGGTGAAAATCTTGGCTTTGATACTGAGCGCCTGGTCAGTGCAACCCTTGGGGAGATCAGTGCAAAGCACTTTGCCGAGCCCAATGTGATGATCCTGGTAAACCGTGAATTTTCTCCAGGAGCAGAGCCCTGTTTTGGTCTGCAGGAGAAGGAGATTTGTCACAGCCGCGGCCTGATCACCAAAAATGAGGTACGGGCTGCAGCGATTCATTCTCTGCGTTTGCCAAGAGAGGGAGTCCTTTGGGATGTGGGGGCTGGTTCCGGGTCAGTAGGTCTGGAGGCCGCCCGCCTTGTTCCCGGACTCCAGGTGTTGTCTATAGAGAAGGAAGAAGAACAGTGGCAGAATATCGAGACAAATCGTAAACGCTTTGCTGCCTGGAATCTACAACTGGTGAAGGGAATGGCCCCGGAAGTACTGGAGAGCTTACCGAAGCCAACGAGGATCTTTGTGGGCGGCAGTGGCGGCAACCTGGAACAGATCCTTGATCTCTGTGTGAGCAGGCTTCTCCCTGGAGGGGTCATTGTGGTAAATGCTGTCATCGAAAAGACCGCCGCTCAGGCGCCACCAATTCTTCATGGTCATGGGCTGGAAGTGGAAATCAAAGAGATCGCTGTGCAACGATTCAGCTATCCTGAAAATGATGGGCAGAGGTACAATCCGATTAAGATTATAGTGGGAGTGAAAAAGGTGCAGGAGTCCTGTGATGAGTAAAGAGAAGAGTTGTCCTGTCGCCATAGTCGGCGCAGGTCCAGGTGATGTCGAACTGATCACCCTGAAGGGAAGACGACTCCTGGACGAGGCCGACTGTATCGTTTATGCCGGGAGCCTGGTTAACAGTCAACTGCTCGATGGCTGTCGTGCCGAGATTTTTGATTCCAAGGGTATGAACCTTGAGGAGATCGTGGAGGTCATGACCGCTGCCTGGCGTGAAGGAAAACGGGTGGTCAGGCTCCATACCGGTGATCCTTCCATCTTTGGTGCCATCAAGGAACAGATGCAGGCCCTGGATCAACAGGGAGTTCCCTACCATGTCGTCCCTGGTGTGAGTTCCGCGTTTGGTGCTGCTGCAGCGCTCAAGGCCGAACTGACCCTGCCCGAGGTCTCGCAGACCGTGATCATTACCCGCCAGGAAGGACGTACCCCGGTTCCCGAACTGGAGAAGTTGCGACTTCTTGCCAGCCACCAGACCACCTTGCTCATCTTCCTTTCGGTATCTATGATTGAGACGGTTGTCCGGGAGTTGACTGCGGGCGGATATCCGGTAAAGACATCGGTTGCCGTGGTGGAAAAGGCGACCTGGGATGATGAACAGGTTATCGTGGGAACCCTCGAAGATATTGCGGCAAAAGTTGAGGAGGCCGGGATCAGAAAGACGGCTCTTATCTGTGTAGGCAAGGTTTTTGGGAGTTCCAGCCTGCAAGCGGTTTCCAAGTTGTATGACAGGAGTTTCAGCCATGGCACACGAAAAGCAGACAAAGACTAAGGGGCTGGTAGCAGTCTTTACCGGCAACGGCAAGGGCAAGACCACTGCCGCTCTGGGCCTTGCCTTCAGGGCCCTTGGTCACAATCACCCCGTCTGCATTATCCAGTTTATCAAGGGCAGCTGGAAATACGGGGAAATGGAATCGGCCAAAAAATTCGCCCCCCTCCTTGATTTTCACGTCATGGGCCGGGGATTTACCTGGAAATCCGATGACCTTGAAAAAGACAAGGCCGTGGCCCTTGAGGCCTGGGAATTTGCCAAGAGGGTCATAGAGGAAAATCACTACTCCATGGTCATCCTCGATGAACTCACCTATCTGCCCCATTACGGAATGCTTGCTGAAGAAGAGATTCTTACCGTGTTGAAGAACAAGCCGGAGCATCTCCATGTGGTGATCACCGGCAGGCACGCCTCGCAAGAGCTGATTGATGCAGCTGATCTGGTCACGGAGATGATTGAGATCAAGCACCCCTACCAATCAGGCATTCAGGCCCAGAAAGGTTTTGAGTTTTGAGGGTTTTTTCTCTGTATGGTTCCGGTGATTATTGACACTGGATGGGGAGGAGATTAGTGTAGTTCTTTGTTTAAGTGTAAGAGGGTTATCCACTTAGAGCAAGTAACCACTGTATCTTGCTCTGGTTACACCGCTCCTGCGGTGTAACCAACCCTCGGCGCTCTGCGCCAAGATACGCAGCGCAGAGCGCTTCCAATACGTGACACCGCTGGAGCGGTGTCACGAGTAATATTTTGTGGCCACTTGCGGTTAGTGGATAGCCCGCTAGTATAAATTTGACCAGTAACAGGCAATAATTTTCAGCCCGTATATTCCGGAGGGAGCAATGGAGTCTTTTGACGTACTGTTAGAGCGTTCAACCAAGGTGCATGGCCACATCTGTGCCGGACAGGTTATTGGGGTGAGGATGTCCATGATCGGTCTGGAGGCCATCAACATCCAGGACCCACGGGGACTGGATCGGAAAAAGCTTTACGTCTTGGTCGAGATTGACCGCTGCGCCACAGATGCCATCCAGTCTGTCACCGGCTGCAGTCTCGGAAAACGATCCATGCGCTGGATAGATTATGGCGTCATGGCTGCCACCTTTGTCAACCTCGATACAGGCAAGGCTGTTCGTATTGTGGCCAGAGAGGAATCCCGGGAGCTCTCTAAAAAATATTGTCCGGAGATCGAAAATAAGTACAAGCGTCAGCTTGAGGCCTACCGGGTCATGCCCCAGGAAGAGCTCTACACTGTTGATGAGGTACAGGTGCAGATCCCTGAAGAAGATATGCCGGGCAGGCCTCTGCGACGGGTTCAGTGCGAGGACTGCGGTGATTGGGTGCAGGATTGCCGTGATGTGGAAAAGGATGGCAAGGTCCTCTGCCGTGGCTGTGCCAACGGGAAGTATTACCAGCCTTTGAAATAATTTCTCAAGAATTTAGGATTCAGTATTCAGGATTCAGAAGAGGCTTCTGATAATGAACCTTGTGCTTATCATCCAGGAAGTAGTAGTAGACTTCTGAGTTGTTCCGTCAATGCCAACTTAGATAAATTTAAGCAAAGGAGAATTTGATCTCTGCAGTGCCTGTAAATATTTAGTCTCATCATATTTGGTGTGAT
>DAOVAI010000018.1 GCA_030671085.1 Pseudomonadota bacterium | reverse complement strand
TTTTCAGGCTTAGTCCTCATGGATTATGCACTCATCCTGGCCGGTGTTTCTCTCGTTCATCTCCTGCTTCTGGCCATCAATGCCCAGGTGGGAAAGACGCTACAACTCTCTGCTGCCGACAACAAGGCCCTGGTCTTTGTTGCCTCCCAAAAAACTCTGGCCATCGCCCTTGCAGTACTGGCCAACGTCCAATTCAATACCGGCAGCGCCATCATCGTCTGCCTCATGTTCCATTTTTTCCAACTCTTTGTGGATTCCTTTCTCGCCTCCTACCAGCAGAGAAGAGCAGACAGCTGAGGTTTTTTTACGACACCATCAGACTTGTGCCGGCTCCCGATCTGCATGCTTGGCGGCTATCTGTTTAAAGGAGTCTTCGCACTCCACAAAGGCATCCACCATGGCCGGATCGAAGTGTTTCCCTCTGCCGCCAAGGATGATTGCATAGGCCGCTGCATGGGGAAAAGGAGCTTTGTAGACTCGTTTACAGATCAAGGCATCATAGACATCAGCCACGGCCATGAGCCGTCCGCTCAGCGGGATATCTCTGCCCTTCAGCCCTTGGGGATAGCCGCTGCCATCCCATTTCTCATGGTGGGTGTAGGCAATCTCAGTGGCAAAGTGAAGGAAGGAGTCTTCACCAAGTTCGGCCTCGGCCACTCGCAGGGTATTGCGGCCATAGAGCGCATGCTTCTTCATCACTTCGAATTCCTCGTCAGTCAACTTACCGGGCTTGAGCAGGATCCGGTCAGGAACGCCGACCTTTCCCACATCGTGGAGGGGGGCTGATTTAAAGAGGAGTTCAATGGTCTCCTCGTCCAGTTGATCACGAAACCTGGGATGATACTGCAGTTTTTCGGCAAGGATCTTGACATAGTGCTGAGTCCGGATGATGTGCTGGCCTGTCTCGTTGTCTCGAGTCTCGGCAAGACTTGCCAGGACCCGGATAGTCACATCCCTGGTACTGGCAAGGGCCTCGGTACGCTCCCGCAATCCTCTGATCATCCTGTTGGTATAGTGGCCAATGAGGGCAAACTCGTCATTGGTGGTTATCGGCACAAACCCGTCAAGCTTCCCGTGACTGGCCTCAATCAGGATCCTGGACTGACGGTCGAAAAAAATCTTGAGATTTCCAGCATAGGAGACAATAAGATTAATGATATAAGCGAGGAGGATGGTCACCACAAAAAAGATTTCCGTGACCACTGCCCGAGTGGGTAAAAGCAGAGAGGAATCCGACGGCAGGTTCCTGATCCATGCCAGATCCTGAAGGATGACCAGGGTAAGAACAGTCCCGGTCATGAAAGCCACCAGGACACCGACAAGGGCCATCTTCCGGGTCAGAGAAAAAACCTTCTTTAACTTACCAGGATCCTGGACCCTGTTTGTAAACTCCTGGGCAACCCATCGTTCACGGGCCAGGGTCATATCGGTTGCCACAAAAAAGGCGAGAGTCATACAGCCGACAAGCAGCTTCAGACCACTCCCCAAAGGAAAGTGGTAAAAAAACACATTAAAAAAAACGGTTCCAAGACCGGCCAGGAAGAGCACCCCGAATTCTATAAAAAACTGTCGGTACGGCTGGTCAAGGAGGGAGGTCTGGCTGAGAATTTTCCGGCTAACGACTGTACGCAGCAGATAGGCAAGAAGAAGAGGTCCACCCACTGCAGCCAGCAGACGTGAAAAAGTAAGGCTCTCGAGAAAAGGACAGACTTCTGATCCGTAAATGGTCAATATCAGAGCAGCGGCAAGATAGTGAGTGATGATACGTAGATACGATTCCTTTCTCATTTCCTTTCCTGTCCTCTTCAAATCTTATCGGATCTGCCGCATCTCCTGAAGGCAGACCTGTCAAACTAACAGAGCACAACCATAGAAAAACATGAGAAAAGTTATTCAGCATTTCTCACTTCGCTGCTGAACGCAATGCCTTTCCCATCAATGGAGGCGTTCTCGGCCCCTTGAAACACACACTCTCTACAACTTTTCTTTCTATTGTATCACCTTTTGTTCCGATCTTACGTACAAAAGAAGAAACATTCATTTTTCAGACTCCTGGCAAAAAGCTTCTTTGACAATCTCTTTTTCCTCTGATATTCTTTTTTTCAAGATAACAGTGTCATCTCAGGCCTTACACAAAATTCAAACAGACCACATTTCCCGCTTCATGGCATAGCAAAGGAACGCTGGATGCCCCACCACAACCATTCTGAAAAATCTCTCTGGCTGACCCTCTGGCAGCCTTTTTTCAAGCTCTCCGTATATCAAAAATTCATCCTCGTCCTAACCAGCTTTCTCATGGGATATCTCGTCATTGGTATCCACAGCTATTTTTTTGTTCGAGTCCTTAAAGGTGAATTAAACAGGCTCAATGTTGGACAGGAGCTTCTGGATATTCCACTGGCGACCATTGACACCTATATCGTGCACAGCGGAATCCTGGTCCTTATCATCATGCTTCTTCTGAGCCTGACCAGTTTTCTCTGCATTCGGGTCCTGGTTGATTTCCTCGACCAGATGATCTGCTCACTCAAGACCCTGCTCAACACCAGCAACAATCGCCAATCCTGCAGTCATGGGACAACAATCCCGGTTATCACCCGGGACAAAATAGGAGAAGTGGCCTCCCTGGTAAACGGATTGACAACCCATATCAATGCCATCTCACTCTTCAGGAGGGCCATTGAAGCGGACGAAACTGTTGCAGATGTCTACCAACGGCTGGCCTATGTCTTTCAGGAGACCTTACACCTGAAGAGCTTTGTTATCTGGGAGGTGAACGAAAAAAATGACTCCATTGAAGCTGTGTATACCTGGCCCCTGGAGCTGGAGCACGAAAGCTGTGTCATGAGCAGCGCCGGCGTCTGCAGGGCAAGACGCACCGGCGAGGTGGTTTCCTCCAGTGGTTTCGTCAATATCTGTTCGCTCTTTCCCCTGACCGACGTCATGACCCACACCTGTGTACCCATGATCGTCTCCGGGAAGGTGCTGGGTATTGTCCAGTTTCTTTCGCTCTTTGTTGACAGCCCCAGGCGCGAAGCAGAGTTGCAGAAAAACCTGCATCTGGCAGGCCTGTACCTGAAAGAAGCACTGCCCGTCCTCCATGCCAAACGGCTGGCCTCCAACCTCCAGGACATGGCCACAAAGGATGCCTTAACCGGACTCTACAACCGCAGATGCCTGGAAACCACGATCAATCCGCTCATTGCCGGAATCAAACGCAGGGATAGCGCCTTGGGCATTCTCATGTGCGATATGGATTTTTTCAAACAGGTCAATGACGAGCACGGTCATGATGTGGGCGACCAGATCCTGAAGACCTTGGCCCTAATCCTGCAAAACAATGTCAGGGAATCTGATATCGTTATCCGCTATGGCGGGGAAGAATTCCTCATTCTTTTGACCGAGTGTGACATCGACAAAGCCACCGAAGTAGCTGAGAAGATACGAGCAGCCGTTGAAGATGAGCTCTTTCGTGTGGGAAATCTCACTATACGAAAGACGCTGAGCATCGGAGTCTCCCTCTTCCCCGTGGATGATGAGGCCTTCTGGGAGTGTGTCAAGTATGCAGACACGGCCCTGTACAAGGCCAAGGAAGCAGGACGGAATAAGGTTCTAAGGTTTGAGCCTTCCATGTAGGACTCAGAGAACTACTGATCGTTATTCCAGCCAGCATCCCTGCAGGTCCCCTGAAACAACAAAAGGCATTTTCCGCTGATGGGAAAATGCCTTTTGTATTGCTTAGGGGCTGTGCAAAAATAACTGTAACATCTCGGAGTCTACGCTTACCTGCTTGTCCTTTCGGAGTCTCGCAGGCTCGCTTACCTGTTCATTTCCTTACAGTCCCTTAGCTGTAGAAAACCGCTTCTCAGCCTTTAAAGTAACGCTTGAGTAAACCGGCAAATGCCATGCCGTGGCGAGCCTCATCCTTGCACATCTCATGGACGGTATCGTGGATGGCATCGTATCCAAGTTCTTTGGCTTTTACAGCAATGGCCTTCTTTCCAGCACAGGCTCCATTTTCAGCTGCAACACGGGCTTTCAAGTTTGCTTCGGTGTTTTCTTCAACAACCTCGCCAAGCAACTCGGCAAATTTGGCAGCATGCTCAGCCTCTTCCCAGGCAATACGTTTGTAGGCCTCTGCAATCTCTGGATACCCTTCGCGGTCAGCCATTCGGCTCATGGCCAGATACATACCGACTTCTGTACATTCACCGGCAAAGTTGGCCTGCAAGCCTTCCATGATCTCAGGATCACAGCCCTTTGCGACTCCTACTACGTGTTGGTCTGCCCACTCCAGGCTATCACCCAGCATTTCAGTAAATTTGTCGGCAGAAGCTCCGCAGTGAGGACATTTCTCTGGTGGGGTGTCACCGATATGGGTATAGCCACACATGGTACATGTAAATTTTTTCATAACAATTTCCTTTGGTTGGATGCATTTTTAGATAACCACTAAGCTGATAACGATAATTATTAATATAAATACTTTTGTTAGTCAACTCCTTTTTCAAAAAAAAATCGACTCCTCAAAAAGAGGTGTATAAAAGAATATTTCAGGGAGCCAAGCAAAAAATTTCGATAAAAAAAGGACCAGAGGATACCCCCTGGTCCTTTTTCCCCTCAGCAAGAGGAGTGTTCCAACCAACTTCTTTTATTTTAAGTTTCGGGCTTACGACAATTAATCGTAATATAGTAATAAGATAGTTATTCCCAGGGGCGCATTCAGGCCACAACGAAGCGGGGTGGCGGAATCCAGTCAATACCAGGAGAAAATATCAGCAGCCGATCGGCTGCTGATTAATCCTTTTTCCGATTTTTCCTGCGCTTTTGTCCCATTGGCTTTCTTGCCCCCTTTCCATGGACTGCTTTCTTTTTCCTTCCCCGTCCAGCTATCTTCCGGTCTTCTCCAGGACCAACTAGGGTGAGATTCAATCGGCGGCCCATAATCTGGACAGAATGGAGCAGATCAAAGATCTCCTTGGGCATGCCTTCCGGCAGATCCACGGTGCTGTGTGTATCAAAGATGGAGATGGCCCCGATATAGGCGCCGTCAAGGTCAGCCTCTCCGGCAATGGCGCCGACAATATTGGTTGGTTTCACGTTATGCTCTTTGCCAACCTCGATTCGGTAACGCTCCATACCGGTGCGGGTCTCGGTGGTGCGAATCTCCTTGGCAGGTCGGCCAAGTACTCGTTTTTCTTTCTTTTTAAAACCCTTCATGGGCTCATCCGGCAGGAGCAGAGGGGCATCACCTTGCACCATGGAGGCAAGGGCTGCAGCAATATCCCGGAAATCCAGATCGTTTTCGTCTCTGTATTCACTTACCAGGGTGGAAAAGAAGCCAATATCCCGGGTGGCAAGGGTGGTGCTGATCCGCTCCTTAAAGGCCGCCAGGCGCTTATCATTAATCACCGCAGTGGAGGGCAATTTCATCTCCTGAATTTTTTTACTAATCCCCTTTTCAATGGTCCTGAGCATCCTCTTTTCCCGGGAGGTCACAAAGAGGATGGCCTCCCCTTTACGACCTGCCCTGCCTGTCCTGCCGATGCGATGGACATACGCCTCGGTATCGTAGGGGATATCGTAGTTGATTACATGGCTGATTCGCTCCACATCCAGACCGCGGGCAGCCACGTCAGTTGCCACCAGGATGTCCACCTTTCCTTTTTTAAACGCCTCAACTGTCCGCAAGCGCTGGCTCTGAACAATATCACCATTCAATGCTGCTGTTACAAAACCGCGGGCAGCCATCTTTTCTGCTACCTGCAGGGTATCGACCTTGGTACGGACAAAGACGAGCACTCCGTCAAAGGACTCTGCCTCCAGTATCTTGCCCAATGCCTCAAGTTTTTGAGGGTGGTTGGTAAAAAGATAGCGCTGATGGACAGTGGATGCAGTGGCGGTTTTGGACTTGATCAGAATTTCTTCAGGTTTATGCAGATACTTTCGCGCAATCCGACGGATGACTGCCGGCATAGTTGCAGAAAACAGGGCAACCTGTCTCTCTTCAGGTGTCTTTGACAGGATCCACTCCACATCATCAATAAAGCCCATACGCAGCATTTCATCGGCCTCGTCAAGAACAAGGCACTGCAGGGACTCAAGCTTTAACGTACCGCGGCGCATATGATCCATGACCCGGCCCGGTGTACCCACCACCACCTGCACCGGTTTCTGCAACTGGCGGAGCTGAATTCTCAGATCCTGGCCGCCAAAGATAGGCACCACGTGAAAGCCCTTCACATACTTGGCGTATTGCTGAAAAGATTCTGCAACCTGGATGGCCAACTCCCTGGTGGGAGCCAGGACAAGATTCTGGACCCCACGCTGTTTCAGATTCAGGCGAGCGATAAGGGGCAGGGCAAAGGCTGCAGTCTTACCGGTTCCGGTCTGGGCCTGACCCAGGACATCACGTCCTTCCATAACCAGAGGGATCATTTTTTCCTGAATAGGAGAAGGTGTTTCATAGCCCAGGTCTTTGATGGCCTTCAAAAGCGGCTGAGGTAAAGAGAGGTCGCTAAAGCCTTGTAAATTTGGGGAAGTTGACATGGTGGTCACCGGGTAAATTGAGACTCACAACAAAGAGCCATTGAAGCGCTTGCCATGAAGAAAGTAGAGGACTACGCTGCCTTTCTGTCCGGGTAATCGTCCTGGGCGGCAAGACTCGCTTCCTTCATTTCCAGGTACTGATCAAAGTCCATCATCACGTCGATGATGCCGTCCGCAGTGATTTCGACTATCCTGTTGGCAACAGTGGACACAAACTGATGGTCGTGGGAGGCAAAGAGTACCACCTCCGGAAAATCCGTCAGGGCATCATTTAAAGCAGTGATTGACTCAAGGTCAAGATGGTTAGTGGGCTCATCGAGAATAAGGGCATTGGCGCCGGAGAGCATCATCCTGGAGAGCATGCAGCGCACCCGTTCGCCGCCGGAAAGAACAGACGTCTTTTTCATCGCCTCCTCTCCGGAAAAAAGCATTTTCCCGAGGAAGCCGCGAAAAAAACTCTCATTCTCCTTGAGAGAGCCAAACTGACGCAGCCAGCCTATCAGATCAAGCTCTTCATTATTGAAATACGCATTATTCTCTTTTGGGAAATAGGCGTTGTTAATGGTCACCCCCCAGCGGAAGCTGCCTTTGTCCGGCTCAAGTTCGCCTGCCAGAATCTGGAACAGGGTGGTCTTGGCAAGACTGCCCTCCCCGACAAAGGCAATCTTATCCCCCTTGTTCACCGTGAGACTGAAATCCTCAAACATGGAAACCCCGTCGATCTCTTTGCAAAGACCGTCGATCTCCAGAATGACGTCACCGCAGGGACGCTCCGGTTTAAAAACGATAAAGGGATATTTCCGAGAAGATGTCGGCATCTCGTCCAGGGTGAGCTTATCAAGCAGCTTCTTCCGTGAGGTGGCCTGCTTGGCCTTGGAAGCATTGGAACTAAAACGGCGGATAAATTCCTTGAGCTCCTCTGCCTTGGCCTTGGCCTTTTTGCTCTCGGTCTCCTTCTGACGAAAATGGAGCTTGCTGGCCTGGTACCAGAAGTCATAGTTCCCGACATAGGTCTGGATTTTACCATAATCGATATCCGCAATATGGGTGCAGACCTGGTTCAGGAAATGACGGTCATGGGAGACGATGATCACGGTGTTCTGGAAGCGGGAGAGAAAATACTCCAGCCAGTCGATGGTCTTCAGGTCCAGCTGGTTAGTGGGTTCATCGAGCAGCAGGATATCCGGGTTGCCGAACAGGGCCTGGGCCAGCAGCACCCGTACCTTATCGCTGCCGTCAAGCTCCTTCATCTTTTTCTGCCGCATCTCTTCCGGGATGCCGAGACCGCTCAACAGCACCGCAGCCTCTGCCTCTGCCTCGTAGCCGTTCATTTCACCGAATTTGGCCTCCAGTTCTCCGGAACGGATACCGTCTTCTTCGGTAAAATCAGCCTTGGCATAGATGGCCTCACGTTCGGCCATTACCTTGTAGAGTTTCTTATGGCCCATGACCACGGTATTGAAAACAGTATGCTCGTCA
This sequence comes from Pseudomonadota bacterium, assembly GCA_030671085.1. GTDB lineage: Bacteria > Desulfobacterota > Desulfobulbia > Desulfobulbales > Desulfocapsaceae > Desulfocapsa. The sequence goes on along the minus strand of DAOVAI010000018.1, from coordinate 14,015 downwards.
AAGGCAAACTGATCCTGGTTGAGCATGGCAATACGCTGTTTTGAGCCCTTGCCAATCTCACCATGATCAGGCTCAAACTGGCCGGCCAGGATCTTGAGAAAGGTGGATTTTCCGGCACCGTTTGCCCCAATCAGGCCATAGCAGTTACCAGGGGTGAACTTGATATTGACGTCCTTAAAGATAACTCTCTTGCCATAGGAGAGAGCAACATTGGAGGCGGTAATCATGGTTATGTCCTCATAAAAAAAGCCACAAGGTGACTCCCCGTGGCATAAAGTATTTTTGTTCAGGACTCGCTCGAAAATAAATTCGTAGAGAGGAGGTGAAGATGGTCAGTTAGAGAAATGATCTGATTACAGGCAAGCAAAGGCGTAGCGAGGCCACGCGGAAGAATTACATGCTATCAGATCGCTTTTCTAAACATCCATATTATGCCTCAGCATAGCAAATCGTTTTTGAGAAAGTCGTCTGGAAAGGCAGGGGTTAAAGCTGTTCATCCTTCTGAAGGGAAGGGTTTTCATTTTCCTCAACAGAATTCTCCTTTTTTTCCAGCTTGCGCTGTCTCTTTTCTTCTTTCTTCTTTTTCTTTGCCAATTCTTTCTGGCGCTTCTCATATGAATAGTTTGTTCTGGCCAAAGTTCTGTCCCTCGAAATGGTTCGTGTTCGGCGTAAAAGACACTGTGACAAAAAAAAAGACCCCGCAGAAACTGCGGGGTCTTTCATGTGGTCAATAGCAGTTCTTACTGTTTGACAACATTCTCTGCAGCAGGTCCTTTGGGGCCGTCAACAACATCGAAAGTTACCCGTGCACCTTCATCCAGAGATTTGAAGCCTTCACTCTGAATTGCAGAATGATGGACAAAGACATCCTTGCCGCCATCCTGCTCAATAAAACCAAAACCTTTTGCATCATTAAACCATTTAACTGTTCCTTCAGCCATTTTGTACTACTCCTTTGTACTGGGTTCCTTCAAGAACCACTTTGTTATAAGCCGGATTCTTAAAGTACGACCCGGTATCAGTTTTGTCACCAAAACTGAATTAAAAGTCCAGCAAAAACCAATTTTGCCGTTTGACTCTATCTAACACAATCTCTGCGCCATTGGCAGTTGCGTATTCTCTATAAAATTGCAATAGCCTTCATTCAAACTCACGTTACTAAGGTATAAGTAAGGACGATGAACAATAAGGCAATGAGTTTAGGGCAATTTTTTAAAAAAAACAAAAAAAACAAAAGGGGTCAAGCCAACAAGAATGACTTAACCCCTTGATATTTCTGGTACACCAGACAGGATTCGAACCTGTGACCCCCTGATTCGTAGTCAGGTACTCTATCCAGCTGAGCTACTGGTGCATATGAAAAGAGACTATATACCCTAGTTCATTTTTTTCCTCAAGGCTGTTTTCTGCCTTTTTTCGCTTTTTCCTCTTTGTGAAAAAGAATTTCGTGATCTGCGGGTTTAAGACCAGGATCGGCGACAATAATAACAGATATCTTGTTCCGTGTTTCTATGTCACCGATTTCCGTACGTTTGTTGTTCAAAAGATATTGAGCCACATCCAGGGGGAAATGACACTCCACTCGAGCCACCTCCTTTCTGCTGGCGCCGGTCTGAATACGTCGGAGATAGAAGAGAGCAAGTGTTTCCACGGAACGGACCATGCCTCGCCCCTTACAGTGCTCGCAAACTCTATAGTTACTAGTCTCAATGGGTGCGCCGAGTTTCTGTCTGGAGATCTGCATGAGGCCGAACTTGGAGATACGGCTGATATCCACTTTGGCCCGGTCACGCTTCATGGCACTCTTGACCTGGCGTTCCACTCCACGGATATTTTTACTGCTGCGCATATCAATGAAGTCGACTACGATCAAGCCGCCCAGGTCACGGAGCCGCAACTGGCGGGCAAGCTCAGAGGCTGCCTCCATATTGGCCTTAAAGATCGAATCTTCAAAATTCTGGCCCTTCTTGCCCGTGGAACCGGAGTTGACATCAATGGCCACCAACGCCTCTGTGGGATCAATAACAATGGATCCACCAGAAGGCAGGGGTACCTGGGACTGATAGATCGACTCGATCTGGTCTTCCACATTATACTGGTTGAAGATAGGACGAGCCCCCTTATGCAGCCGAGCCTTGGCGCCTCTCTGTTTGGTTGGAAGCTGGTCAAGAAAGTCATTGACCTTTTCAAAGGCGGCCAGATCATCCACCAGAATCTCTTTGATATCAGGATCAAAATGTTCACGCAGAAAACGCAGCACACAATCATGATCCTGATACACCATACCGATTCCGTTTAAGGTCTGTCCCTTTTTCTTGATCTCTTTCCAGAGTTTTACCAAGTAACGGACATCCTTACTCAAGGCGGTCTTGGTGATATCCACGCTGGCCGTACGCACGATCCAGCCGATCCCTTCCGGGATATTCAGGCTGGTGATAATTTCACGCAGTTGTGAGCGTCGCTCTTCTCCGGATATTTTTCTCGAAATGCCCGTGGAATCCGAGCCGGGCATGAGGACCACGCAGCGCCCGGGAATGGAGAGGTAGGTGGTCATATTGGCCCCTTTGTTCCCCACTTCCTCTTTTACCACCTGGACCAGGATCTCCTGACCCCGCTCCAGCACATCATTGATCTTCAGCTGCTTCCACCGATGCTGCTCAATGAGCTCTTTATCCTTCTGACTGATTTCCTGTTTATAATACTCGGGATGAATTTCATTAAAGGGGAGAAAACCGTTCTTTTCAGTGCCGTAATCAACAAAAGCGGCCTGAAGATTACTCTCGATGGCAACGATCTTTGCCTTATAGATATTATTCTTTGTCAGTTTGGAAGAGACCGTGGAGACATGGATAGACTCCAACCGGCCATCAGCAAGCAGGGCAAGACGACACTCTTCCGGCTCCTCGGCATTGACCAGCAGTTTAAGGAGCTGCGGTTTCTCTTCTGTTACAGGTTCATCAGGCTGGCTTTTCGCAGTCTGTTTTTCCTTTCCCTCACCCTTGGGCTTCTGCTTTCTCCCGCCGCGGGAACGTGGACCTTTAGTCGCCTGTTTCTTTTCCGGAACCTTGCTGGTCTCCTCTGTGGCCGATTCTTCAGCAGATCCGGACTGTAATCCCTGAGGCTCAGCAGTGTCCACAGGAATCTCTGTTTCTTTTTTCGAACCTGCCCGCTGCTTGTCCACGGCCGACTCTTTTTCCTGATCAGGAGCAGCCTTTTTTCTACGACCGCGCGACTGACTCCCTTGTTTTTTGCGGGGTGACTTTTTCTTTGCTTGCGGGGCGTCGTCTTCGACCTTGTCCGTCGAACTGCTGGCCTGGCCAGCCGATTCCGACGTCTTTTTTTCTGTTTCTTTCTTGGCTGTACTCTTCCACCAGGCTCCTGTGGTCGCTTTTACGGGCTTTTCCGACACCGACTCTTTATCAGGTCCTGTTTTTTTCTCTGTCATACATTTTCCTTTACCGAAGGAGGCTATCTTACCCACTTCGGAACTCTTTGGAACAACCTGATTATTCAGGCTGCCGCGTTTTATCAACAGGAAGACGCAGCTCTTTACCACTGTCTCCTGTCTTACCTTTTGCCATAATCACCTTGCAAGCCAAATCGCAACCGAGAATCATCCCGGACCACCTGCAAATTCCTGCAGGCCAACTTTCTTATCAACAAGGTGTATGACACTTTTTCTGAGGAAGAAGACAGGGGCGACTTTCTGCGGCGCCTGGCCTCTTCCACACAACTTTTCCCTGGAATCCAGGGGAGGCCCAACCTCCCGGATAAAAACTTCAAACTCTTCCCTCAATACTTGAAGGCCAGCTTGGTTCTTATCAGCGGGGATGGAGCAATTTCGTTTTCTGCAGATCCCCGATAGAGGGGATGATGCAATACTTAAGTACCACGCGTTCAAACAATTAAAAACCTGCGATTCAGGCCGGCACAGAACTCAAATTGAATGGTCAATGGGAAATGGCTGCCGAACTGCAGGAGAAATAAATAAGACGCCGTCTGATCTCACCGGCGGAAAAAAAGATGTTTTCCAACATCAAGAGAAGAAAAACACTGTCCTTCTTGTAAAGAACGCGGTACACTGTTGTGAATAAATAAAACAATTTCCCTTTATTATCAAGGTAAATCTGTGATTTTAAGCTTGACACCAACCGTCCTTCCCCGTACATTTCACCCTCTGATCAATTTGTCCTTTGCCAGTGAGGGTTACAGAGAAATTCCCTCTCCCACTGAGGCTGTATATTCTCAGCCGCCGGTACAGGCATTTTTTCACCCAAAAATCAATACATGTCACTCCGCAGTCTGACATGATACTGTTCGAACCTTCAAGGAGTTTGCTGTGATAAAGCTCTCTACACCTTCCCCATACACAAAGTTTTCCCTCTGTCTCGCTTCACTGCTTGCTCTTGCTGTTGCGCCGAACCCCCTTTGTGCCGACACAATAACGACTGAAGAGTGGCAAATAGAGGCTGACAAGGTAATCCGTTTTGACAACCCGCCAAGCGTTATTGCCGAAGGACACGTGGTCCTCACCAAACTGCGAAAACTCCCGCCAAAGCCTGAAAAGGCTGAGGAGCAAACCACCGAATGGGCTTTGCTGCTGGAAGAAGATCCGGCTGAAGATGTTGAAGCAGTTGCCACCCAGGAAATCGACAAGGATATCACCCCCCGCGTTATAACTGAGATGACCATTGAGGCCGACTGGATAGCCTATGATGTAGAGAAAAACAGTATCAAGGCGAAAGGCCATGTATCCATCAAAAGTGGCACGGACCAGCTCCTGGCCGAAGAGGGTACGGTCGACCTGGGCCAGGAGACAGGTACCTTTAAAGAAGCCACCATCCTCCGCGATTCTCTGGACCTGCACCTTGAAGGCAAGGTCATTGAAAAGACCGGATTTAACACCTATCATATCGAAGACGGCTGGGTGGTCACCTGTAAAGTCAAAAAGGAAGAAACCCCACCCTGGAGCTTTGCCAGCAATGACACGAAGATCACCCAGGGCGGATACGCTGTTCTTAAGCACGCGACCTTCCGTATTAAAGATGTCCCGGTTTTCTATACACCCTGGATGATGCTCCCAGTTGGGAATAGTCGTAAAACCGGCCTCCTCTTTCCAGAAATCTCAAATTCGGATCGAAACGGTTTCGGGCTTAACCTGCCCTTCTTTGTCAACATCTCTGACTCCACGGACCTCACCCTCTATCCGGAATATTATGCCAAGCGCGGCTTCATGCCCGGCCTGGAATACCGATACATCCTCGGCAGTCAGAAGAAGGGAACCTTCATGGCCAACTATCTCCATGATGATCTCTCCGACCCTTCTGAAACCGAATACTACCAAGAGACAGGATATACCCACACCAACAAGGACAGGTACTGGGTTCGTGGAAAAATGGACCATGATTTTGAGAACAACGTGGTCACCCGTATGGATATGGATATCGTTTCCGACCGGGACTACCTGACCGAGTTCAATGCCGGCATCACCGGGTTTTCCCAGTCCCAAGATCGATTCCTTGACATGTACGGCCGCGGTTTTCAGGACAAGACCGCTGACGAGCGCAGAAACAACCTGAAAATCCTTAAATCCTGGAGTGGCATGTCCCTTACAGGAAACTTCCTGGCCATCAATGATGTCAGGGCAGATCCCATCCCCGTCCCAGTGCTTGATGAAAACGGCCAACCAGTGCTGGATGGTGACGGCCAACCCATTGTTGAAACAGTGGCCGGCCCCAGCCCCCTGTGGAAACTGCCGAGTCTGGATTTCACCGGCAGTCAGCCCATGGGTGAGACAAACCTGACCTTTGACTGGGATACAGATTACGTCAACTACTACCGTGAAGATGGGGTGGGCGGTCATCGCTTTGATCTCTACCCCCGTTTGAGTATGCCCGTTCCCCTTGGGCCTTACCTGGAATCCCGTGCCGCAGCAGGTCTTCGCGACACCTTTTATAACGTGCAGACCTATGGTGACGGAACATGGGACAAGAGCAACACTCCGAACCGTTTGCTCGGCGATTTCCATACCGAGGTAGGCACCACCCTGCTCAGAAATTTTGGCCTGAATATGGGGGAAACCACAGGATTCAGTCACACCTTTAGACCATTTGTCGAATACGATTACCTCTCGGATACGGACCAGGAAGACCTTCCTGATTTTGACTCCGTGGATCGGATTGGGGATGTCAATGCAGTTACCTATGGTATCGACAATTTCTTCAATCTTTTCAGCAACAAAGACGGGAATAGCAGGGAAAGGGATTATGGGTACCTGAAGATCGAGCAGAGCTATGACCTGCGTAGTGAAGTATCTGACACGCCGTTCACTCCAGTCAATATACGATTCAGATTAAATCCGTTAAGAGACTTCTACTTTATCTATAAAACCGACATTGATGTCTATGGTGAAGGTGTCAACTCTTATGGCCTGGAAAGTTATTACAGCAACAGCCGTGGTGATTATCTCAATCTTGATTATCGATGGAATCGGGTGGAGGAAATTCATCAGCTCAATGTCGACGCCAGGGCTCAGCTCTTTGATACCATCTTTGCAGCATACGCAATAGAACATTCCCTTTCCGAATCCAGGGTGATTGAGCAGGACATCTCGCTCCTGTATCAACCTGCCTGCTGGTCCATGGAACTCAGATCCAAATATACTCCCGGCGATCACACCCTCATGGTGATCTTCAATCTGGCCAATATAGGGAGTCCTCTGGGACTGCGCCTGTAAGATCACTATGCAGTATGATGTCTTCAATGGAGATGCAGACGGTATCTGTGCCCTGCACCAGCTCCGTCTGCATGAACCGCGGCCAGATGCCGCCCTTGTCACCGGGGTGAAACGTGACATCAAACTCCTGGACAAAATCCGGGAGGTCAAGAACAGCAGTATCACAGTCCTTGATATCTCCCTGGATTCCAACCGGGATTCTCTGCTCCGCCTTCTTGCTCAGGACAACAAGATCACTTATATCGATCACCACTTTGCCGGCGTCATTCCCGACACTGGGCATCTCATCTCTCACATAGACCCGGCTCCGACAATCTGCACTGCACTCATTGTGAACAGACTGCTGGAAGGGAAATACCAAGGCTGGGCAGTCGCTGCTGCCTTTGGCGACAATTTCCATGAATCCGCCAGACAGACTGCTGCAAAGATGTCTCTCAATGAAAAAGAGCTCTCTGGTCTGCAGGAACTGGGTGAATTGCTGAATTACAACGGCTATGGGGCAGACATCAACGATCTTCACTTTGCCCCGGACAAGCTCTATGGTGCCCTGCAGCCCTTCACTGACCCCTTCGACTTCCTGGCCGATTCGCAAGACCTGGCAACTCTGCGTGCAGGGTTTAAAGAGGATATGGAGCTGGCCATGAAGCAAAAGGAGCTGGATCCAGACAAGAACAACCGGGTGTATGTATTCCCCAATGCCCCCTGGGCCAGACGGGTTTCCGGCGTTTTTTCCAACCTCAAGGCAAGAGAAAAAAAAGAGGCCGCCCATGCCCTGATTGTGGAAAATGGAGACCTGACACTGCGTATCAGTGTCAGAGCCCCCCTCAACAAACGAAAACATGCCGACACCCTGTGCCGCTTTTTCCCCACCGGGGGAGGACGAGCGGCAGCGGCAGGGATCAACAACCTGCCCCCGGAAATGCTTGAGAATTTTCTTAAGCTTTTTCATACGACATTTTCATCCTGAACCCCTTAAAAAGGATTTCAGCTACTATCCATTATCATGATCAATAGCCCTTTTCAGGCCCTCCGGAGGTACTCCCATCTTGTTTCCACAGAACCTTTTCAGAGCTCTTCTCCTTGCCGGCTTGGTCCTTCTCCTGCCTCGGGCAGGAGTTACAGAAGAAAAGATTCCAGCTGCAGACCTGGTTGTTGATGGTCAACGGATCGATCTGAAACAGGAAAAATTTCAGATTCTCTTTCAGGAACTAGAGCGAGATCACGGCTTCAGCAAAAAGGAGTTGGACGCACTCTTTTCGGGAGTTACCATCAACCGCCGGGTGCTTGTTCTCATGGACAAACAGTGGGAAGCAAAACCTTACTTTCAGTATCGCCCCCTGTTCATCACCAATTCGGTCATCAAAAAAGCCAAAAAGAAACTGCGGCAGCATAAAGATATTCTTAACCGTATCGAGCAAAATCTCGGAGTTGACCGGGAAGTTATCATTGCCATATGGGGCATTGAATCCCGCTTCGGCAGCCACAAAGGTGGGTACGGAGTCTTTCAGACACTCAACACCCTCTTTGATGCCTATCCCAGGCGATCTGCCTTCTTCCGCAAGCAACTGGTCCATTTCCTCCTCCTCTGCCAGGAAAACGGCTACGACCCCCTGGTCATTACCGGTTCCTATGCCGGGGCCTTTGGTCAGACCCAGTTTATTCCTTCCAGTTTTCGTGAATACGCAGTGAGTTTTGATGGTGATGAACGGCGTGATGTATTCGGCTCCATTGATGACATCCTGGCCTCTATCGCCAACTACCTCCGTTGTTTTCACTGGACCCTTGATGCACCGCTTTACATCGATATCGGTTCAGAGCTCAAAGGTCCTGAGCTGATCAATGCCAATCAAAAAGGACGAAAGGGGCTGGTAGACTCCCAGACAGTAGCCGCAACCCAGGGTATCTCCCTGCCCACACCACCTGAAAACAGGCCTCTTACCATTGTCAGCCTGGAGAAAAATCCGGCAAAGGGCGGTGGAATACGCTATGTGGCCGGCTATCCAAACTTCCAGGCCATTACCCAGTGGAATCATTCCAACCGCTATGCCATGGCTGTCAGTGAACTGGCCGAGGCAATCAAATAACAGAAGCAAATGAAGCAGATTGGGAGCATCTCCAATGAACTATTACCAATCTGAGAGGAGAACGATAGTGCGTCAAACTTGCCAAAAGTATCCTTCCTGCAGGACTCACGGAAGGATTACTCACCCGTTTTTCCTGCTTCTCTGCCTCCTCCTGCTGCACGGCTGTGCCAAAGCACCCCTTAACAGGATAGAGACCGATTCTCTTCCCCAGTTTACTGATGATATGAAACTGGAAGGCTTACTCACCGGAGCAGTACGGCACCTGCATTATCTGAACAAAATACCCCCAGAGACTTCTATCACCCTTGGCTCAGACAGTTATCCCGTCTCCTGGCTGCGCGAATCCATGGAGAGCTTTATCGATATCCTGAAACAGGAGCCAAGCCCAGAGGAACTGAACCGTATCGTCCGGGAAAACTTCACTGTCTACCAGGCAGGCGGCAGACAAGATCTCCCCCGGGGCGAAATGCTGATCACCGGATACTATGAGCCCTTTCTCCAGGGCAGCCTGGAGAAAAAGGCGCCTTTCCTCTATCCCCTTTATGCGCCACCCGCCTCCTTGATCCAGGTAAGAGACCCGAAAAGCGATACGCTCCTCTTCAAGCGCCGCAATGAAACAGGGCAACTCCTCCCCTATTGGACACGCAAGGAGATCGAGAAGGAAAATCTTGCCATGGGCAGTGAACTGGTCTATCTGGCTGACCCCATTGATACCTTCATCCTCCATGTTCAGGGTTCGGGTAAAATTCAGCTGCAGGATGGTTCCATCCGTTCCATCCACTATACGGCCTCCAATGGTCTGGAATATTTTTCCATTGGCAAACTGCTGGTGGATCAGGGAAAGATGAGTCTGGAAGAGGCAAGTATCCCTGCCATCCGCCGTTACCTTGGCGAGCATCCGGAGGAACAGGAGGAGATCCTGCACCATAACAGCAAGTTCATCTTTTTTCGCTGGGAACAGGGTGGGGATCCAATCGGCAGCCTGGGAGAACCACTGACTCCAAGCCGTTCCATTGCCATAGACCGGGCAGTACTGCCCCATGAAGCACTGGCCTTCCTGATCAGCGCCAAACCAGTGCTCAATGATTCAGGTGAAATTGCGACCTGGGTCCCACTGCACCGCTTTGTCTTTCCCCAGGACACAGGTTCCGCCATCCAGGGCACAGGACGAGCCGATTTGTACTGGGGAAGCGGCAACTACGCCAAACAGGCAGCAGGGAGCATGAAGGAATCAGGAACACTCTATTTTCTGGTAAAAAACACCTTTGAAGACCACAAAGACCAGGCAATAGAGGAAACGCTGGGGGAATAAAACAGTGGCACACCATTGGCGCACCAACTCTGCAATCTTTCATACGCGAGCAGAGGAGTATGACAGCTGGTTTGACGACAGCCTCCTCTTCTCCATTGAATCTGCGGCCATCTCTTCCCTGCCCCTTGCTATCCAGGCCCCTGCCCTGGAAATAGGTGTGGGCCCGGGCCGTTTTGCACAAGAACTTGGCTCCGGATTTGGTATCGATCCCGCTTCTGCCCCCCTGGCGCTTTCCAGAAAGCGTGGGATCCGTGTCTGCCAGGCCATTGGAGAGGCACTGCCCTTTCACGACAACAGCTTTGCCACGGTCTCACTCTTCTTTACCCTCTGCTTTCTCCACAACCCGAAAAAGGTTCTCCAGGAATCACGGCGTGTCCTGCAGGAGAATGGCCACCTGATCCTTGGTTTTGTTCCGGCAACGGGGAGTTGGGGAAAAAACCTGCAGCAGAAAAAAGAGGCTGACCACCCCTTTTACAGGAATGCACGTTTTTTCACTATTGCCCAAGTTGAAACACTTCTGGCGGAACAAAAATTTTCTCTCACTGCTGCTGTTTCCAGCCTCTACCAGCCCCCCGGAGAGGTTCGCCAAATGGAGAAATCGAAGCCCGGCATGGATGACAAAGCTGGTTTTGTGGTGCTTGCGGCACAGGCGGCATGAGCTCTGATGGCTAAACAGCAAATCATAACCCTCACCACCGATTTTGGCCTTACTGACGAGTTTGTAGGAGTAATGAAAGGGGTCATTCTTTGCCATGCGCCCGCAGCAACACTCATTGACATCACCCATGCTATCCCACCACAGGATATCAGGGAGGGAGCCTGGACTCTGTTTGACAGCTATCGCTACTTCCCATCCGGAACCGTGCATCTGCTTGTCATTGACCCGGGTGTCGGGACTTCCAGAAAAATCCTGGCCCTGCAGGCAGACGATCATTTTTTTGTCGGGCCCGACAACGGGGTGTTCACCCTGCTCCTGCAGAAAGGGTTGGTAGCCAAGGCCTACACCCTGGATAAGCCAGACCTTTTCCTTGCAACCATCTCCACCACCTTCCACGGCAGAGACATCATGGCACCGGTTGCTGCCCGTATTGCCCGGGGAATGGAGCTTCGTCATGTCGGGAATCCTATAGATCCCGAAAAATGCTGCCGGATCGAACTGCCCACTGCCGAACAGCACGGAGATCATATCATTGGCACTATTATCCATGTGGATCATTTCGGAAACATGCGCACCAGCATCACGGTAACCGATCTTGCACATATCCAAAACAAGTCAACGATCTCCATCCAGTGCGGAAAACAGACCATCCGCGGACTGAGCAGCTCCTATGATGCTGTGCCTGTGGGCCAGCTCCTTGCGATTTTTGACAGCAGAAACCACCTGGAGATTGCGGTAAACAGAGGAAATGGTGCCAGAATTATCGATTGTACTATGGAAGAGGAGATCATCATCACCCAGCACAGTTGAGAGTGTATCTTAGAACTAAGCGAGAATCAAACAATCCTCAGTCAGTATGATGAGAGATCATTGAAGCTTCTCAAATCGCTCCCAGAAATCGGGAAAAGATTTGGCAACACATTCCTCACCCAAAATCTGAACCCCGGGAACCCGCAGGCCTGCCACAGCAAAACTCATGGCCATTCGATGATCATTATAGGTCTCAATTTCCGCCCCGTGCAAGCTCTCGCCGCCATCTCCATGGATCACCATAAAATCATCCCCTTCTTCCACCTTCGCCCCCATTTTAGCAAGCTCTGTTAAAGTAGCAGTCAGGCGGTCACATTCTTTGATCCGGAGGTGGGCAATGTTCTGAATAACAGTTTTTCCATGGGCAAAGGCCGCAACTACCGCAAGTGTCGGAACGACATCCGGCATATCTCCCATATCCACGGTAATGCCTTCCAGACGATCTCGTCCCTGCAGGGTAATGCCGTTGCCATCGCGTGTTATTTCACAACCCATGCGCGCAAGGAGTGGCACCAGCCCGGCATCGCCCTGCAAGGACGGAACCGGTACATTGGACACGGTTACCCGCCCTCCAGTGATTGCCGCTGCGGCCCAGAAATAAGAGGCGTTGGAGGCATCTCCTTCGATATCATATTCCATGGCCCGATATCTCCCTTGAGGAATAGTAAAAGAGGTGAACGCCTCATTACATTCCACGCTGATACCAAAGTCTGACATCACAGACAGGGTCATCGCCACGTATGGTTTTGAGAGAACCTCACCTCTCACTTCAAGTGTAGCTGGTGCTGCCGCATAGGGCGCAACCAGAAGCAGGGAAGAGACATACTGACTGGATTTCCCTTCAGGTAGGACTGTGGCACCACCTGATAAGCCCCTGCTCTTTAATTGCAGAGGAGGGCATCCTGTCCCCAGGACAGAACGAATATCAACGCCCCACCCCTGTAATGCCTCCATGAGCGGCCCGATTGGACGCTCCCGCATTCGCTCTTCGCCATCAATACGAAAGTCACCGTGCCCAAGAGCTGCAACTGATGTCAAAAAACGGGTGGCAGTTCCATTATTACCAAGGAAAATTTCTTTGTCAGGCGTGGCCAGCAAGCCACCACTGCCATGCACTGTCCACACATCTTCTCCCTGTTCCACTTTGATTCCCATCTGTTCCAGGGCCTTGGATGTGTAGCTCGTGTCTTCGCTTGCCAGGGGGCCGATCAGTTTGCTGCTTCCATCACCAAGGGCTGCGGCAATAAGTGCACGCTGGGTCAGGCTTTTTGATCCCGGAACTGCAACTGTGGCATCAACTGTTGATACTGGTATGATTTCTATCATTTCCTTCTTTGCCTATTATGAACAGTCATCGAATTCTCTTCCTTCTGCGGTTCAAATTTTCCTGTTCGATATTCGATTTTTTTTCTTGAGGGTGCCCCTTGAGGAACTTTCCACGTTATTAACCTAACCCCAATTTTCTGGTAGGAGCCCGCCCCTGCGGGCGATTGAGGACAGTATGGATTGTATGCCTCCCGTCATATCGCCCGCAGGGGCGGGCTCCCACATCAATCCCACGTTATGATGCTAAGGCCTCTGCAAGGGCCCTGCGCATCACATCCACCGGAGCAGTTTTGCCTGTCCAGATCTCAAACTGGGCAACACCTTGATAGAGAAGCATCTCCAATCCATTAACAACCTTGCACCCTGCCCCCTCCGCCTCTTGCAGCAGACGAGTCTTCAAGGGTGCATACACGATGTCCATCACCACCTGGAAGCGGGACAATACCTGCTCAGGCACCGGGCTCTTTGCAATATGCGGCTGCATGCCAACGGAGGTTGCATTAATCAGAATGTCTCCCGACAGATTCTCTGTCTCAACAAGGGAAATCCAGGGGCAGCCCAGTTCTTCTGCCAGAGATCGACCGCGGGATTCAGTCCGGCTGCAGAGCACAAATTTTGCCCCCCTTTCCAGAAGCCCGAAACCGATGGCTCTTGCAGAACCTCCTGCTCCCAGTATGACAGCTTCTGCACCATTTAAATCTATTTCCTCTTCGAGGGCACGGGTGGCCCCAAGCCAATCAGTATTCAGGCCAATGAGTTTTTTATCCTCACGCCTGATCGTGTTCACTGCCCCGATTCGCCTGGCCACTGGATCAATCTCATCAAGCAGATCCATCACGCTTTCTTTATGGGGAATAGTGACACTCGCGCCTTGGACGCCAAGGCCGCGAATACCAGTGACCGCAGCTTCAATATCCGGTGCCGGAAAAGGCAGATACACCCCATTAATCTCACTTGCTGCAAGAGCAGCATTGTGCATGGCAGGGCTTAAGGAATGAGTAACCGGGTTCCCAAGTATTCCGTACAGCAAAGTTTTCCCATTGATGATCATTTTCTATGTTCCCATCAATGCGTAAATTTCACGTAATG
>DAOVAI010000007.1 GCA_030671085.1 Pseudomonadota bacterium | reverse complement strand
TGGGCATCGTCTTCATCTACCTTGCCATCACCAGGGATTATGATCCCCTGCTCCTGATCCCCATCGGTTTTGGTGTAATTGTCGGCAACATACCTCCCATTGAAGGCATGCCGCTCTCCGTGTACGCCGAAGGCTCTGTCTTTTCTTATCTCTATCTGGGCGTGATGAAGGGGATCTATCCCCCGCTGATCTTTCTCGGGATCGGGGCCATGACCGATTTTTCCACCATGCTCTCCAACCCAAAACTTATCCTCCTTGGTGCAGCTGCCCAGATCGGTGTCTTTCTCACATTTATCGGCTCTCTCTACCTTGGATTCAGTCCTGAGCAGGCCGGAGCCATCGGCATCATCGGCGGAGCAGACGGCCCCACAGCCATCTTTCTCTCATCCATGCTCGCGCCAGAACTCCTCGGCCCCATTGCCATTGCCGCCTATTCCTACATGGCACTGGTACCGGTGATTCAGCCGCCTATCATGTACCTCTTTACCACCAAAAAAGAGCGGCGGATTCACATGAAACCGCCCCGACAGGTCTCCAAAAAAGAAAAGGTGATCTTTCCCATTGTCGCCTTTCTCATCTGTGGTCTGATTGCCCCCGGCTCCATGACCCTGCTCGGCATGCTCTTTTTCGGCAACCTGCTCAAGGAATCCATGGTGACCGAGCGGCTTGCCAACACAGCCCGCAATGCACTCATTGACACAGTCACCATCCTCCTTGGCTTTTCCGTAGGGGCCTCTACCCAGGCCCAGACCTTTCTTACCGGCCAGTCCATCCTCATCTTTATCCTTGGCGCTGCCTCTTTTATTGTGGCCACCATGGGCGGGGTGCTCTTTGCCAAACTCATGAACCTCTTTCTCAAAGAGAAGATTAATCCCCTGCTCGGTGCGGCCGGAGTTTCCGCGGTCCCCGACTCGGCCCGAGTCGTTCATGCAGTCGGCCTCAAGGAAGATCCAACCAACTTCCTGCTCATGCACGCCATGGCCCCAAACGTCGCCGGAGTCATTGGTTCAGCCATTGCCGCCGGTGTCCTCTGGTCGGCCCTTGGAAAATTTTAGACTGGTTAGCAAAAGGATACTCTCATGACCACTCCTCCGCTCATTCTCGGTGATTTTCAGATTTACTGGCTGAACGGCGGCGATTTTCGCCTGGATGGCGGCACCATGTTTGGTGCGGTGCCCAAGGTGCTGTGGCAAAAAAAATGTGAGGCCGATGCGGCCAACTCCATTCTCCTGGTCAATGACGTCCTCCTGGTCAGGACTCCTGAACACAACATTATTATAGATACCGGCCTCGGCAACCGATTGACGGAGAAAGAACTCTCTATCTTCCGGGTGACCTCCCCCTGGGCAGTCCCTGCTGATCTTGCTGATCTTGGCCTGGCACGGGATGATATCGACCTGGTTCTCCTGACCCACTGCGACTTTGATCATGCCGGCGGAATCGTCATGGAGAATGACGATGGGAAAGATGCGCTGACCTTTCCTCAGGCTCTTCATTATGTGCAGAAAACAGAATGGGCAGATGTGGAACACCCCTGTCGTCGTGCCCAGTCTACCTACTGGCCTGCTAATTTTGACTTGCTCAAAAAAGAAGGTCAGCTGAAAATCATCGATGGTGACCTGGAAGTCTACCCGGGCGTCAAACTGCGCCACACAGGAGGCCATACCCGCGGCCATCAGCTGGTAGAACTCTTCTCACAGGGAGAGACAGCCGTTCACCTGGGTGATCTCTTCCCCACCCATGCCCACACCAATCCCCTCTGGATTATGTCCTATGATAACTTTCCCCTGGAAGTGATAGATCGGAAGGAAGAATACTTCAGCCACTATCGCAATCTCGATAGCTGGTTCACTTTTTATCACGATCCACTGATCAAGGCATGTAAACTTGGTGGGCAGGGAGATATCAGCCGCACCTGGCCTCCATCTCAGCATCGGTAGAATCACCTCTCCTCGCCTTATCCATTCCGCCCTGATGACTGAACCATTACAAAAATGGGCTGCTCTGCGCCAGCCAACCCTCTTTCCCAGCAATGTATTGTCTGTTGCCGCAGGCAATCGACGTCAATGCAACTGTCTCACCAGTAAATTATTCATATACATCGCCCTCAAGCTGCCCCAGGTGCATTCCCGCTTTAATAAAAAGAGTTTGCTTTCTATGAAGAAAAGATATTAAAATAAGGATAATTATTATCTTTATTCTAGGGTATGCAACTGTCCAACATAATAATAATAATACAACAAGGGAGTCATGATGAACACCACAACAAAAACTGTTAAAATAACCTTTACTCTTATTGTTCTTCTGCTCAGCAGCGGTATAGCTTTTTCTAACGCTCTTGCCTCCGGCACCGAAGCTGCTGCCCAGGAAGTTGTAAAGAAGACCACTGGAGATATGGCCAAGGAAGCTGCATCAGAGGTAGCAGACGCTACCAAGGAAAAAGCTATCGGCATGGCCAAAGACCAGGCAAACAGTGCTGTTGATTCTGCTCTGGGAAAGGTTGACGAAGCCATGAAGCCAGGTGAAAAAGCAGCAGACGCAGCAAGAGACGCGACCAAATAATCTCTCTTGCGAACATACGGACAACCGGAAGAACTCTTTTTCACTGGTTGTCCGCTCCCTGCCTCTTACAACACCCCATTCGATACACCCGATTATCTCCCTAGATGATCGGCAGCCATAACCACGTTCAGCAATGAACTGACAGAAAAAACTCTGTAATATATTGAAGAACGTCGTTCTTCGTGCGGGTCACCGCCTATAACGCTAGCAACCATTGCTCTTACCCACAACAGCAAGGAGAACACCAATGAATTCCGACCAATACACCCAGTACTTACAGTTAGCGACCTCCTGGCTCATTGCCAAGGGCCCCAGCGTCCTTTCCGCTATTATCATACTAATCATTGGCCGCATGCTGGCCAAATGGATTGCTGCACTCATCCGCAAGGCAATGGCCAGGGCAGGAGTGGATGAAACCCTTATTCGCTTTTTAAATACAGTTATCTACTACATCCTGATGGTGGCCGTTATCATGGCCGCTGCGGATCAAGTGGGTATCAAAACCACCTCCTTTCTGGCAATACTGGGTGCCGCAAGTTTGGCAATAGGCCTGGCTCTCAAAGACTCTCTTGGCAACTTTGCCGCTGGGGTGATGATTATCCTCTTTCGCCCCTTCAAGGTGGGTGATCTGATTTCTGCAGGAGGAGAAACCGGTAGTGTTCAACATATAGATATCTTCAGTACTGTTCTCTCAACTGCTGATAATCAGAAAGTCATTATCCCTAACAGCGCTATCACTGCAGGAACTATTACCAATATTAATGCCGAAGAGACCCGTAGAATTGATCTGATTGTGGGTATCGGTTATGATGATGATATCCGACAGGCCAAAGCAACCCTTGATGAACTGCTCAAGGCTGATGGCCGGATCCTTACAGACCCTGCCCCCACTATTGCGGTCTCCGAGCTTGCTGATTCCAGTGTCAATCTCATTGTCCGCCCCTGGGTGAAAACCGGTGACTACTGGGATGTACGCCTGAACCTGACGGAGCAAATCAAACTGACATTTGATGAGCGTGGTATTTCCTTCCCCTTTCCCCAGCAGGATGTGCACATGTATCAGCAATCTGCTGAATAGAACTCTGGCCATCGGGACGAAAGGAATTCCCTCTCCATCAACACGTGACAGGAGGCTTTGGAAATGGGAAAAACCGGCAAAGGGTATCAACGAATCTCATCCCTTTTGGCGATGGTCGCAGCCCTGCTCTTTTTTACGCAGTTGACAGCTCAAGCTGCAGAAATTGACATCGTTGACAGAAGCAAAGCGGAAGAGGTGATCCAGGGGAAAAAAGATACTATTCCTCTCTTGTCCCAAGAAAGGGCAGACACGGTTGACGAGACGCATGAGCACCTCTCGGAACAGCTGATCAGTGCAGCGACCTGGCTTGATTCTTTCTTCGACGACAGCCGATATGTAACTGAAGAGAATAGGACCAGGGCGAGGCTGAAGCTCAATGCAGGGATTGAGAAACATGGCAGTTTTGAATTTAAGCCGAGGGTAAGTTTAAAACTGCACCTTCCCCGTATAAATGACCGGCTGAACCTTTTGATTTCGGCCAACGATGACGAAGATTTTGACGTAGAGAGAACCTCCTCGGCTCTGAATAGTCGAGATGATGAGTCTGACCTGACGGCAGCGCTCCAGTTTTTTGCCCGTGAGACAGAAAAGATGAATATCTCAACCACTGCGGGCCTCTCTACAAGCTATGCCTACGCCGGTGTCCGCTACCGTGGACTCTACGACTACAACACCTGGCAGGGCAGGTTTACCAGTCGTCTTCGTTATTACACTGACGATGGATGGGAATTAAGAAATCAATATGACATCGAAAGACAGGTCTCCGAAAAATTACTTTTCAGGACCACACTTGAGGCCAACTGGGAAGAAGAACACAATGGAGTGCCCCATGCTGTAATCTTCTCCCTCTTCCATGTTTTCCAGCTTGATCGGGCCATCCTCTATGACGTTAGCAATTACTTTCATACCAGACCCAGTTACCAGATGACAGATATGGTTTTCCGCCTGCGCTATCGTCAACGTTTTTACCGGGACTGGCTTGTGTTTGAAGTAGCTCCCCAGGTTGCATTCCCCAAGGAGTATGACCGCGACTTCAATCCCGGCATCATTTTCAAACTTGAGGCAGATTTCGGATACCTATCCTATAAAGACCAGTTCAGTGATATTTTTGCTTTTTAACAGACAGCTAAAACCCCAGCGCGTCGAGTGGTTCCAGCAGGGATTCAACAGCGGTGATATGCAGAGTTGTGACATATTCAGTTCATCAGCATCGCTGTAGGGACGGAACCTTCTAAGGCAGCTCTGTTTTGAGCAAAGCTCAGAGCAGGTCGCTGAGATCAAAAAAGGGATGGCAGCCTCTTTCTTTATTGCAAAGCCGTCACCTGGGCAGATAAAATCCTCTACCCATCCCTCTCCTTTCACATCCTTGTCCTATACTGTTTGAGCTTTGGTCTTGGGCAGAGTATCATCAATCCAAAATTATGGAAAAATCCTGGCAAGAAACCTTTTCAGGAAGACGCAATCCCCTTAACCCTGTATCAGGAAAAACGTATGCGTGCAGTTGTTCAACGGGTCAGCAGGGCCTCGGTTACCGTAGACACGGAAATCACAGGAAGAATCGGACCGGGAATTCTAGTCCTGCTTGGTGTCCACCAGGATGACGGAGAAAAGGAAGTCAAATGGCTGGTGGACAAGATCATCAACCTGCGGATCTTTGAAGATGAGGCAGGAAAAATGAACCGTTCCCTGCTCGACACCGGCGGAGCCATGCTTATTGTCTCTCAATTCACCCTGTATGGCGATTGCCGTAAAGGAAGAAGGCCAGGCTATTCAACGGCCGCTCCTCCGGAAAAGGCCGAGGCCCTGTACCAGGGATTCATCAATGAAGTGAAGAGAAGAAACGTCACCGCTGCCAACGGCAGGTTTCAGGCCCATATGGGTGTAGAGCTAGTCAACGACGGACCAGTGACCCTTCTCCTCGACTCCAGCAAACTCTTTTAACTGAGCAGACTTTTATCATGACTTTTACTCCAGGCACCTCCTACTCCGGCTTTACCCTGAAACAGCACCACTATCTTGCAGAAATCAAGGCCGATGTCTATCTCTTTGAGCACGACACCCTGGGCTGTCCGCTGCTGGCGATCAAAAACAACGACAGCAACAAGACTTTTTCCGCAGCCTTTAACACCATCCCCACCGATTCCACAGGGGTTGCCCACATCCTTGAACACTCGGTACTTATGGGCTCGCAGAAATACCCGGTAAAAGATGTCTTTGGTGAGATCAATAAGGGCGGGCTCATGACCTTCCTCAATGCCATGACCGGCTCAGATACCACCTATTACCCCTTTGCCACCAGAAACCTGAACGAGTACTTCAACATCATGGGTGTGTATATGGATGTGGTGCTCAATCCGCTCCTGGCCCGCTCCACCTTTGAGCAGGAAGGCTGGCACTATCACCAGGAAGGCCCGGAAGCCCCCCTCCAGTACCAGGGCGTGGTCTATAACGAGATGAAAGGCGCCTTTTCAGACCCCATCCGCCTGATCTTTCACCATATCTTTGGCGGACTCATGCCCGGCTCCACCTATGCCCATGAATCAGGAGGAGACCCGCAGAATATTCCGGATCTGAGTTACGAAGAATTCTGTGACTTTCACAAAACCCATTACCACCCTTCCAACGCTACGTTCTTTGTCTATGGCGA
Source organism: Pseudomonadota bacterium (assembly GCA_030671085.1). Taxonomy (GTDB): domain Bacteria; phylum Desulfobacterota; class Desulfobulbia; order Desulfobulbales; family Desulfocapsaceae; genus Desulfocapsa. Next base: position 23,608 of record DAOVAI010000007.1, on the reverse strand, counting down.
TGCCTCCCTTGACGAAGAACTGCGCTACCTGCAGGACAAATTCCTCTCCCGTTTTCCTGAACAAGAGGAGCGTATGGAAGTTGCATCCGGCACAGACACCAGGGAGATCACGTTTATCGAGGACAGCTACGGTGTGGAATCCTCTGACACCCGGGGCAAGACCTTCCTTGCCGTGGGCACCAGTGTCTCCACAGTGGAAAATCGCGAAGAAAACGCTGCCTTCCAGATCATTGCCAATATCCTCTACAACTCTGATGCCTCTCCACTGAAAAACACCATCATCTCCAGCGGCCTGTGTAAGGATTTCGGCGGATTGTATCTCTCCTCCTCAAGTTTCAAGACCCTGATGATAACCTACCTGGTGGGCAGTGATCCTGAAAAGCGTGAAGAGTTCCTCACTCTCTACAACAAGACCCTTGCTGAGATGGCCTCCAAGGGCTTGGGCCATGACCTGATCCTCTCGGAACTGAACAAGTACGAATTCGGGGTCCGGGAAGAAGGCTGCAAGGCTCAGCGTGGACTCGACCTCATCGGCAAGGCCATGCCCGCCTTTAAGTACGGTACTGATCCATATGATGCTCTGCAGATCGATGAACTGTTGACCACGATTCGCCACAAGGCCCTGAACGAGGGCTATTTTGAAAAGTTGATAGATAAATTTCTCCTGAACAACCCGGCAACCGTGGTTGTCACCCTGACACCGGATCCGAAAAAACAGGCCGAGAGTCAGGCCCGTGAGACAGCCCGGCTCCAGGAATATGGGAAAAGCCTTGACCAATCCGGGCAGGAGAAGATGATAGCGCGAACCCTGGAACTGATGGCTGACCAGCAAAAACCCAACAGTGTAGAGACCCTCTCTCTCCTGCCCCAGCTCAGTCTTGACGATCTTGATCCAGATATTGAGGTGCATCAGGTGCAGGCCTCTGAAATTGATGGGTGCGAACTGCTGATGAATGAACTGGCAACCGATCATATCTCCTTTATCGATATCGGCTTTGACATCTCCTGCCTGCCGTCCAAGTTTCTTCCCTGGCTTGACCTCTTCGGTACCATCGTTACTGAGATCGGCACCGAGAAAATGGATTACATGCACTTTGCCAGAGAAGTAAGCACCTGTACCGGCGATTTCTCCCATAGCTTCCAGTGTCATGTCAAAAAAGACGGACACGGCAGCTTCCGGCCCATCCTCTGGTTCCAGATGAAATGTCTGCCCGAATATCAGGAACGGGCCCTGCAGTTACTGAGTGAAGTCTTTTCCACTCTTTCCCTGAAAGACCGTGTCCACATCCAGGAGATTGTAGCACGTGAGTTTGCCTGGGCAGAACACGCGGCCCAGAGCGAGGGCTACGGCCTTGCCTCTTCACTGGCCGTTGCCCAGTTGAGTGAGGCGGGTGCCATGAATGAGCTCACCTCCGGTGTTTCTGCCTATCGCAGCACCAAAGAGCTGGCCCGCAACTACCAGGATCATGAAGAAAGCTTTCTTGAAGGATTGCAGGAAATGGCGCAACTCATTTTCAATCGCAAGAACCTGCTCCTCTCCATCACGGCTGATGAACACGAACTGCATACGTTCAAAGAGTTATGTGGAGGCCTGATTGCAACGCTGCCGGACACGGTGTTGGAGAAACAGGACTTGCTTATCCCCGACTTTCCCCGGCACGAAGCCCTGATCACCTCGGCGGAAGTGGTGTACGCTGTGCAAAGCGGCAAGCTGCTCCCTGAGGGTAAGGGATATAATGGTCATTTTGAGGTGCTCAAGACCTATCTCTCCCGTGACTATCTCTGGAACACAGTGCGGCAGATGGGTGGTGCCTACGGCTGTTTTATCCAGTTCAGCCATATCAGCGGCAACTTTGCAGTGATCAGCTACCGCGATCCCCAGGTACGCAAGACCTATGACAGCTACCAGGCCATGCCTGCTGTTATCACCGGACTGGATCTGCCGGGAGAAGTCCTGCAGCAGCTGATTATCGGCACCTACGGCAATTTCACGCCCCTCCATGGCCCTGCTGCCAAGGGACTTACGGCCCGCAACGAATATCTGAGCGGGATCACAGCAAAACACAAACAGCAGCGCATCCGGGAAATCATCAGCACCACGGTGGACGACCTCCGCTCCTACGCGCCCGCATTTGAGCAGATGATGCCGGACAGCCACCGGGTGATCATCGGTAACCGGGCCAAGATTGAGGCCGATCGCGACCTCTTTGATGTGGTTGGAGAGTTGTAGGGAGAAGCAGGTAGACTAAAGGGCGAAAGAGGACTATGACCACAGAACATTTTGATAAGGCCGCATCGAACTGGGACAAGAAACCGCGCCGGGTTCAGCTGGCTGAAAAGATCAGTGGGGCCATTGCCAGACTGCCTCTGTCTCAAGAGATGGATGCAATGGAATATGGCTGCGGCACCGGCCTGGTCGGTCTTTCCCTGGCCCCTGCCCTGAAGTGCCTGACCGCCATTGACACCTCCCAGGGCATGCTTGATACCCTGCAGGAAAAGATCACAGAGCAGGGAATCAATAACGTTCGCTCCCTCTGCTGTGACCTCCTTGCCGACGACTATAGCCAGAAACACGACCTTATCTTCTGTGCCATGACCCTGCACCACATCAAGGATGCAGAAGGCTTGCTGCATCGCTTTGCAAACCTTCTCAACAAAGGGGGATACCTTGCTGTTGCCGACCTGGTCGAAGAAGACGGGTCCTTCCATGACCCTGAAGCCAAAGGAATCATGCACCACGGTTTCGACACCAAAAAACTCATTGCAGTCCTCGCAACTGCCGGTCTGAACGACATCAAAAGTGAAATCATCCACACCATCAGCAAGAAAGAACAGGAAAGCAGGGAGTATCCGGTCTTTCTCCTTACCGGGCAAAAGGCCTGATTCATCCTTCTTTTATTTGCCAAGCTCTTTCCGGGTCTGCTACAGTAGAGTATGAAACCCTGTTACGGACAAGAACCTGGGCCACCTGTGGATCTCTTTCCGGTTACTATCCACTTTCACGGCTGGCTCACAGCACTCATAAAGAGAGTCAGGCGCAGCAATGGCCTGCTCACGCCTCCCCTGCATCGCCGCACGTCCATAAAAGATCTCATTGAATCCTTTGGTGTGCCGCACACTGAAATCGGTTCCATCCAGATTAACCGGCAGGCTGTGTCCTTTGATCATATCATTGAGGAGGAGAGTTCTGTGGAAATTTTCCCCCTTCGCCCAACAGTCAATGTCCTTGCCCCCTGCCTGCTCAGACCAAAACCTCTTGCCGCAATCCGCTTTCTGGTAGACGCCAACGTGTCAAAACTTGCCGGAAAGTTACGGATGGCCGGTTTCGACACGCTCTACAGCCCGCAGTGGCATGATACGGAACTGGCTGATATAGCGGAAAAAAAGCAGTGCATCCTGTTAAGCAGGGATATCCAGCTCCTCAAACGAAAAAAGATAGAGTTCGGACATTTCGTACGGGAAACCCTCCCGGCACAACAACTTGCAGAGGTTATCCACTTCTATGACCTGTCTCAGGAAATCCGTCCCTTCAGCCGCTGCATGCGCTGCAATGGCACCCTGACTCCAGTTCCCAAACAGGAGATCCTTGCCCAACTTAAACCACTGACACGAAAATATTACCACAGCTTCCACCGTTGCGAATCATGCAGGCAGATCTACTGGTCCGGTACCCACCGTGAACCGATGGAAAATACCCTCAAAGAACTCATCCAATATCGCCCACTCCCGTACTGAATTTTACCCCACTGTTCTTTCAGCACCTGGAGAGGCTATCTGCCACAACTCTGCAACATGATGCAGTTTTTCATCTCCTTCATACCATTCAGCGACAACACACCATCAGGAGGCCTCGTTGAAAACAGGTATGTTGACATCACCAAGAGTAACATCAAAATGTTGGGGTGATACCATATCATATTGTCAAACAATTCAAGGACGGATATCTTGTTGTAGAGTCGCCCTTGGTCCCCGGCCCAAACTCGACCCGCAGACAAGACAGGAACTTCATTTCAATAACCGCTTCCAATACTGGAACACGGATCATACCAGGTGACACAATGGACACGCTCCAAAATGTGATGACCACACCAGTTATTACCATTACACCGGACAAACCTGTGAGTCATGCCCTTGGCATCATGGAACAACGAAAAATCAGTGCATTGGTGGTGGCCAAGAAGAAAACGCCATTGGGGATCTTTACCGAACGGTCGCTTATTCAAATCCGGGTTGATGGAGAGATAGATTATTCCCTGCCCATTCAACAGGTCATGAGCAGTCCTCCCTTTACCGCTCCCGCTGATATGGATTACCGAGAGGCGTATCAACTGCTGCTGCATCATCGTATCCGTCACCTGGTGGTCACTGATCATGATGGGAATCTGATCGGTATTGTCACTGCCACTGATTTTCTCTACCATCTTGGCCTGGAATATTATATGGAAGTCAAAAATGTCGACCAGGTCATGATCCGCGATGTTGTTACTTTGAAATCATCAGCACCCGCCTTTACAGCTATGAAACTGATGAATGATCGTAGAATCAGTTCACTGGTAATTGAAGAGAACGGCTATCCCAAGGGTATCGTCACAGAACGCGATCTTCTGCGTCTCATCCGATCAAAAATAAAATTGAAAACTATCCAACTGCATGAAGTGATGAGCCATCCAGTGGAGACTGTTTTTTCCGATGTTTCCAGCCTCAAGGCGGCAAGAATTCTTCTCAAGAAAGGGTTGCGCCGCCTGGTCGTGACCAACAGTAGCGGCCGCTGTATCGGTATCATCACTGAAACAGACATGATCAAGGGGCTCCGCACGAGCTATACCAATCATCTGAAGGAAGTAATCCAGCAGCAGGCAAGACAGATAAAGGAAGTCAAACAGCAGATGGAGGAGGCGTGTATTCTTGACAGTATGCTGCAATCTGCCGGTGACATCGCCATCTCCATCATGGATCCCGACCTGCATATTCTTCTTCATAACCAGGCAGCAGGAAAATTATATAATTGCACAACCGATACTATAATCGGCCAAAATGCTGCAACGCTGCATAGGAAAGCCGGTAACCTGGAGCAGTTTGAACAGGCCGTAGCCATGGCAAAAAAGAACGGACGATATGAGTTTGTTCTGCAACAGCAACGCAATGGGATCACCCGTTATCTGACGACAACAATTTTTTGCATCCTTGACCAGGAGAATAACAGGACCGGTTTTGGATTGATTTCTCTGGATACCACCCATCAGAAACAGTATGAGGCCTCTTTGCAGGCAGAACGTGATTTTTCCAAAAAGATCATTGATACAGCACCATCCATTATCTGCAGCATAACCCCGGATGGCACCATACAGTTCATCAATCCTGCCGGGGAGCAGTTGACCGGTTACAGTGCTGCAGAGTTGTTGGGAAAGAACTGGCAGGACTATTTTTATGCTGGAAAAACAGGTCGATCAACCCGGGAGATGCTCAAACAATTTCAGGAAGATGATGTGCGAGGATATGAAGTAAGACTCAAGACCAAAGATGGGGAGCTGCGCGACATTTCCTGGAGTTCGGTTAAACGATTCAGTGGAAAAGGTGCCTTTTTCGAAACGCTTATTCTCGGTAATGACGTAACCGGGCAAAAAAAAGCGGTGCAGGAACTTGAACAGAGAAAAAAGGAAGCTGAGGATGCAAACATAGCTCTCAAGGTTATGCTGGACCAGCACACCAAAACGAGGGAAAGTATCGAGGAGCAGATATCCATCAAGCTGAAAGAACTGGTCAACCCCTATCTTGATCTGCTCCGGCAGTCAACAATCGGTGAAGAGCAGACTGAAATCATACGCATCATTACCGCCCATATTGATTCCATCACCCATCCTTTCTCGCCCAAGGCCAGAGAGATCATGCTTGGCCTCTCGCCTCGGGAAACCATGATTGGCGATCTGGTCCGACAGGGCAAAACAAGTAAGGATATAGCTGAAATACTCAATATTTCTTTGCGTACTGTGGAAACCTACCGGAATAATCTACGAAAAAAACTCGGGATCAACAAAAGAAAAATCAGCCTGAGAACCTACCTGATGACCCATTTTACACAATAGCGCATTTCTTTTCCCTCCTTTTCACTCTCCCTGGAGAAAAATACAGCATTTCGTTACGTATTTTTTCTGTGTTTTTCCCGCATTGACTTTGCGATCATTTTAGAGGACAGTTACATATACAGTATCCACCTGAAGTTTATGACCTCGATGAGAGCTTAACAGGAGAGAAAGAGTCATGACAAAAGAAAACAATAGTGGTTCCAGCAGCAAATCTCCTTCAGTCCAAGGTAAAGAAAAACAGAAGGCATCGCCTGTTAAGGCTTCCAGTCCACAACCCGAAAAGAAAACGAATGTCAGGGGGGGGGCAAAAAAGCCGAATAGCAAAAAAGCGAAAAAAAAGCTGCAGGAAGCAAAAAGAAAGAATCCTGAAACTATCGTTTTCCGCAAAAAAGAGGTCAAGCTTGATACCCTCTTAAAAGATTTTGAAAAGCTGCAGAAAGGTATGCCCTGCCTGAATAAATATCAGAAGAAGGCGATCCGTCGCTACCACCGGGAGGAGGCGCTCAAACCGTACCAGGCAGAGCTGATCAGGATGCAGAAATGCCTGGAAAACAATGGCCGACGGATGATTATTTTATTTGAAGGCAGGGATGCTGCAGGAAAAGGCGGTACCATTCGCCGGGTCACCCGTTATATGAACGAGAAGCACTACCGAGTCGTTGCCCTTGCCAAACCGACCGAGATTGAAAAAACACAATGGTTTTTCCAGAAATACATAGCCCAATTACCTCGGGGCGGCGAGGTCGTCCTCTTTGATCGAAGCTGGTACAATCGGGCTGTTGTTGAGCCGGTCTTTGAATTCTGCAGCCCCGAAGAGTACAAAAATTTCATGCGGGGAGTAATCGGTTTTGAAAAAGACCTGGTCCGACAGGGTACCGTACTGGTTAAACTGTACTTTTCTGTAACCAAAGAAGAACAGGCCAAGCGATTTGAAAGACGTAAGACAGACCCCCTGCGACAATGGAAGCTGTCGGAAATTGATGTCCAGGCCCAGGACCGCTGGGATGACTTCACCAACCAGAAATATGAAATGCTGAAAAAAACCCACACCAACATTGCCCCCTGGACCATTATCCGTTCCAACGACAAACACTTGGCCCGCCTCAACGCCATGAAGGTCATCCTCAATGCAGTCCCTTACGAAAGGGGTAATAAAGATCTTGATTTTGTACCAGATCCCAAGGTGGTAATCTCAGGATCTCGTGAAAAAGAAATCATGGATGCCCAACGTATCAAACTCGGCAGTTTTGTCGGATAACTAGTTGTGACAATCTCGTAAAAACTAGAAATTATCGATGGCTAAGTAAAAAACTTCATATGCGAGGCGCGTGAATTTTCTATTATTTCGGCGTACCAAGGTACGTTGAAATGATAGAAAATTCGCAGCAACGAAGCAGATGAAGAGTTTTCACCCCAAAAGGTATAAATACGACGCCATCAGTTGTAAGAGAAAGGAAAACCACGACAAAAGGTGACCAGCAACCGTTGTTGGATCAGAACCTCGTGAGGCAAGGTGCGCTGGTTGTGCAATCTTCTCAAGTTATGCGCAATATCTAAGGTGCAGTTGTTCAAACCCGATCTGACATACTTCACCAAAGAAATTAAAGAAAATCTGACAATCAGCGCATTACCGGCCATGAGAAAAAAATGGCAGTGTCCATTTTGTGGACAATTAGCCGTTGACCGCCGTGGCACTCTGTGGTACACAACATACTGTTAGTAGTAATAATCATGAGTTAGTAACAATCGTGATTTTTCTCGTATTGAGTTGGTCGAATTCCCTGATCAGCTGATATCTAATCCCCCACAGTATAGAGGTGTAATGTGAAAAAGTTGGTTATTCTTGGAGCAGGTTGTGCTGGTACCATGGTCGCGAATAAATTACGCAGGCAGCTAGATCGCGATGAATGGTCCATTACTGTTATCGACAAAGATGACCGTCATGTCTATCAGCCTGGTCTTCTCTTTATCCCGTTCGGGGTCTACAAGGCCGATGATGTTGTCCGCAGTCGGAGCGAATTCATTTCCAAGGGAATTAATTTTGTCGTAGATGAGATTGTCGCCGTAGATGTTGACAAGCAGGTAGTTGAGACCACTGCCGGCAGCTATGATTACGACAAAATCATTGTCTCCACCGGTGTAGATATAGCGCCGGAGGAAATTCCCGGCATGATGGACGGCTGGCAGAGCAAAATTTTTGATTTTTATACCCTGGATGGTGCGGTGAACCTGGAAAAAGCACTTCGTAATTTCCGTAGCGGTAAGCTGGTTCTCAATATTGCCGAATTTCCTTTTAAATGTCCGGTTGCCCCCCTTGAGTTTGTCTATCTGGCAGACTCGTTTTTCACCGAGCGTGGCCTGCGCGATCAGATCGAAATTCACCTTGTAACTCCCCTGCCAGGGGCGTTCACCAAACCCAAGGCCTCGGCCTTTTTCTCAAAACTTATTGAAGAAAAAGATATTAAAGTAACCGCAAGTTATGATCTTGCCGAGGTTGACTGTGCCAATAACAAAATAGTCTCTGCTGCCGGAGATGAGATCGCATTTGATCTGCTGGTTTCTATCCCGCCCAATGTGGGTGCCCGTTATCTTGTCAAGTCTGGCGTCTCCATGGACGAGATCGGCTATGTCAAGACCAATAATCATACCCTGAAGGCAGAGCAGCATAAAAACATGTTTGTTCTTGGTGATACCGGCACCTTGCCCACCTCCAAGGCTGGTTCAGTTGCTCATTTTTCAGCCGAGGTAATGGTTGAGAACTTCATGCGTGAAATCAACGGTGAAGAGTTGAAAGAAGATTTTGACGGTCATGCCAACTGTTTTATTGAAACCGGTTTTGAAAAGGCGGCTCTCATCGATTTCAACTATGAATACGAACCGCTGCCCGGAAAGTTTCCCCTGCCCGGACTTGGACCTTTTTCCCTGCTTGGGGAGTCCAAGGCCAATCACTGGGGCAAGATGATGTTCAAGTGGGTATACTGGAACAAGCTGGTAACCGGCGAGGAAATGCCCCTTGAGGCGCAAATGTCACTGGCCGGCAAGGTTCAGGATTAGGGGGGCACTATGACCAATGAAGAAAAAATACTGGCTCGCCTGGACGAGCTCACCGAGGAAGTGCGGGAGGCCAAGCAGGCTATCCGACCTTACGTAGAGTTAAAGCATGATCTGGAGCCATTGATCAACTCCATGGTGATTGAGTCTATTTCAAGGTTAAGCGGTCTGGACAAGCGGGTAGATCTGGAAGATGTAGGGGATATGCTTGGGCAGATGCTCTCTTCCAGTAAAAATCTGACCGAGGCCATGAAAACCCTGGACAAGGCCATGGAGTTTAAAAAGGATTTCGAGCCCTATTCCAAAGATCTGTTTAAGGAATTGGTCAATCAGCTGCAAACCACCCTGCAGGGCTTTGAGGGTGAAAATCTGCAGGAGTTGCTTAAGCAGTTCATCGTCAACATGGGTAACCTGGCAGACGCCATGAAAATGCTCGGCTCCCTTATGGAGATGAAAAACGATGCCGGATCTCTGGCCGGCCTGGCCTTTAATGACCTGGTAGAGCGGCTGGAATGTCTCAAGGAACGCGGCGTGTTTGATGCCTTTGAACAGGTGATCGGTGTCACGGAACGGGTCGGTTTGAAAATGAAGGAGATTGATTTCAGCACTACGGAACCGATTCGTGGTATTTTCGGTATGATGGCTGCACTGAAACGTCCTGAAGTCCAGGAAGGTCTTGGCGTACTCATTGAGCTGTCCACCGTTATGCCCGCTCTTAAACAGGCGGCCCCTTCACAGGTCTGCACTTCAAAAATAGCCTGACTATGTACCATGCGGGACAGGCGAAACCTGTCCCGTATGGCCCAGTACCTGGTGTACACGGCGCACCCTATGTTATCAGCGAACGGAAATGTTTGTTGATTTCGTAAGGCGCGCCGTGCACACCGTCATTACCCAGAACCGGTTATCCCCGGAGATGAAAACGTTCGCGTAAGTTGGGGGATAGACTACGTTTTATTGCAAAAGAAGAATTGCTATGATCAGATTGCCATGTCCAATATATGATTTCAGCAACCCATCCTCGACTTGACCTGGTTACTGTTCTCCTTCGATTTTAACCTCTCAAATTATGGCCCGTCCAATTCTCTCTTTGTCGCTGAGAAAAATCAGGAAGAAGGTTAACTTGCAATTTTGCCTAAACGGTTAACCTTGCCACTGGCAATCCTCTTATTTTTTCTCCAGAATTTCTGTTAAAAATAGTCCCATAACACGATCCGAATCAATATTTTTTCCTTTTATAATGGGTTTTTAAAAAAAATTGCTCAAAAAAAACTTCTATAATTCCAACTACAACGAATGTGGCACAGGTAAACATACCTATGACAATGTGATGCACATGTCTGTTATATAGCCAGTATACCTATTGAAAAATAAAAACTAGTGATGTATTCTCATTTATGAGTTGAAAAGATCGTTACTATGTTGGTTCCATGCTCTTCAGTAACACCATATTACTATTATCATTCTATCCTGGTAGTCAGTGCCTAATCATTAATTTTTCCATTCTCAACTGGAAAAATACTAGCCTGTTGGATTGCCTCGTATTGTGATAGATCAATTTACAGTTGCTAACCTATTAAGTTTGTAAATATCAACAAAGAGGAATTCTCATGAGACATACTGTTAAATTACTTGCCCTACTCATCGTCATCGGCCTTGCAGGATGTGCCACTAATAAGGATCTAGATGCTGTGAAGGCTCTTGCCGAGCAAGCTAATGCAACCGCGGATGCAGCCCTGAAGACAGCTCGCAGTGCAGAGAATACTGCCTTAGATGCCAAGGCAACATCCGACAACACAGCAAACCAGATCGAACATATGGTTAAAGGTCAGAAAACGATGCACAAATAATTATCGTTTTTTTGCTCAAGCCACGTTAATTCAAAATCGTGGCTGTTCTTCTACTCATCGACGAATTGAGATGTTGAGAAATCAGAAACAGCCACGATATTGATGGAAATATTTGGGGAACCGGCTGAGGATCAAGAGGAATATTCCCCTGTTAACATCCAAGTATAACGTAAAAACATGCACAACTCTATTGTCGACCCAGATGAAAAGGATGTCATCGGGTCGGCAACCAAAACCTTATAACAACGGCAAGTGTATCTCAATCACTAGACCGCCTTTCTTAGCATTTCTTGCCTCTATACTGCCGCCATGCATCAAAATCGCCTGTTTGGCGATGGCCAAGCCGATTCCAGTGCCGCCGCTGTCAAGGTTCCGCGACTCCGCTACCCGGAAAAATGGTTTGAATATCTGCTCAAGATACTCCTGCGGTACGCCGGGGCCATGGTCCCGGACGATAATAGCCACATAATCCTCACCTTTTGCAATAGTGATTTCAACAGCACTCCCGGCTGCCGTATAGCGTATGCCATTGCGAATCACATTTTCCAGGGCCCGATCAAGCATCTCCATGGCACCAAGCACTGTAACCTCATCGAGGTTTTGTATTTCTATCCTCCGGTCCTGATTGGCAGCCTCAAAGTCGGTATCGTGAACAATGTCACTCAGCAGTTTATGTAGTCTCACCGGTTCGTTAGGGGGGTTATCCACATTACCCTCGATCCTGGTCAGGATGAGGAGCTGATCAATGAGTTCGCTAAGCCGTCCGGACTCTTTTTCAATTCTCGCCAAATAGGGCTCCGCATCGCTGAACCGTGCTTGAGATGATCAAAAACCTGCGGCGGAAATTCCCACCCTTAATGCTGCCAGGGCAATACAGATGGCTAATATCATTCGCAATCTTGCCACTGGAACCCTGTGACTCACCATACTTCCAAGATATGCAGCCGGAATTGCCGTAACCATGATCGGCACTGCCAGCGACCAGACAATCTGGCCTGTGAGTGCTTTGCCCAGGAACGCGGCCAATGACGAGAGAAGTACTATTGCCAAGTTGCTGCCTATCGCTATCCTGGTCGGGACCTGCATGAATGAGGTCATAAGCGGAATAAGTATAAAAGAACCTCCCTGACCAACAAGACCTCCCAGGAGACCAACTGAACCTGCTGTCACTACTGACTTTATCCGGTTGAATGAAAATGATGCGATATCAGGATGTTCACTATCCGATTGGGTGGGTATGAAAATAAGAATGGCAGCAAGCATGGCCATACTGGCAAAAAGTATTAAAAGCAGATTGTTAGGTACATGTTCTGCAGTTGCCCCACCTATCAGGGCAGTTAAGAATATGGTAATGCCCATCCATAGTGTCAGCTTATTTGAGACAAAATGGAATTTTCTATGTGTTAACGCACCTGAAAGACAGGCAACCAGTCCCTGGACAATGGTCAACCCGGCTACAACTCTCATGGATAGAGGCGGGAAGTCGAGCCAGCCAGGGACATATAAAAGTAAAGGTGCCATAACAATACCGCCACCAATTCCCAGCATCCCGGAAATGAAACCAGTAAACATTCCAAGTACACCTATAAGGAGAAGCAAATCCATTTTTTTGTTTTTCTTTTGATATATTGGAAATGTCTATTTCAGACTGTTTTTTTTATTAATTATCCCTTTATGTGGCGGCAAAAAAATCTATACAACTGATATTCCAACCGGTTCGTCAATCACTTCACCAATACAGGTTGCTGCCTTTACACCATTCTGATGTAACCTCGACAACATTTCATCCGCTTGCCCCTTGGGAATAGAAAATAATAATCCCCCAGAGGTCTGGGGATCATAAAGTAATTCTTCCTCAGGACTTGAAAGAGTAATCTGCATGTCAAGGACATGTTTTGCCACCATGGCTCTGTTGGGCTTGTTGCTGCCGGTTGTCTCGCCTTTTTTATACATATCCAACACATATGGATAAAAGGGCAGATTCTTGTAGTTGACCAAAATTCTGGCATCAGAGCCATGTGCGACTTCAAGTAAGTGCCCGAGGATACCAAAACCAGTAATGTCAGTGCAGGCATGAAGATCAAACTGCAGCGCAATTTCCATGGCTTTTTCATTCAGAGCGGCGAGGGATGGTAAAATTTCTTTTTCGAGCTCTTTAAATGGTAATTTTCCTGAACGCACCGCATTAAAAAGAACACCGGAACCAAGTTGTTTTGTCAGGATAAGTGCATCACCTGGAAGAGAGCCGGCATTGGTGATGATACGATCAGGATGAATTACACCATTCACACAGAGTCCATATTTAGGTTCCTCGTCATCAACTGTGTGGCCGCCGACAAGACAAGCTCCGGCCTCCATAACCTTGTCGTAACCGCCACGCAGAATTTCTTTTAAAAACCCCATGTCAAGGTGCTTAGATGGAAACATCACAACATTGAGTGCGGTTACAGGTTTGCCCCCCATGGAGTACACATCGGAAATGGAATTCGCTGCCGATATCTGGCCAAACCAGTATGGGTCGTCGACAGGTGGAGTAATGAAGTCAACGGTGTTGATCATCGCAATTTCATTACTCAAACGATACACTGCTGCGTCATCAGCTGTTTCTATGCCGACCAGCAGATTTGGATCATCGGGCGGGGTTAAGCCGTCAAGTGCGTCCGACAGAGCCGTCGGACCAATTTTAGCAGCTCAACCACAGGTACGGGCAAGACCGGTAAGTGTTTTTTTCTTAAAAAGTCCCATGAACATCTCCTTTCATTGGTATTAGGTTAAAATGTTAAATTTATGTCATCCTTCATGACAATATCAGTGCAATAACTATCCGGATCTGCAGAACAAAGCCTTCCAAACAAAGTCATCATTTTTAAATTCAAAGACGTAACATTATTGGTAGTTCAGTGTAAACAAATTAAGCATCCTTTAATTTTTACAGAGCTTATTGATTCTTCGTTGTTCTTAGCCAACTGATGACCTAGCACCCTTACTATAGTGAAATCCGATTGATTATTTTTTATCGATCGGCTTATATTATACTTAAGCCTGGTCAAACTCACTGTCAAGAGTAAATTGAATCTTTCTGGGGCGAATGAGTAAATGAAGTGTAATCCAGCAACGAGGCATTCGTTGATTGCCAGGAAGTGTCAGAAAGACAAAGCACATTTGAACAATAGAAGGTGGGGAGGTCTTTTTTTATACGGCTAAAGTGGTTACAATCAAAAAAAACAACTAAGAACACAACTATTAAGGTAAGCAAAATCGAAACGAGACAACTGAAAACTTTTGTTACAGTTTATAAAAGCGGCAGCTTCACTAAGGCTTCTGAGATCCTTTCAACCAGCCAACCGACAATTAGTGAGCAAATCAAGACCTTAGAGAAGAGCTTTGGCTGTAAGCTCTTTGACAGGTTGGGGCGAACCATAAGACCAACGAGCAAAGCAGAAATACTCTTCCCTAAAGCTCTCAGTATTATTGAAGAAATCAATAAGATGGAAGAAGAGATGGCCTTAGAGGATCAATGTGTTTCAGGTGAGCTTATCCTGGGAGCGAGCACAATTCCCGGAGCCTATATCCTGCCCCACCTTGCCACTGTTTTTAAGAAAGAACACCCTGAAATATCATTTGAAATCAGAATAGCTGATTCCGGAGAAATTATCGATTCAGTGTTGAACCATGACCTTCTGATTGGAATTGTCGGGTCAAAAATAGCCTCTCAAAATCTAAAATTTTCTCCATTCGTAGAGGATGAATTAGTCCTGGCTGCAGCTGCTGGACGCAAGATCAGCAACAATATTTCCATAAAAACACTATTAAAACTCCCTTTTCTTCTAAGAGAAAATGGATCCGGAACAAGAAAGTCCATGGAAGAGTTCGGCACAAAAATTGGTTTTGAAACAGGCCAGTTAAATACAGTGGCTGTCCTTGGCTCAAACGCAGCAATCAAGGAAGCTATTAAGGCAAACCTCGGAGTTTCCATACTCTCCCGTGTTTCAATCAGTGATGAACTTGAGAATGGAAAGATAAAGGAGATCAAAGTAACGGGATTAACAATGAAAAGGATGTTTTATGCTGTCACTCTGAAAAAACGTTCCCTTCCAAATCGTTATAGTGTTTTTCAGGAAAGACTTCTGGATATGAAAAAGTGAAATTTGCTTAGGTTATATTTATTTGAAAGAATTTAGACCTGATCTGATACCGAGCTTGTAAAAGTGAGGGTTACCATCAAGATTGCCAATGGCCTCTCACATCTGTATAACATAAGAATATTTCAAATGGTTGAGGGCTATGAAGTAGCAACAGATGCTCTCATTTTTCCAGTTTACTTCTTTAAAAGCACGATAGCTGGAAAGTAGACGGCTTCATGTAATATATGAAAAATGTGGTTAGATACAGGATGATATTGTGGAACTTTGCCATGTATTAACACTGTTAGGCAACAAAGGAATTTAATATGGAATCATCTTCTTATTGGTTATTATTTCTCTCTGCAGCCGTTGCGATTAATATTTCACCTGGCCCAGATCTGATCTACATTCTCTCTAAGACAATAGCGCAAGGTCGAAAGATTGGAATCGCTTCGTCTCTTGGTGTTTGTAGTGGCGCTTTGGTACATGTATTTGCCGCTGCACTGGGCCTATCCGCTATCCTTGCCACTTCTGCTATCGCGTTCAGTGTTGTAAAGTATGTCGGGGCAGCTTATTTAATTTATTTGGGAATAAAGGCCTTAAGATCTAAAGGTGCCACCTTCGATATGCCTGAAAAAAAAGGTTTAAACATAACTGCTTGGAAGGCATTTAGACAAGGGGCTTTAGTCGATATTCTCAATCCCAAGGTGGCCGTTTTTTTTATGGCTTTTTTACCGCAATTTGTTCGTCCTGAATTGGGGCACAATTCTGTTCAAATCATTGTCTTGGGGGTTATTGTTATTTTGGTTGCGATTGTTGTTGAATCTTTCATTGTTCTAACAGCAGCTCAAACCACGAATTTTTTTCGCAAAAACCCTCACTTTTCTGTCTGGCTTGACCGTATATTAGGGTCTGTGCTTATTGGTTTAGGTATCCGTCTCGCTTTAACAGAGAACCACACTGCCTAACATCGCTATTCAGCCGACGCAAAAAAACTGCGTGACTGATTAGCGACGTTATATGTCACGAAAGGTGCAGTATCAATCCAGAAGTAAAAAACAATACGTTAGATAATGAAAATACATCATATAAGAAATGCAACTTTTGTCATTGAATCAGGAAATAATTTCATTTTAATAGATCCTATGCTTGGTGAAGAAGGTTCACTTCCTCCATTTGCATACTTCCGACACAAATTAAGACGTAACCCTACCGTTCCACTTCCCAATAATGCATCTCAACTTCTGGATCAAACAACACATTGCCTGATTACACACTCCCAAAAATGGGGAATTGAACTCTTAACCCATACCGATCATTTTGATAAAATGGGTAAAGAGTTCCTGCAAAAAAATTCCATTCCTGTTGTGTGTCGTCAACAAGATGCCGCATATATGACAAAAAATAGAATCAAGGTGGAAACAGCAGCAACTTATTGGAAAACTGAACATTTTCTTGGCGGGGAAATAACAGCTATTCCAGCTTTACATGGCCATAGCTGGATGCACACTTTTATGGCCAACGGTGCAGGATTTTACATTAAACTTCCAAACGAACCTTCGATCTATGTAAGCGGAGACACCGTTTATACTAACGACGTAAAACGTGCATTAATTGAATTTAAACCTGATATTGCAGTAGTCGCTGCAGGGAGTGCAAGCCTTGATGTGGGGGGCCCAATCCTAATGCCACTGGAGGAAATATTAACTTTTATTCAGACATCTCCAGGCAAAGTAATTGCCAATCATCTTGAAGCACTTAATCACTGCCCCACAACTCGGTCACACTTGAGGCGGGAATTAGAAAAAAATGGACTTCTTGCAAAAACTTTCATTCCAAATGACGGAGAAACCTTAACCATAGAGGTAAATTGATATCTTAGAAGGCGTGGCGTAAAAATTGGATGTGTGACATCTAACCTGGCGCCGCACTCTATTCCTGATCATTTTTATCCCTGCAGCTTTTTAACTCATCTGATAGCCTCCGCCTCATCTCCTGATCCGATTTTGAACTCTTTAACATAACCGTTCAGGCACTCAAGTAAATTCCTGGGGATATAACCTACATCTCTCATTTTCTGCCATCGATATCGGCTGGGTTGAGATTTAAGACTTCACCTATCCGCATTCCTCTCCTGAGACGTACACCTTTTTCTCCCTTATTGACCGCTGAAGAGTTTCACTTGGTCTTTCGCCAAAGCAGCGTTTGTATTCGTTTGAAAATCTCCCCAGGTGAGTAAAACCGCATTCATAGGCAATGGTTGTGACCATAGAGCCCGGTATGGCGTGCAGAAGTTTTTTGCGAGCAAGGCGCATACGGACATTTCTAAGGAACTCCATTGGTGTGTAATCACGATATCTCTTAAAAGCACGGTAGATGGATCTGGTGCTGTGACCAGTTACTTGAGTTAAGAGCTTCATGCTGATTGCTTTGCTGCTGTTGGCCTCCAAATATTCTTCAATCTCCCGAACTTGATTGCTCCCGGCCTCTGCCGATGTTTTATTTAGGAAATCGACAAGATTATGCTCAAGCTCGCAGAGCATGTAGGTAAGCAACATGTTTTCCAGGCTGGCGACAGCAGCCGGCATCTGTAAAAGATTACTGCTTCGATCCAGGTCATCAACGATGGTGTGCAGGTAGGAGAGAAAGGAAATCACACCAGAGTTTGTCATGGTCAACTGTTTCCGAAACTCAATGGGGGGAATTTTTGTATGACCGACCCAGGTGGAAATGACGTCACGCAGATCTTTATCTTTCACAACAAGGGAGAGACATTGGCTGTTGTCAGCTGGCTGTAATCGCACACGCTGGCCATTGGATATCATGAGAGCCTGTGCTGCATTTGCACTCATTTTTTGGCCGTCAATATCAAACTGGAAACTGCCGGATGGTACCACCTGAAGCGTATGATAATCTGATGGATCAACAGGCCCGAGAACAGGATTTCCCCAATACGAGAGAGAGGATATCCATAGGTGTGGCAGCTGCACACCACGGACGGAAAACTGAAATGATCCTGCACCTTTTCCCGGTTCAAGGAAAACCGGGTTAAAGATACGGGAGAGTGCCCTGCGACTCAACTCAACATCCGTGCCACTGAATATGGGGTAGTCTGATAGGGATATATTCTGAGCTTCTTGCTGCTTCATGATGAATCCTGAATTGGTCAAAAGATCAGACGATTATAATATGATGACAACATCTAGTATAATACATGTGAGCATACCTTTGAAACCCTTTATTTGGCACGATTCGGATACAGTAAAGTCACAACAAGGATAGTAACAAAACTGAAAAGGTAATAAAAGTATAAAGAATTATTCTTAGTTATTGAGTCAAACCAAAAGAAGGCGCTTTACATTCAAGGCTCTGGATAAAACGGTCAACAAACCAGTCCTTCGTATTCGTGTCCACAATCCACTAAGAGAACTGTGAGGTCTCACCACATCATGAAAAAACATGGAGATGAATTAAAGCAACTCAGCAGGCGTACCTTTCTTTCTCTTTCAGCTGGTGCGGCACTGAGCGCAACCGTACTCAGCCTGCCGATTCCCTGTGAGGCCGTCAAATTTAACCGCGAGCTGTACAAGGTGTCCCTCAGTCGCCCCGGCATGGGAACTTTTGTCAACATTACGGTTATGGACAGCTCACGTGACCGAGCAGAGGCTGCGATTGAAAAGAGTTACCAGGAAATGGATCGCCTCATTTCCCTGCTCTCCCGCTTTGACAACAGTTCGCCGGTGAGTCTTCTCAACCGTGATGGCTATCTCAAAGACGTTCCGCCGGAATTATTGCTGCTGCTGCAGGCCTCTGTCCATTACAACACGATCAGCAGCGGGGCATTTGACATCACGGTGCTGCCCGTTCTTACCCTGATACAACAAAGTTTTGCCTCTACAGGCCAGGCCCCTACCGAAGAAGAAATAGACAGGATACGAACAGTGGTCGGCAGCCATCATCTGAAGATATCCAAAAAATCCGTATTGTTGGCCCGATCTGGAATGGCAATTACTCTGGACTCCATTGCCAAGGGGTTCATCGTGGACAGGGTCATGGCTGTACTGCACGGAGAGGGAATACGTCATGGACTTGTCAATGCAGGTGGGGATATTGCTGTGCTCGGTGGTAAGGGCAACAATAAACCTTGGCGCATCGCTATTCAGGATCCACGCCACCAGAGCCAATCCATTGATATTCTCGCTTTATATACTGGATCAGTAGCCACCTCCGGGAGCTATGATGTCTTTTTTGATCAGGAAAAACTCTACCATCACCTGATTTCGCCTGGTCAGGCACTCTCAGCTAATGAAAATGTCAGTGTTTCCGTGCAGGCAGCCAGTGTAATGGAAGCCGATGCCCTGGCCACTGCGGTCTTTGTTATGGGATCGGAGCAGGGGACACGATTCCTGGGCTCTCGGCGCACCATTGAAGGGCTTATCATCAGGAATGATAACAAAAGGCTCAGCTCTCCCCAGTGGCAGAGTTAAATCGGTCTGTATTCGACAGCTATTCTTTCGTATTCCCTATTTTGTCTTAAAGGTTCGTATTATGAAATCACTCCTCTCCTTTCTTGGCCCGGCAGTGAAATGGGACATTTTCAACTATGGGCGTCTAAAAAATCAGATCAGGGCCCAGGATGCCCGGTTTGAACAGGCCATCATGCAATACCAGCAGGTGGTGCTCGATGCCGCCCGGGAAGTGGAAGATGCCATGACCGCTTTTCAGCAGACCCGTGAGCAGACAGAATTTTTAGGTAAATCCGTTACCGCCTCCAGACGGGCCGCAGAGATTTCCAGGCTCCAGTACCGGGAAGGAGTGGTGGACTATCAACGGGTGTTTGATACCGACCGTTATCTCACCAGTCAGGAGGATGCTTATATCAAGGCAAAGGGGTGATATTGCCCTGTACCTTGTAGCGTTATACAAGGCCTTGGGCGGCGGCTGGCAGATGCGTCTTGGCAATGATTTTGTCCCCGTAGAGATACCGCAAAAAATGGTTGAACGAACGGACTGGGGCAAAATTATGGAAGTGGATGAGCAGATACCTTCTGAAAGTAATTAAAAAGAGCTGTTACCCTATTGCGAATGCTTTGGGAATCACTTGATACGAAATATTGAAAACCGTCTTTATTGTATTTACAACTTATCTAATGGAGGAAGTTTAATGAGATGTCGAATGCGTTTCACTCAAAGCATACTATGCCTGTTTATTCTTTTGAGTCCCCTCTGGAGCCGGGCGGAAATCACCCCGTCGGTAGAAAAAGAGGCCCTTGGAATTCTGAAACAGATGAACAACAACCTGCTCAGTCAACAGGTTGTTGCTTTCCGTGCCATTGAAAACGAGGAAGAGGTTCTCGATAATGGACAGAAGATAATGTCTTCAACAGAAATTCACTTTGAAATGGTTCGGCCGAATAAATTTCATGTAAAACGGCAGGATGCCGAGAGTGAGCTGGAAATGTTCTATGACGGTACATCATTTACACTCTTCCGGAAGGATCTGAATTTCTTCGCCACGGTTGCTGCCCCTTCAACCATCAGCGAGGTTTTTGTTGAACTTGAGAATAAACGCAACATTCAAATCGTTGCCCAAGACCTCCTGCGAGATGATTCCTATGATTTTTTGCAGGCATCGTTCAGTTCCGGATTTGTTGTTGGAGATAGTCTTGTGCAGGGTGTCCTGTGCACACAACTAGCGTTTCGCTCAGCAGATACCGATATGCAGATCTGGATTACAAAAGGTAACCAACCTTTGCCCAGAAAATTTGTTATTACCTCGCGCTGGATTACGGGAGCCCCGCAATACACGGTAAGCTTCTTCGACTGGAAGGTTCAGGATACGATTGATAACGGAGTCTTCACATTCAAAGCTCCTCAAGACGCGCATGAAATTTCCTTTGCAGAGACCACGACAGAGCAGGAGGCCAACTAATGCAGAAAATTATACTCGGTGTGTTAATTCTTCTTACCATTGGATTTGGCCTGCAAATAGAACAGATTAGCCTGAACCCGGCCGATCTTCTCAGTATCAGCGAAGCCGAGGCCCGAAGAGGAAGAGGAGGAGTCCATCGTGGAGGCGGTCGTCGCGCACACAAGACTGTTAACGTTAATGTGCATCGGCGTGGCGGTCGTGGTGGTGCATTTGTCGCCGGTGCCATTGTTGGTGGCGCAATCGTGGCAATTGGCAGCAGACACACCTATCTTCCTGCAGGTTGCCCTCCTTATGATTACTACGGCAGGCCATACTACTATTGCGGCGGAGTTTATTATCAACCAGTGTACAATGGCCCGGACGTGGTCTATGTCGTTGTAGATAAACCTTGATTATTGCTTAGGATACTTCAGTATGAAAAACCTCCTATTGTTCCTTTCAGCACTGTTTGTAATCACCATACAGGCGAGTCCGGTTTGTGCTGCCCGGAGTGATTTTGAAAAATCACCTGTACTCAATGCTGCAACGATATTGTCTGCAGAAAAAATACAAAGCCCATTATATAAAGTGGAAGCCCAGGTCCTCAATAATGGTTTTATGAATACCTACAATGTCAATTCTGACTTTGGCCGTTTTAAGGTTGTCTCAAACCTGTCGCTGACAATACTCCTCCATGAGATTGACGTCATTGCTGCCATGAAGAAGATTGAAAGGGATGATGTTTTTGTGGATTCTCTGCAGCAGTCAGCGAAAAACACGGCCCATGGAATAAAACGATTATTCACCGAGCCCGGTGACACGTTAAAGGGCGCTGGAGATGGCATCAAGGGTCTGTTTGCCAGGGCCGACGAATCACTCACTAAAAGTGACCCAAGTGATGCCGAGGACAGTCGAGCAGCCCAGATTTTTGGTTTTTCCAAGGCCAAGGGCATCATCGCCAATCAATTTACTGTGAGCGTATATACGGACAATCTAGTTTTAGAAGAAGAACTCGAATCTCTGGCCTGGGCAAATTATTTTGGAGGCCTAGGTATGGCGGTTGTACAAGCCGCAGTTCCTGGGGGGGCTGGTCTTGTCCTGTCCGCTTCCAGCGCTGTTCGTCTACTGAATGAAACAGTTAACCTCACCCCTCCCACCGAGCTGCGGGTTCAGAATCGCCGAAAATTGACGACTATGGGTGTAGACGAAGATCTTATCCAGCTCTTTATCAATAACCCTGCCTTCACCCCACGTAACCAGACATTTTTTGTTACTGCCCTGGAAAAATTGGATGGAGCTGAGAATCGGGAGCTCTTCATCAAGGTGGCCCTGCAGCTCCATGATACTGACACCATCCTGCTAGTTACCAGAATAAGCCTGATGTTTGCGGCCTATCATCACAAGGTTGGGCCGGTAAAACGTTTTTATCCATTCAGTCGCTTTGTTTCCGCAAAATTACAGGATGATCGGATAATTCTCATGTTGCCCACGGATCACATTACCTGGAACAAAGAGTTTGCCGAAGCCATTGATGCACTTGCAAGAGAACCGGATAGACAAGAGCTGAACAAGGCTGAACTGTGGACGCTTGGCGAGCTGAGCAAACGATCCCAGGATGAATTATCGAAACGTGGATGGCACATTAAAACAAATGTCTCGGAAGTTTTGAAAATGGATCAGTCATGACATTGATCCGTCACGAAGAATAAATAAAAGGACCCCCTCACATGGTAGAGGAAAAAGAGAACAAGAGCACGAGTGAAAAGACAAACGATACCCCAGAAGCTCCCGACGGTTCAAAACGCAACTTTCTAAAGATTGGCCTTGCGGGGGCCGGTGCTGCGGCCGCGACTGCCACGGGTGTTACCATTGTCAAGCGCATGGAGGGTATTCCCCATGATGAATTCCCGTTGCCCATGAATGAGGACTATAAACCCATTGACCAGCGCAATGTGGTTCTGACCTTTGCCCATTCTAAAAAGTTGAATGAGAAACATCCTGAACGGATTAAAAAGTTCAATAATTTCCATTTTAATGAGCAATATAAAAAGTTCCTCCACCAACCCTATCGCAAAGATATCGGCTACACCCAACTGGAACGGGCCCTGCAGATAGGTGGTTTCTCCGGGGTTTTTGCTCAAATTCCTGATGGAATGGACGGTACGGACTCCGGGATTTTTACCTGGAAGCAGGAGATGCTGGCCGAGGAGAAATATCAATTCAGCTCTAAGCAGGAAGCAGCCCTGGCGATCAAGAGTGCGGCCAGGCTCTTTGGTGCTGTGCGCTGCGGTATCACCAGGCGTGACAAGCGTTGGGATTACGATCCCATGTATGATCCGGTCAAGGGAGAGAAGGAGCTGAGCTGGGAGAAGGATTTTCCTTTTGTACCCAAGAGTGTCATCGTCTTCATGGTGCCCATGGACTACTATGCCATGGGGGCAGCACCCGCCTGGATGAGCGATGCCACCGTGGGGCAGGGTTACAGTGATGCCGGTAAATTGTCTGGACAGATGGCCATTTTCCTGCGCCAGCTCGGCTTTAAGGCTGTGGCCTCCATGAATGATCTGGGAGTGAATGCCGCCTATGCCG
>DAOVAI010000048.1 GCA_030671085.1 Pseudomonadota bacterium | reverse complement strand
TGTCAATTGTTTCTCTCCTGTTCATATACTATTTGCTTTTTCTCTTTTCCAGACCATATACTGGTACAGAGATTCTATCATTTTTCACGTCGCTCTTGCCGCAGCATACGATCTAAGTGAAACACTTATGGGTGCCTTATCATAGTTCACCCACGCTCCGAGGAGGGCCTGCAGATCATCACCCCCTGTGACCAATGAAAATCACCGACATCAAAAAAACCATTCGCAGCACCAAAAGACTGACAGAAATCCTCAAGGTCTTTTCCAAGTTCGGGTTTCGAGAAGTGATCGTGGATATGGGGCTGGACGTTTTTTCCAGCAGCAAAAAGGGTCTTGACGAGCCTGCCCATGATCAGGAGGACAACGGTCTCTCCAGACCTGTTCGTCTGCGCATGGTCCTGGAAGAACTGGGACCCACCTTTATCAAACTCGGCCAGATTCTGGCTACCCGCCCCGATCTTATCCCGCTGGAATGGACGGAAGAATTCAAACGGCTTCAGGATAACTGCGGCCAAGTCCCCTTTGCTGAAATTGAAAAGGTCCTGGCCCGTGAATTCCCGGGTCGCCTCGACCTGCTTTTCTCTTCCATTGATGAGACGCCCCTTGCTGCTGCCTCCATGGCCCAGGTGCACCGGGCACGACTGACAGACGGAAGCCGGGTGGTGATCAAGGTCCTGCGTCCGGGTATTAGAAAAGTTGTGGAAGAAGATATGGCACTGCTCGAGGGGCTGGCCCAGTTTGTCGAATCCTATTTTTCCAATCTCGGCTACAGCCCTGTAGCCGTATCTACTGAATTTTCAAGAGAACTCTTCAAAGAGATGAACCTGATCCAGGAAGCTCAGGCAACCAAAAGACTCCGACGCTACTTTGAAGACGACCCCAACATCAGCTTTCCAAAGGTCTACACGGATTCTTCCACCCGCAATGTCCTGACCCTGGAAGAGATCCAGGGACGTCCACTCTCCGCTGTCAATCCGGAGGAGCTGAGCGCCGAGGAGCGGAGAAAGATAGTGGCCAATGGTACCGATGCCGTTTTCAAACAGTGTCTCCGCTTCGGATTCTTTCACGCCGACCCCCATCCGGGCAATATCTTTCTTCTGCCGGGACAGAAACTCTGCTTTATCGATTGCGGTATGACAGGACACCTGGACAAAAGAACAGCAGAACAGCTCGTCGACCTGGTTGCTGCCGTCAGCCTGGGAGACATTGACAAGCTTTGCCGGGTGGTTGTCGAACTCACGGATGTGGATCCGGCCGTCACCGACAGAAGAGATTTTCGTTTAGAACTGCAGCAGATGGCATCCACCTTTCAGGATGCGGACCTGAAACAACTGGATATCAGCAAGTTACTTTCCGACTTCTTTGCTATGCTCCAGCGTTACCACATCCTCTGTCCCAGTGATCTTCTCTTTCTCACCAAGGCGCTGACCACCATCGAAGGGGTCGCAGAACATTTTGACCCTACCTTCAATGTCCTGGCCCATGTTGAGCCCCAGATTCGGGAAGTGGTCACCAACCGCTACGGTTTCACGGCAATGCGTCATCGCATGCAAAAGAGTATGACCGATTATGCAGAACTCCTTGAAGGCCTGCCTGCAGATATGCAGCGTATCCTGGACCAGATACGGCATGGCCGCTTTACCCTCAATCTGGAGATGCGGCGCATCGAACATCTGGCTGACAAGGTAGATCTCTCCAGCCGGGTGATGGGAATATCCATGATCACCTCCGCACTCATCGTCGGCTCATCCATCCTCATTCTCGCTGATTCCCTTTCCAAGGAATCCGGGTTTCTCGGGATATTAGGCATTATAGGGCTGGTAGGGGCCGGACTCTATTCCGCCGGCTTTGTCGCCTCGTTTATCATGCCGAAGAAGAAAAAAAAATAAAGATCCCGGTCCAGAGGCCCCGGCCTTGACGGCCCCTCAACGGGGCGACTTTACTTCCTAAGCCCCTACTTTAAAATAAACTCTGGCTGGAGCTGATTCCCGCTCTAAGGGACTGTAAGGAAATAAGTGTAACAATATTACGACGTAATTTTGTTCATTTCCAAGGCGTGTAAGAGAAGCATAGCAGCGCTATGTGCCTCTTTTCACAACGCAGGAAATGGACAGGTAAGCGAGCCTGCGAGACTCCGAAAGGACAAGCAAGATGTTACAGTTATTTTTGCACAGCCCCTAAGCCTTAAGGGAATCCCCCACCTTGTTGCAGATGGCGACAAAGGATTTTGCCTCCAGGCTGGACTCGCCGACAAAAATTCCGGAAAGCTCGGGCAGGCTGACATAGTCCCCTACATTGTCAGGAAAAAGGGAGCCACCATAGACAACCGGCCTTTTTGACTGCACCTGACTGATGAATCTGGCAGCCTCAGCAACCCGTTGCGGCTGTTCCGGGACCCGGGCAGAGGTTGCCTCCACCGGGCCATAGGCGAGGATCATCTCATCACAATCGATATCGTTTAAAGCGGTGAGTTGAGACATGGCATATGGCTGATCAATACAGACAATAGGCTTTAAGCCTGCATCCACAGCTTCTGCCATCTTGTTGGTGGTATCCTGCGATGTTTCGTGAAAATACCTTCTTCTTTCCGAGTGGCCGATAATGACGTAGTCCACCATTGCTTTGAGCATATCAGCAGCCACTGCTCCGGTATAGGAGCCTCTGGGAAAAGGAGACACATCCTGGGCAGCCAAGAAAACATTTTTCAGCTGAAGGGCCTGGACATACTGAGACAGGGCCTGAAGACAAAGAAAAGAAGGGGCCACGATAACGTCGAGCCCCTCAACCGGCCTGTACAGATCGGCAAACTCAGAGAACCACTCCTGTGCCTCTTCCTGCCCCTTGTTACACTTCCAGTTGCCAACAACATACTTCGTCATGCGCACCTCCTTGGGCTCTATCTCTCCCCATAAGAGTTCAGGCAGAAATTGCAGAAAGAATTCGCGCCCTGATCTCCTCTTCACCTAAGCCATCAATCAGCACTCCCTTTTTTCGGGAATGGAGACCATGCTTAATCTCCAGATCTTTTTTTTTCAGCCCCAGAAGAGAGGCAAGGAAGACGATCACCCCACTATTGGCCTTCCCATCAACAGGTGGAGCAGTAAGGGCCAGTTTTACGCGATTATCATGAATCCCCCCCAGGCCATTGCGGGAAGACCTGGGCTGGACATACACATTGAGAAGAATCCTGCCGTCTTTGCAGGTGGAGAGAAAAGACATTTCAAGAAGATCCTTTCTCCTTCTCCTCTTCTTTTAAATCCAGACTAAACATCTCTTTGAGATGAAAGACCTCCCCCTCTTCCTCTTCTCGATTATCACCAAGCAGGGTTGCCAGGGCCTCTTCATCCACCGCCGCTCCCAGGGAAAGAGCATCAAGCCCCGCTTCGACCTTTTCCAGGTCTTCCGGGCTCAGGGAGCCATCCTCCCCAATCTCTACCTTCTGAAAGAGTTCAGTGTCATATTCCGGCTCAGTGGACGCCTCCTTTTTCTCTTCCGGATAAAAGACATCAAGGGTCTCCAGGTAGGTCTCAAGAATCCCCTTCAGTTCCTGCTTGACCTTCCCTCTCTTGTTCTTGAGTTCCTCTATTTCCCGGGGCAAGCGCTCCAAGTCAGCTTGCGCATCATCCCGGATCTTGTTGATCTCACCATGCGCTGCGGCAACCATCTCTTCAGCCTCAACCCTGCTTTTTTCTTTGAGGTCTTCTGCAAAACGCTGGGCTGCAGCCAGGGTCGATTTAAAATCGACCTCTTCCTTTTTCAGCTCTTCATTCTGTTCCTGCAGGACCACCACCTTGCTGCTCAGAATATCCTTTTCCTCAGTCACAGCCTTTAAAGTCTCTTCCGCCTCTTTTATTATGGCTTCGGCGGCACTGACCTCTTCTTCCTGTTCCGCTTTCTCCTGATCAATATCACCAATGCGCAGCTGCAGTTCTTCAATCTCTTTTGTCAACTCCTGGATTTTCTCCTCTTTCTGGGAGCATCCATCTTTCAACTCCTCGGAGATCTTCCTGGTAAACTGCATATCAGTCTCCAGGGAACTGTTATAGCTCTCGAAAGTCTCCTTCTCCTCACGCAGGCCCTCCAGTTCTTCGAGCTGCTCCTTGTACTGTTCCTGCAGCTCAAAAAATTCATCGGCAATGGTCTCCAGATAATCTCTCACTTCAATGGGATCAAAGCCCCTGAACTTGACTTGAAATTCCTGGTCCTTAATAAGCTGCGGAGTAATAGACATAACAGATACTTCCTTCGAGGTTGATTTTATCTTCGATCACCCTATGCACGAAATGAACATCAAACGTTGATGACGTCGTAAAAACTCTCCATCTGCTTCGTTGTGCGCCCCTCAGGAAGTGCCCTTGGGGTACAAAATTTCTACCATTACGGCGTACTAGGGTGTGTCGTAATGGTAGAAATTTTTCACCCAAAAACGGGTACAAGCGCGCCTCGCATATGGAGTTTTTTACTTAGCCATCGTTTGTTTTTACTTTTTACGAGATTGTTAACGTTCACCTTTTATTCTGGACAGTTGATCAACATTGTTGATCCCGACCGGATTCATCCCATTCCCTTGGACAGTTGTTTTAAGGTGGGAACAAGAAAACTCTGCAGAAACATGATAACCATAATCAGGATCAAGGGCGAAAAATCAATTCCTCCCATGCTCATCGGCAACAGACGTCTGATGCGGCTGAGTAGTGGTTCGGTAGCCTCATAGAGAAAATGAACGATGGGGTTACGCGGATCTGCATTGACCCAGGAGATCACTGCCCGACCGATGATGATCCACATATAGGCCATGAGCAGAAAATCCACGAGCTGGGCAATGGCCCCTATAAAATTATTTACAACAAACATTTCAATACTCCATCTTTTTTTTGAGCGTCATTCTATTTGAAAGGATTTTTTTCAGGCAACCCTGGAACCTGGGACCACAGGATCACTCACCGTGGAGAGGACCAGGCGGGTCTTGCCCTCCTCTTCCGTCTTTGCTGCCAGAACCATTCCCTGAGACTCAACTCCCATCAGTCGAACAGGCTTGAGGTTGGCCACGATCAGGACCTGCATGCCAATGACATCGTCCGGACGATAATACTCTGCAATGCCGGCGACAATAATCCGCTCCTCCGGGGCCTTGACCGTAAGTTTAAGCAGGCGGTCCGATTTTTTCACCGCTTCTGCCGCAACAATCTCGGCCACCCGCAGCTCCACTTGCTGGAACTGATCAAAGGTGATCACGCCTTCTTCGCTTATTGCTTTCTCTTTTGTCTGCTCTTTCTTTTTCCCGGCTTCTTTCTGGGCAGGCTGCTGTTCCTTCTTTTTCTCAACCCGGGGAAAGAGGGCATCAATTTTCCTGAGCTCGGTCCCAGGCGGCAGGAGCCCCCATCCGCCGCCGCTGGTAAGCGTATTCACCAGCGGGCTGTTTTCTTCCAGTCCCAGGCCAAAAGCCATCTTGCGACAGGTCTCCGGCATGACAGGCTGAAGAAGCAGCGTGAGCAGACGCAGCACCTCTGTCAGGTTGTAGAGCACTGCATGAAGACGAGCTTCTTTTTCCACCTCTTTAACCAGGGCCCAGGGTTCATTGCTCACAATATATTTGTTGGCCAGACTGATCAGCTCCCATACGGCCTGGAGTCCACGGTGGAACTGAAAACTCCCCATCGCCTCCTGATAACGTTGCAATACGGACATGGCCAACTCTTCCAGAACAGTATCATCTGTTGTATCGTTCCCTGGGTCAGGTACGACACCGCCCGTGTACTTGGCGAGCATTGCTGTGGAACGACTGTAGAGATTGCCCAGGTCATTGGCCAGGTCGGAATTTTTTCTCGCTACAATGGCAGCAGAGCTAAAGGAGGCATCAAGGCCAAAGGACATCTCGCGCAGGGTAAAGTAACGGAGACAGTCCACCCCGTACTCTTCCACCAGTTCTGCAGGACGAACCACATTGCCGATACTCTTGGACATCTTGGTCTCATCCACATTCCAGTAGCCGTGGACGTGCAACTTCTGATAGAGAGGCAGGCCCATGGAGAGAATCATGGTGGGCCAGTAAATGGCGTGGGGTTTGAGAATGTCTTTGGCAATCACGTGCTCGGCCACACTCCAGTAGTCGTCAAAATCCTCACCATCCGGATATCCCAATCCGGTGAGATAGTTGATGAGCGCGTCAAACCAGACATAGGTGACAAAGGAATCATCAAAGGGAAGCGGAATCCCCCAGGTAAGGCGGGAAGTGGGACGAGATATACACAAATCTTCCAGAGGCTCACTGAGGAAGGAGAGCACCTCGTTTCGATACCTCTCCGGAGTAATAAACTCCGGGTTGGCCTGGATATGATCAATCAGCTGCTCCTGATAGCGTGACATGCGAAAAAAATAATTCTGCTCAGTGATCTCCGCAGGCACAGTCTGATGATCCGGGCACTTCCCTTGCACCAGTTCTTTTTCAGTGAGGAAGCGTTCGCAGCCTGTGCAGTAGAGCCCGGAGTACTCATCGAAATAGATATCCCCCTGGTCATAGACCTGCTGCAGGATTTTCTGCACTGTGGCCACATGATTGTCATCGGTGGTACGGATAAAGTTGTCCGGGGCTACATTTAAGAGCGGCCAGGTATCCCGAAACATAGTGCTGATTCGATCCACATATTCCTTGGGGCTCACCCCTTCCCTGGCTGCCGCCTCGGCAATCTTGTCGCCGTGTTCATCAGTACCGGTCTGAAAACGTACCTTCTCTCCCTGAAGACGTCGAAACCGCGAGTAGGTATCGGCCACAATGGTGGTATAGGCATGGCCGAGATGCGGCTGTGCGTTCACATAGTAAATGGGGGTGGTTATATAGGTTGTCATGATTATAACTATTCAGGTTGCTGAGACTGTAGGCCAAAGGCTTTTAGTTTCCAAAATCTGCATTTCTCGTCACATTACTCTGGGGGGGTGACAAGTTCATCTCACCTACAGCCTATCTCTCTTACTCTTCCTTGCCGGCCTTCTTTTCTTTTTTTCTTTTTTTGGGTGGTCTTTCTGTTTTCAACACTTCACAATTCTGCCATTCCTCTGCAGTCAACAGATGCTGCTCCCCTTCCTGATCTAGCACCAGTAGGGTATGCTGGAGGGGATTCTGACGCTTGACCCGCAGGGTCCGGCCATCCACCAGGATCTTTTTCCCGGGTTTGGGCATGCCTTTTCGCTCCCGCTTATAGGTCTCAAACTCATAGGTCAGACAGCAGAGAAGTCGATTGCAGACCCCGGAGATCTTAGAAGGATTTAACGGCAGATCCTGCTCTTTGGCCATTTTGATGGACACGGAGTCAAACTTTTTCATGTGTGCGGAACAGCAGAGCTCCCGCCCACAGGTACCTATCCCGCCCAACATCTTGGTCTCATGGCGGACTCCCACCTGTCGCATCTCCACCCTGGTGCGGAACTCCTGCACCAGGTCTTTGACCAGTGCCCTGAAATCCACCCGTTTATCGGCAGTGAAATAGAAAATCATCTTGCTGCCGTTAAAAAAACGCTCCACCCTGACAAGGCGCATCTGCAGCGAATGCTTCTGGATCAAATCTTTGCAGGTAGTAAAGGCCGAGGCCTCTTCCAGGGGAATATTGGCGTAGCGGTTACACTCCTCATGGGCAGCTCGCCGAGCCAGTTCATAGCTCGCCCGACGCTCTCCTTCCGCATCCCGGCAGGCAGGAGCAGAATGACTGATGCAGGCCGGCTCCAAGCCATACTGGCCACGGACCATGACCACATCGCCCCTCTTCAGGTCATTCAGCGATGACTTGGCCGTGAACTCCTGGCCATTCTCACGAAAACGGAAACGATAAAAGAACCATTTCTCCCGTTCCTTTCTCTCCTCCGCTTCCTGCTTACTGTTTTCTTCCTGCGCTTCTGCCATAACCTGGTATCAAAACTTTTAAGTTTTTACGAACTTGTCATTTCTTATAAATTGCTTATAATTCCACATATTAAAATATGAGCTACGCCTGCAGCTGAAAAAGAAGGACCTCACAGACAAGGGTTCGATTGCAGTTCCGCTTCAATTCTTTTTCCGCCCGGTCAATGGCCTGCAGTTTAGCAAAATATTGTTCAGAACTCCAGTCTTTCCGAGTTTCTCCCATAGTGGTTGTCGCCCCCCGGGAAGAGTGACTGAACAAACTATCTCGAATCCAGAGACGAAGCAGGCCGAAAAGGTGGCATAAATCCTCCTTGAGCCCTGCCATGGTCTCTGCTGTCTGCAGAAGAAGTCCCACATGTTGCTCGTCAGTTTTGGCTGGATCAATGATCAGCTCCACCACCTGCTTCCAGAAACTTACCAGATCTTTACGATGGAGGAGCAGCGCCCTTCCCGGACTGCCCTCGGCAAATCTTGCCAGAAGCATTGCCGTCTCCTGGTCCAGCTCCTCATTCTCTCGGGTAATGACCTCAACCGTCTCCTGGAGAGTCAGCGGATAAAAGGGAATGGTCTGACACCTGGAGCTGATCGTCGGCAGGATGGTTCGTGAAGAATCTGCGGTGAGAATGAGGAGATTCTCTTCGGGCGGTTCCTCCAGGGTCTTAAGGAGACTGTTAGCCGCCTCCCGGCGCATGGTATGAATGTCCTCAATCAGGACCACCCGCATCCCTGCCTCATAGGGGGCATAGGAGAGCTTTTTGATCAGATCCCGCACCTGCTTAATCTTAATCGCTCCTTTTTCCGGCGAGACAAGCATAAAATCAGGATGCGAACCTACTGCAAACTTCCTGCACCCGGAACAGCGGCCGCAGGCGGCAAGCCCTTTGGCTGCAGCACAGTTTACTGCCGCAGTCAGACCTCTGGCAAAGAGCTGTTTGCCAACCCCTTCCGGCCCTCGAAACAGATAGGCATGGGCCAGCCGACCTGAGGAGAGACTCCTGGTGAGCAGGTTTCTCGCCTGTTTCTGGCCGAGGAAGGGCTTACCCCCGATGAGAAGCTCACCTTCTTTTGCCTTTTGTTTTTCAGTTGTCATCATAAAAGACAATGTCGAATGTCGAAGGTTTTCACTTCTGCGGTTCGATATTCCCTGTTCGACATTCTGCTGTTCATCTTTAAAAAAGTGTCTGCTGCCGATTCGGGGAAGAAATAGAGGGCTCGTCTTTGGCCACTTCCTCTTCCTGGGGCATGGGGCTGAGATAGAGAAACCGTTCCAGCGAACGCTGATATTCGGTCCACTGCAACCCGGGTTCCATCATCTTTGTCCTCAGCTGCTCCATGAGATTCATCTTGGCATCAAGATCGTCGAGAAAGCTGAGGAGAAAGGCCTCAATGGTCATGGGCACTGTTGGTGAACCAAACTCCTGCTGTCCGTGGTGACTGAGGATCAAGTGCTGGAGCTGTTCAAGGAGATCCTGAGGGAAATCTTTGATCCGAGCAGCCTCTGCCGCGACCATTTCACTGCCCATGACCAGATGCCCTTTCAATCTGCCGCGCGGAGTGTAATCAATGAGCGCCAGCTCCATCTGCAGCTCCTCCACCTTGCCCACATCATGAAGCAGGGCGCCTGCGATGAGCAGGGAACGGTCTACCCCGGGATAGTGCGCAGAGATCGTATCGGCAAGCTCTGCCACAGAGAGAGAATGCTCCAGCAAGCCTCCCAGGTAGGCATGGTGAATCCCCTTTGCTGCCGGGGCATCCTGAAAACGCTGCCACATGGGCTCTTTTTTGAAAAAACGGTGGAGAAGTTTTTTCAAAGAGGGATTGTCCACAGATCGGACCAGGCTCTGAAGCCGCGCTGCCAGCTCCTCCCTGTCCTTGCTGCAGATGGGGACAAAATCACCAAGATCCACCTCTTCCCGGGACCAAGGCTGCAGGGAATCGATCTTCAGCTGCAGCTGTTGCCGATAGGACTGTACCACTCCCTGCAGACGGATAAAATTCCCAACCTGGCAGTGAGGTGCCACCTCCTCTGCCCGCTCCCAGATCGGGCCATTGATCTCTCCGCTGCGGTCCATGACTGAGAGCTGGAGATAGGGTTTCCCGGCACGGGTCTCAGCCAGACGTGAAGACTTGACCAGAAACAGATCATCAATCCGGTCACCCTCATGGAGATCTTTTACAAACTGTTTTTTGGGCATTTTATTCTGTGGAATCTATTACTTAATGCTCTGGAAGTCAGGAGTCAGTATTCAGAACAGCATCAAGCGCCTGTGACGCATGGTTAAAGAGAGACACTTTTCAGCGTGTTCATACCTTCATTCCGCTAACAGCCCGGCAACAGTATGCTGACTCCTGCCTCCTTTCTTTTTCACACATTGAAACGGAAGTGCATACAATCTCCGTCAGCCACCACATACTCCTTGCCTTCAGATCGCATCAATCCTTTTTCCTTGGCCTTGTTTTCTCCGCCGCAGGCAACAAAATCGTCGTAGCTGATAGTCTCTGAGCGAATAAACCCTCGCTCGAAATCAGAATGAATCTTTCCGGCAGCACCCGGAGCAGTGGTCCCGCGGGTGATGGTCCAGGCACGGGTCTCCTTTTCTCCCACGGTGAAGTAAGTGATAAGTCCCAGGAGTTCATATCCGGCATGGATCAGGCGATTCAGGCCAGGCTCTTCCATACCCATGTCTGCCAGAAACTCCTGCTGTTCATCCGGTTTAAGCTGGCTCAGCTCCTGCTCAATACTACCGGCAATCACCACCACCCCGTCACCATCTACGGCCGCCAGTTTTTCCAGAACCCGGACATATTCATTGCCCTCTATCACATCTTCCTCGGCCACATTGGCCACATAGAGGACAGGCTTGTCCGTGAGCAGACAGAGGTCTTTTACAAGCTCCTTCTCCAGATCACTTTCCGGTGCAAGACTTCTGGCAGAGGCGCCGCCATCAAGGACATCACGCAACTTTTCCAGAAACAGGGCCTGGGCCTTGAAGGTTTTATCCCCGGATTTGGCCTGACTCTGCGTCTTTTTCAGTCGTTTTTCCACAGTGTCAAGGTCGGCTAAGATCAGCTCCATGGTGATCACTTCCTGATCCCGGGCCGGGTCAATGGAACCGTCCACATGCACAACATTTTCATCCTCAAAGCAGCGAATGACATGGACAATGGCATCCACCTGCCTGATGTGCCCAAGAAACTGGTTGCCCAGCCCTTCACCCTGACTGGCCCCTTTGACCAGGCCGGCAATATCAACAAACTCCATCTGGGTGGAGATCTTGCTTTTTGTCT
Source organism: Pseudomonadota bacterium (assembly GCA_030671085.1). Taxonomy (GTDB): domain Bacteria; phylum Desulfobacterota; class Desulfobulbia; order Desulfobulbales; family Desulfocapsaceae; genus Desulfocapsa. Next base: position 4,137 of record DAOVAI010000048.1, on the reverse strand, counting down.
TGACCATCTCAGCCAGGACATCAAGCCGCTTGTCCGGTACAGGGACAATTCCCACGTTGGGTTCAATGGTACAGAAAGGATAGTTTTCGGCATCAATGCCGGCTGCAGTTAATGCATTAAAGATGGTCGATTTTCCCACGTTGGGAAGTCCGACAATACCACAGCGAAAGCCCATAGAAATACTCCTGAAAATTATATAATAAGCATGATTGCCCGAAAAACGGTTTCCCAGACAATGGCAAATTTCACGACAAACTGACCCAAATAGGATAGTATACCCGTCTCCTGCAGAAAAAGCCCTTATTTTCAACCTTCTTCCCTCTGCCCCCCCAGAACAAATACGTACTATGAAGCAGCCCATTCTGATTACAAATACCACCCTGTTCACCGATCCAGACACCGCTCTTCTTGCTGATCACTGGCTCCTTACCCAGGGGAACGGTATTCACTCCTTCGGCCCTATGGAGACAGTGCCCCAGGACAATGGTGTCACCCAAATAAACGGGGAGGGCAAACTGCTCATGCCCGGTCTGATCAATGGACACAACCACTGTGCCATGACCCTCTTTCGGGGATTGGCCGATGATATGGAACTGGGACAATGGCTGAACGAGCACATCTTTCCGGCAGAAGCCACCCACGTCAGCCCGGAGATGGTCTACTGGTGCACGAAACTGGCTGCAGCCGAGATGATCCTCTCAGGCACAACCACAGTGGCCGACGGTTATTTTTATGAAGAACAGGCAGCCCAGGCCCTGCTCGATGCAGGAATGCGGGCAATCCCGGCCCATGGAATTATTGATTTTCCAGCCCCTGGAGTTCCGGATCCGGAAAAAAATATTGATGCAGTCGAGGCCTATCTTTTGGACTGGCAGGAAAAAGACGAGCGGATCAGACCGGGGATCTTTGCTCACTCCCCCTACACCTGTTCACCAAAAACCCTGCAGCGGGCCAAGGACCTGGCCAGGAAATACCAGGCCCCCTTCTTTATCCACGTGGCAGAAAGTCGGCAGGAACAGGAGATCCTCATGGATCCACAGGGAACGAGTCCCATCCGCCACCTGGCAGCCCTTGACCTGCTGGACGCAGACACTGTTCTTATTCACTGTGTGTGGCTTGATGATGAGGATAGAAAAATTATTCAGGAGAGTAGGGCAGGAGTAGTGGTCTGTCCGCAGAGCCAGTTTAAACTGGCCTCGGGTATTGCCCAGGCAAGCGAAATGATGGATATGGGAATCCCTGTGGGATTAGGTACAGACGGCAGCGCCAGTAACAACAGCCTTGATCTCTTCCGGGAGATGGATCTCCTGGCCAAGGGCCAGAAGGTACGAACACTCAACGCCACGGCCATGCCTGCCGGCAAGGCATTGGCCGCGGCCACTGAAACCAATGCTACAATCCTGGGGATACCCAGGCTGGGCCGTATTGCAGCTGGCTTTAAGGCCGACCTGATCCTCCTGGATCTGAACCAACCTCACCTCCAGCCCTGCTATAACAGCGACCTCCTGGTCTACAGCGCCAATGGTGCTGACGTTACAGACGTCATCATTAATGGCGAACGGGTACTCAAAGATCGCAATTTGCTCTCCTTTGACCTCGACGAAACCATGCAACAGGTCCGGAGACTTGCTACCACACTCGGTTCCCATTCATTATAACCTCGATTTCCGGAGTGACAATCCTGGCAAAAGTCAGTGGGTCATGGTAAAATATTCAATAGGCGGGCCATTGATCACCCCATTCACCCACTCCTTCAGTTTCCGGTTCAACGGGTGAACCGTCCCGCCCGGTCGCATACCATCATCCCTGCAGGATGCATCAAAAAGCTCTCTGGGAACCTCTATCTTTGCCAGTTCTTCTGCACCTGCAAGGGTCCGATGAAGCAGGGTGACCACCGGTGGATCTGTCTCCCAGTCAAAGAGAACAAAATAAAATGATTCATCGTGGTCACTTGCGACAAAATCGTTTCCACGAACCCATCCTGTTCCCCATTCCAGGTACATCTCCACTGCTTTTTCCGGAGTCATGGCCCAATCGATACTGTTCACCAGCTCCCTGTCTTTCTGCAGCTCGGTTACGCTCAGCATGGAACACCTCCTGTGAAAATTATTATCCTGTAACTTACAAAGATAATAACCATTCCCGGAAAGGGATCAACCCAATCGACCCAAAAACATCCCACAACGTAGTACTTGGCGTTTGGAAGTTGCTCCTCTCTCTATTCAGCAGTAGAATAAGGAGATACACAAAGAGTCTGAAAACTGAAATGTGCGGGATAACGAGGGAAAAACAATGAACCGGGAACCAGTGATTCTTGTCACTAATGACGATGGTGTGCATGCCCCTGGTGTGCGGGCACTGTTTGAGGCAGTATCACCCCTTGGCAGGGCAGTTCTGGTGGCCCCGGAACGGGACAACTCTGCCGTCAGCCACTCCCTGACCATGAATCGTCCTTTGCAGGTCAAGCAGCTGGAAGATGAGGTCTATACCCTGGACGGCACGCCCACTGACTGCGTCACCATCGGCATGCGCAAGATCCTGTCCAGACCACCCACCCTCCTGGTTTCAGGCATCAATCCAGGCACCAACCTCGGTGATGACATCAGCTATTCAGGGACTGTTTCCGCCGCCATTGAAGGGACCATGTATGATGTCCCCTCTCTTGCCTTTTCCCTGGGAGGGGATTCCCCCCATGACTTTACCGTGGCCGCTGGTGTTGCCTGGAAGCTGGCATCTATGGCCCTGGCCTTCGGTCTTCCTGCAGGCACCCTGCTCAATGTCAACATCCCTGACCTGCCTGCAGAGGCAATCAAGGGCATCCGTTTCACTGTGCAGGGGCGAAGGATCTATAAAGATGCCATTCAGGAGACCTTTGATCCCTGGGGACGAAAACATTACTGGATTGGAGGAGGCACCGTGCAGTGGACTAGAGGCAGCAACACCGATGAACATGCCATTCGCAACGGATACATCTCGATCACGCCCATTCAGCTCGATCTCACCAATCACAGTGGACTCGATTTTCTCGAAACAGAGTGGAGGATGTAGGACGAGACAAGGGCTGAGAGTCAGCAGGACCTCTACAGACAAAAAAAGGCGTCAAAATTCATGCAGCGGCTCACTCTTAAGGACAGGGGTCAGGCTTGACAAGCGGGCGTCTGAAGAGACTCCTTAATTTTCCCCAATCGGCTGGCAAGGGAGCGGTCGGAAGGTAACCGTTTTCGCAGTCTTCCACAAGCCTGGCTGAGTCCCGACAGATCCCGATGCAAAACAACTGCCAATTCCGTTAGAGTCATGTTGTCCGCTTCAAGAACCAGCAGTGCTGCCATTGCTCTGGCTTCGGAAATATCACGTCTTCTACCGGGTTCAGCCAGGCTGGATGGATTCAGGTCATAAGCAGTGGACACTGCTTTGATTATCTGTTCCAGAGAACAATGCGCTGCCCCTTTCACTTCTGCAAAAGAAAAAGCTTCCTGGACAAAACTATCGTCTCCCAGCAATCTTCCTTCTAAAGAACCATGATGAAATTCCGGTCGCCGGCCTTCCTTCTCACCCTGACGGATAAAATCTTTATAGAGTTTACGTGCTCTTTTTGACTTGGCTGCAAATTGCCCAAGAACCCAGTCGGTTTCCAACCATGAAATGCAGACTTTACCGCAGTAGGCCAGATGGGATGACCACTGGTAATCGCCACAATGCGTTGTGATCCCCGCCCGTACCGGATTGTTATGAATATACCGCACCAACTGCAGAAGATAACTGTCGGCATCAACAAGAATGGCCTTGTACCGTCCTTGGAACAGGTGCCCTGTTCTCGTTTGAGCTGTATTGATATAACGGGTATAACGAAAACTGAGGTTTTGAATAATTTTTGACAGAGGGATATCAGCTACTTGAACAGCTAAGTGGATGTGATTGTCCATGAGACAAACGGCATGGATACGATGCCCGTACCTCTCAACACCTTCCTGCAGCAGGAGATATAAACGGATTCGGTCATCGGATGAAAAAAAGATATCCTGACCACCGTTGCCACGGAGCATGACATGATACACAGCACCGGGAAAATGGATACGAGGTTTACGAGCCATGATAGGACATTACCGACAGACAACCCATTTGTCAAGCCTGACCCCG
>DAOVAI010000235.1 GCA_030671085.1 Pseudomonadota bacterium | reverse complement strand
TCTTTTGTAATGGTCTCATAGAGCCTGACATGATTCTGACTTCTGCATACGGTTCTCCCTACTGCACCTTCATTGTATCTTCTTCATCAATAAAGTGATGAATGCCCTGGGCCTTCTCTTTTTCTTTCAGCATTTCCCTGGTCTCATCTTCACTGATTCCCATGGCCTTTGCCATCTCCGCGACACTGTAGCAGGGTTGTCCATCCGGGGCATAGCCCTTGGCCTGCAGATTCGGGAAACAATTATGGGTTGCAGTGCCTGAAGACTGCAGAAGGAGTTCTCTGATTTGCGGGGGGCCATAGAGGATGAGCCATTCCACTGCCTCTGCCCAGATCTTGGCATCCACTGTCTGGTGCTGCAGCACCTGCATCGCTGATTCAATATCCCACTGCTCTTTTATATCCATCCCTTTCCTCTGTCTCGAGTTTTTTCTTTTCTGTAAGACCCCTCTGTACTATAGTTCTTCAACAAGGTGAAGCAATCAATATTTCAGGTAGTTGCAGAGAGAGACCCTATGGATCGATTTGACAGCGCAGTGTTTTTGGAAAATATAGAGCGGCCTCTCTCTTGTAAAATCCGTGTTACGTTTTGGCCGCAGTTTGTGACTGCAGACCTCTTTAAAGCATAATAAATTAAGAGTAGGGAGTAGGCAGTGTGCAGTAGGCAGTTGGCAGTAAAAACAGAGTCGCCTCAAGTGATTAATATTTTGCTGTCAACCACCAACTGCTAACTCAAGCCTGTTTGATGAATTGCTTTGACGAGGGCTGAACTGAGGGGAAAACAGTATGAAGAAACATGAAAAATTTATGCAGATTGCCCTGGAGCAGGCGATGGAGGCCCAAGCGCAAGGTGAGTTTCCAGTGGGTACCGTTATCGTCCATGGAGATCGAATTGTTGCCAGCGGCCAACGACTGCATACCCTGGAACAGAAGGAGTCGGTCAATGAGATAGATCATGCCGAAATCCTGGCCCTGCGCACCCTGCTTGCCCAGGAGACAGCCATTGATCCTGCAGAGCTTGTGGTCTACGCTACCATGGAGCCGTGTCTCATGTGCTTTTCCGCCCTGATCCTGAACGGTATTCGTCACATCGTCTATGCGTATGAGGATGTCATGGGCGGCGGGACAAACCTTTCCCTGGACCGTTTGAATCCGCTCTATGCCGAGATGAAGGTGACAGTGACTCCCCATGTTCTGCGACAGGAGAGCCTGGATCTCTTCCAGCGATTTTTCGCTAATCCGGAAAATCGCTATTGGAAAGACTCCCTCCTTGCTAACTACACTCTGAACCAGTAAAGTTGATGGCGTCGTATTTATACCCCTCAAGGGGGTACTAAAAAGAGTACCCTTTAGGGTGAAAATTCTTCATCTGCTTCGTTGTTACGATTTTTTTTCCTTAGCCATCGGAAATTTGTGTTTTTATAACTTTACCAAACTTGATCTTCAGCCTAAAGCCATGACCACTACAGCCAGAACAGTTGGTTTCCAGTCAGGGGAACGTAATGTTTTCTTTCATATTCTCACTGCCTGTAACCTCTCCTGCCGTCACTGTTATATCAACATCAGCCAGCACGGAACTGCGACGCTTCCTCGTGAAACCATAGAAAAGTGGCTGGAGCTTTTTGCTGATCCGGAAAAAAAGTCCAATGTGATCTTCCTGGGTGGAGAGCCCACCATGCACCCTGATCTTAGCCATGGTATTGCCAAGGCCAAGGAACTGGGCTTTACCGTGACTGTGGATTCAAACGGCTACCTCTTCCATGACCTCCTTGACAGGACCAGTCCTGAGCTTCTTGATTACCTGAGTTGCAGCCTGGACGGGCCTGACAGTAACGTCAATGATCCTATTCGTGGTGAGGGTGTCTTTGATATCTGCACAAACAATATACGGAAGGCGGTGGAGAGGGGGTACAACGTATCGGTGATTTACACGGTATCAAGTCTGAACATCGATGACTTGCATCGTATGGTTCCGCTCTTGTCAGAGATGGGGGTGAAACGCTTCTTCATCCAGGTCATCGGCCTGCGCGGCAAGTCGGCTCAGGAAAGCGTTGGTGAACAAGGGTGGCAGGTGAGCCCTGAACAGTGGCTGGAGATAGTGCCTGCAGTGGCCAGGCAGGCGGCAGAGGCGGGGATACATGTCACCTTTCCCAAGGTCTTTCTCGAACCCGGAGAAACATTTGAGTGTGCAGGGCTGGTTACCGAAAATTTCTTTATCTTCCCCAACGGCAGGGTCTATCGCTGTCCGCTCTGTGAGGACTATCCCATCCATGCCCTGCGTATCGAAAATGATGCGCTCATCCCTAACGAGGGATTGACCGAAGACAATTTTTTTCAGCTGAATATCGCAGAGGGCTGTGTCATGAACAAGCTGCTGCAGCCTGACACCATATCCTATGATGACCAGGGGAATCCAGATCACAGGATTTCCTGTTGCCTGCTGAAGCAGGAGATTCTGCCGTGATCAGGTGTTCCTGTCTGGAATAACCTCAAGTTTCCGTTTTCATGTTGGTGGTTGAAATAGTTCGTTTGTCATCCCTGACTTGAGATACCGACTGTCAGGCGTAAGTGGCTCCCTTTTTTTCAATGCGCCAGTAGATATGAACAACGGCAATTAATTGATCATTCCTGGTTTCTTTTTTCCAAAAAGGGCGGTGAGGAAGATTCCTGCCTCGTACAGAGCAAAGAGGGGGATGGCGAGGAGGGCGGTGGCCATGAAGTCACCGGCGGTGAGAAGGAAGGCGAGAAAAATAATGGCTGAGTAAAAGTAGAGCCGTTTACTGCGAAAATATTGTGCTTTGACAAAACCGGCCTTGCCTGCCATGACCATGAGAAAGGGGATCTCAAAGGAGAGACCAAAGGCGATGACCGTTCTGGCAACAAAGGTCAGGTATTTGCCAAATTTGGGCAG
>DAOVAI010000022.1 GCA_030671085.1 Pseudomonadota bacterium | reverse complement strand
ATTCCGGCTCCGTGCAGGTCAGTGCGCAGATTATTGGAAAACTGCTCCACAAAGGCCTTGGTGGCCCCGTAAGCATTGCCGCCCGGATAGGGCCAGGATCCGGCAACCGACCCCATATTGATGACATGTCCCTTCCCACTGGCAACCATACCAGGCAGCAGGGCCCGGGTCATATACATCAAGCCCTTGATATTGGTATCAACCATGATCTCCCAGTCTTCCAGGTCAGCCTCCTGGGCCGGTTTCAAACCCAGGGCCAGGCCAGCATTATTGACCAGCAGATCAATGATTCCATGGGACTCAGGCAGATCATCTACCATTTCCTGCACCTGTATCCTGTCCCGGACATCACAGACAGCGGTGTGAACCGCGACATTCGTGAACTTCTCTTGCAACTCCTGCAATCGCTCTGCCCGCCGCCCGCAAAGAACCAGGTTCCATCCCTTTTCTGCGAAAAGTTCTGCACATGCCCTGCCAAACCCCGAGGTTGCTCCGGTGATAAAGGCTGTTTTCATCTGGTTCCTGCCTCCCTGTTTAAAAGTTCTGCTGCCCCTTTCATTTCTTCATCGCTCAGATAAAAATGAGGGGCAATTCGTATATACTCTGATCGGGCCGTCAGCACCAAGCCCTGTCTGCCGACCCTTTCCACCAACTCCTCATTGTTGCCTGGCGACAGCAGGGTGAGAATCCCGGATCGATGCTCCTGTGGATAGTGCAGCACCCGGAACAGCTCCTGATCCAGGTGCTGGAGAAAAATATCCTGCAGGCGAAAGACTTCGTCTCGAATAGCCTCCATGGAGTAGCGAAGAAATATGGATTCCAGCACACCATTCATTGCTGCCACATGCTCCCAGGCCAGGGTAGAGTATTCAAACTTGCGGCCATCAACATGGGGATTCCATTGATGGTCAAGATAATCCAGCCCCTGCTGCATGCAGTAGGGGCCAACCATGGTCAGTTCAACTTTTTCCCTGAAAGCCGGGCTGGTATAGAGGATGCCACAGCCAAAGGGCCCCATGAGCCATTTCCATCCCGATGCCGCTACAGCAGCCACATGATACTCTTCGGGATACAGAGGCAGGCAGCCCAGACTCTGAGCCCCATCGATGACCAGATCGATATTTTGCTCTCTGCAGAATGCACCCAGTGCCCTGAGATCTGCCGCATAACCATTGGTAAACTGAACGTGGCTCAGTGCAATCACTCGCGTCCGGGGGGTGACCCTGCTCTCCAGCTCTTCCATGGACCAACCACGCGGTGCAGCAACATCGCCAAGAGTACCCAGGGGATCGCTATCACCCAGAAGCACCAACTTTACACCCTTTTTCTCCTGCAGGCGCCAGGGGTAATAATTGCTTGGAAATTCATGTACATAACTGATAATTTCATCACCGGCAGCAAAGGGATAGCCGTTGGCAAGGAGGCACATGGCCTCTGCCGTATTATGGACAAAGGAGATATTTTCCGGATCGGTCTTCAGCAGTTTCCCGCCTTTTTGATGAAACAGAGGCAACAGGTTAAAATAGGGAGGTAAGCCACTGATTCCTCCTGCAGCCATTGCCTCAAGAAAACCTTCTGCCGCCTCTTTTGCCTGCTGCTGCAGGGGAGAAATGGCGCAATGGGCAAGAAACAAACTGTTTTTTTTCGCCGGAAAGGTTTCTTCACTCTTATCAAACATGTAATACCTCCCCATTTTTCTGCACAGGGGAAATCAAAGGAAAGGAATGATATCGGAGGGTCAGGTCAGCACACTGATTATTGAGGTGAGCAAAGTCAAAGACCAGCTCCTGTCTCCGCTGTCCCTGCTCGTCCACCAGATACTGATAGATATCGATAAAGGGAATTTCAAGCTCTTGGCAGTAGCTGCGATAGCACTGGTTCATCTTCTCAGTGTACTCGGTTCGCTCTGCATAGGTAGCGGTAAAGGGATAGCTCAGCCCTTCTTCCCATTTCCGGGCTTCCGGTCCCAGATAGTCCCCGGTGGGAACCACGTTAAAGATATGTATTCGGTGGCCTTGCCGCCGCAACCTGCTCACGTAAGACGTATAGCGGGCAGCAGTCTTGTCGATGAGACGCTCCACAGGTATGCCTAACTGCTGGTGCTTGTACTTGATGTGAAGACGGATATCCACTTCACCAAAGCAGAAGATCAGTTCCTTTTCCCGTAAAGGCTCCAAAATCCGTAACAGCTTTTTCTCATGCCGCTCCAGGTTATAGGCCGTCTTCCCGTCCAGTTTGTTATAGCCGACCAAGGCTCGGGAGTCGGCTATCTGCTCATGATTTTCAAAACAGCGCCTGGAGTGACTGTCGCCTACGGCAAAAATTTTTCTGTGCATACCAAGTGTCACTCAAAAAAGGTGGTCATGGATGCCAATCCGTACGTTATGGCTACCTTGAAAAATTGTTTCCCTTCCAATGGGAGGACTCGGAGTCTACGTTTACCTGCTCTTGATCAGAAAATCTCATTTTTCAAAATACTCTTTAATTTTCTATTACACAATTAAAACCCTTCACTCAAACAGAGCGTATCGCCTTCCTTATCCGTCCAGTGAACTCATTCAAATACAATGGAATACGAGACAAAGGAGTGTCCGACAAACATAACGAGGAAAATATAATTGACATTTCCGGGAAAACCCCTTAGTTTAAGAATAAGAATTATTCTTAATAAAGATATGTTAGCAAACAATAAGATTTCCAAAAAACACCCGGTCTGTGTGTATTTAAAACAGACTTTTTCAGGACCAAGGCAAGATGAACAATCACTTTTCATCTAAACACAGGAGGTTGCAATGAGTAGCAAGACAATGACCACAACAGGTGGGAACCCAATTGCCGACAACCAGAATTCTCTTACTGCCGGGGCCCGCGGTCCCGTACTTATGCAGGACTACCAACTTCTTGAAAAACTGGCTCACCAGAACAGAGAGCGCGTCCCGGAACGTGTGGTCCACGCCAAAGGGTCCGGAGCCCACGGCACCTTCCGAGTCACCCACGATATCTCCCAATACAGCAAGGCAAAGCTCTTTTCTGAAGTCGGCAAAGAAACCCCTGTCTTCCTGCGCTTTTCAACGGTGGCAGGAGAACGCGGCGCCGCAGATGCCGAACGTGACGTCCGTGGCTTTGCCCTGAAATTTTACACCGAACAGGGCAACTTTGATCTGGTTGGCAACAACACCCCGGTCTTTTTTATTCGTGACCCCCTTAAATTCCCAGACTTCATCCATACCCAGAAGCGCCATCCCAAATCAAACCTCCGCAGCAACACGGCCATGTGGGATTTCTGGTCACTGTCGCCTGAGAGCCTGCATCAAGTCACCATCCTCTTTTCCGACCGTGGCCTGCCCAAGAGCTTTCGCAATATCAACGGCTACGGTTCCCACACCTACAGTTTCATTAATGCTGCCGGCGAACGCTTCTGGGTCAAATTTCACTTTAAGACTCAGCAGGGTATCAAGTGCCTGACCAACAGCGAGGCAGAGGCAATCGTCGCCAAGGATCGTGAGAGTAACCAGCGTGATCTCTTCGAGTCCATTGAGGGGGGCGACTTCCCCAGGTGGAATGTCCAGGTCCAGATCATGCCGGAGAGAGAAGCGGAGAACTACCACCTTAACCCCTTTGATCTCACCAAGGTTTGGCCCCACAAGGACTACCCCTGCATGGATATCGGCGTGCTTGAGCTCAACCGCAATCCGGAAAATTATTTTGCCGAGGTGGAGCAGGCATCATTCAGCCCCTCCAATATCGTACCCGGCATCAGCTGGTCGCCTGACAAAATGCTCCAGGCCCGGATATTTTCCTATGCAGACGCCCACCGTTACCGGGTAGGAACCCATTATGAGATGCTGCCCATCAATAAGCCGCTGGCTCCTGTAAACACCTATCATATGGACGGCTCCATGCGTCTCGATGCCCCTAGTGGCCCGGATGCCTATTATGAGCCAAACAGCTTTGACGGACCGGCCCAGGATGAGAGCTTGAGCGAACCGCCCTTGAAAATCTCCGGCGATGCCGACCGTTATAATCACCGAGACGGCAATGATGACTACAGCCAGCCCGGGGACCTCTTTCGTCTGATGAGTGCCGACCAGCAAAACCAGCTCTTTAACAACCTGGCCGCAGCCATGGACGGTGTGCCCGCTGATATCGTCCAGCGCCAGCTCGGACACTTCCACAAGGCTGATCCTGCCTATGCTGCCGGTGTTGCCGCAGCCCTTGGCGTTGACTGGAAGGGATAGTTCTCCCTGACTAAAGAACCATCGGGAAAGACTGCAAATAGAGTCTTTCCCGATGAAATACTAATCCGTTACCCTAGTGTCCGTTCAGTATAGAGGATAACCGACATGGCCCCCCAGTCCCTCACCATGGAAGAAAAAAAACGCTACGCCGAGCTCCAGCTTATGGCTGTGGATATGTCGAGATGTGGCGATACGGTTGAGCTTGAAAAAATGGTCAGCGCCGGTCTGCCGGTAAATCTCTGCGACTCCAAAGGCAATTCTCTGCTCATGCTGGCAACCTATAACGGCCAGGCAGAAACTGCCTCTATGCTCCTCAACCACGGCGCCGAGGTCGAGCGCCGTAACGATCATGGCCAAACCCCTCTAGGGGGTGTAGCCTTCAAGGGCAATATGGCAATGGTCAACCTGCTGCTTGATGCCGGCGCAGACATCAACGCAGATAACGGCGGCGGCAAGACGCCCCTCATGTTTGCCGCCATGTTCGGCCACCGACAGGTGGTGGAATATCTCCTTGAGCAGGGTGCGAACCCGGACTCCCAGACAGTATTGGGCATCTCGGCCCAGAACCTTGCCAAATTTACCGGGGCATTTCGCTCACTGGGATCTTTGTTCTCGAAATAATGATGCTGTGAAAACAGAGTCAAGTCCTTATCCACCAGCCATTCTCTCGCAGAGGTGAGTGACTCGCACCTCCATAAAAAAACCACGCAATGGAATGGAAACAACCATTGTAAACAATGAGACCTTAACCAGTCACTGTTCACACATGCAAAAAGCCCGTCAGCATTACGTTGACGGGCTTTTTGCATGTGTAGCTCCCTTTCCAGCCGAAAACCTTACAACAGTTTATTCTGGTACGATCTGTGCTGCCTGGTCCTGCACATAAGGAATCAGCGACTCTCCGGTGGCGGTTTCCAGTGCCTGGCGGTTGGTATAGAGGGTGATCAGGGCCAGGGCCAGGCGGGACTGGGTACGCACCAGATCCCGCTGCACCTCGTTAAAACGGGCCAGTGACTCCTGTCCTACCCTGTAGCCTTCCTGAACCAGATCCCTGCTCTGTTCAACCAATTTCACCGATGCCCGCTGCAGCAGGAGCTGCGCCTGGGACTGCTTCAGCCTGGTAATGGCCTGTCGCACCTCACTGGTGACCTTATTTTTCTGCTGCTCCAGGTTTCTGGCCTCCTCTCTCTTCAAGGCCCTGGCCTCGGCAATCCGTGCCCGGTCAGCACCGCCCCGAAACAGATTATAACGTAGATTAACGGAGACTGTAGAGCCAAAATCCTCTCCTCCAAAATCCACATCCTCAACGCGTCGACCATCAACAGAACCGTTCAGGGAGATCTGCGGATAGAGGGCGGCCTGGTTGGCCCCGACAGCAGAATCTGCCCGCTGCAGAGTGAACTCCCGGCGCAGGAGATCAGGGCGATGGGCCTGGGCCTTCTGCAGCAGCTGTTCCGGGGAAAGTGCTTCAAACTCGGCCTCCTCTACCATCTCCACCCTGGCAAGCTCCATTCCCTCAGGCATCTGCCCGCTCTCTCTTCCCATAAGCACAGCCAGGCCATACAGGGCCAGTTCAGAATCCCGCTCTGCCAGCAGGATATCAGTACGAGCATTGTTCATCTGTACCTGGAAATTGAGCACCGCAGACAGCGATCCGGCCCCTGCCTCCATACTGATCCGGGCCTCTTCCAGCTGTTTAGAGTTAAAGGCAAAATCCGCCTCACCAATGGCCTTGTTATAGAGGGCCAACTGGGCCCCGTAGTAACTCTGGGAAACGGACAGGAGAAGCAAGCGCTGGGCATCTCTCCTGCCCTGTTCACTCTCCTGCTGTCCATAGTCGGCAATCAGGTTGGAAAATTTACGGGAGAACCCATCAAAAAGCAGCCAGGAGGCCCCAAGGGAAAGCTGATAGTTTTCACTGTTGCGGTCAATATCAGCACCGCCTAGGAGCAGAGACTGCGCTGCAGTATCATTTTCAGACATCCTGTTTGCAGCAGCCGCACCTCCGGCATCAATGCTCGGCCAATAGAGGGCCCTGGCCTGTTCGAGTCGCTGCCTGGCCTGCGCCACCCGTTCAGCAGCAGCAGCCAGTGACGGATTGTCAGCAAGGGCAATGCGCTGGGCAGTCTGCAGGTCCAGGACCTGCAGATCATCAAGGGTCTCGGCTGCCGCCAGTGGCTGGACAGTCATCAGTACTACTAGAAGAAAAATTATTTTTCCAATCACGTCTACTTTCCTCTTGTTAACGGCTCGTTCCGAATCTTTCACTTCTTCTGCGGTTCAACATTTGATATTCCCTTCACTCCACCACCTTCACCCGAGGCTCAACCGCCTCCCGCGTGGGCCATTCCCCAGTCATACCCTTGGCCACCACTCTACGCAGGTCATTGAGGATCACCAGCAGACTGGGAATGAGGACCAGGGTCAGACCCGTGGCAAAAACCACGCCTCCAGCCACGGACAAGGCCATGGGGATCAGAAACCTGGCCTGCATATCGGTCTCCATGATCAGCGGGGCCAGCCCTCCGACGGTACTGATGGAGGTGAGAAAAATAGCGCGGAATCGTCTGGCTCCGCCCTGGATGATAGCCTCGAACAGCTTCATCCCACCGCTAAGATTTTCATTCACCCGTTCAATGAGGACAATGGCATCATTGATCACTACCCCGGAGAGGGCCACTATGCCGAAGAGCGACATCATGGACAGGTTGTAACCCATAAGCAGGTGACCAACAATGGCACCAATGATGCCGAAGGGAATGGTGAAGAGAATGATAAAGGGCTGAACATAGGAACGAAACATGGTGGCAATGATGACAAAAATCCCAACCATGGCAATGGGATATCCAACTTTCAGAGAAGAAAATGATTCCCGGATATTTTTCTTGGAACCCTGCATGGAAAGAAAGAGGTCCGGGTACTCCTGTTTCAGGTCCCGGAAGGTGGTCCGGGCAAGCTCTTCAAAGATCTCCCCGGAATTGGCCTTGTGACTATCCACCTCGGCAGTGACCACGATGCGTCGCATGCCGTCAGTACGCGAAATAGTGGAATACCCGGGGGCAAAGCTGATATCAGCAACCGAGAGCAGCGGTACCTCCCGGCCGTCTGCAGTACGGATGCGCACCTTTTCAAAGTCGGAAATTCGGTTGCGCTCATCAGCCGGGTAGCGGACCTTGACCCGGATATCATCGCTGCCCCGCTGCAGGCGGAAGGCCTCACGACCAAAAAAGCCGGCATTGATCTGCCGGGCCAGGTCATCCACTGAAAGACCAAGGGTGGTGGCTTCAGGCTTGAGACTGAGCTGCAGTTCGTTCTTGCCCTGGCTGTAGTCAGAGCGAATCTGGTACACCCCCTGGAATTCCACCAGGCTCTCCTGCAGATCCTCGGAGGCGCTCACCAGATCATCCATGTCCCGACCCTGCATCCACACCTCTATCTCAGCACCGGATGGCCCGGCTGCCATCCCCTCAAAGGTGAGACTTTTCACCCCGGGGATTGTGCCCAGCTCTTTTTCCCAGGCAATGAGCAGATCATTGGAGTGGACGCCACGTTCTTCAGAAGGGAGAAGGATGACCTGAATAGAGCCCAGATGCGGGCCAGTGGCACCCATGGTCCCGGACAGGGCCTGTCCTACCAGAATCAACCGCTGGCGGACCAAGGGCTGTCCGCTCACCGTCTCTGTCCGATCTGCCACCCGAATAAAGGCTGCCTCGATCTCTTTCAAGGCTTCACCGGTGAGTTCTGGAGGCGTGCCTTCCGGAAACTCCACAGTAGAGGTTATCACAAAGCCGTCAAGCTTGGGAAAGACCTGGAATTTGACCAGCCCGCCCTTGACCAGACCCACGCTGAACATGAGTACAGCAACGGCAAGAGCAAGAGAAACATAGCGCCAGTTCAATACCCGGGTTATGAAAGGGATGTACCGTCTCTCGATAAAGTTCTCCAGCCCCTCACTCACTCCCCTCTGGAATCTGCCCACGAGCTCAAGAGGTTTCCACTGTTTCCGGTGCGTATTCAGATCCGGCAGATGACTGAGATGGGCCGGCAGCAGGAGAAGGGACTCCACCAGAGAAATCACGAGGCAGGCGATAACCACCATGGGCAGAATGGAGATAAACTTGCCCATGACCCCCCCCACATAGGCGAGAGGGATGAAGGCGACAATGGTGGTGGTGACAGCCGCAAACACGGGCATGGCCACCTCTGAAACCCCGTTAATGGCTGCCTGCAGGGGAGGCTCTCCCCGTTTTCTGTGGACATAGATGGCCTCGCCCACCACAATGGCATCATCCACCACGATACCAAGGACCATGATCAGGCCAAAGAGGGAGATCATATTGATGGTGCCACCAGTGGACCAGAGGATAAACATGGCCCCGGCAATGGAGATGGGAATACCCAATCCTGCCCAGAATGACAGACGCAGATCAAGAAAGAGCCAGAGCATGAAAAAGACCAGGCAGAGGCCGATCACCCCGTTGCGGGTCAGGAGATTAATCCGGGCCCGCAGGGAATCTGTGGTGTCATAAAAGACCGAGATATGGACCCCGGGAGGCAGGGAATTCTGCTTTTCCTCAGCAAAACGGGTAACGGCGTCGGAGATCTTGATGGCATCTTCATCCTCGGTCTTGGATACCTGAACAAACATGGCCGGCTGATCGTCGATGGAGGCAAAGATGGGGTCCTCGGTAAAGCCGTCCCTGATCTCAGCAATCCGATCCAGGGTGATGATCTCACCGCCGGGACTGGCCAAGACCACAATTGTTGCCAACTCCTCCCCGGTATACTTACGGCCCACCGTCCGTATCCTGATCTCCTCGCCCGTAGTCCGTATGGTACCACCAGCCAGGTTAAGACTGGATTTACGCACCACAGAGGCCACCTGATCAAAGGTCAAGCCGTATCTGCGCAGGCGCTCCTCTGAGATCTCGATACCGATCTCATACTCCCTGGTACCGTAGGCCTCCACCTGCGAAATTTCCGGAATCTGCTTCACCTCGTCCTTGATCTGCTCGCCCCACTGCTTGAGCTGTTTCTCGCTCAGGTCCCCGGAAAGGGCGAGAAGCATGACCACCTGTTTGCGGACAATCTCACGGATTATCGGTTTTTCCGCATCCAGGGGCAGGGTGGATATGGCATTGACGTGGGACCGGACCTTGTCCAGGACCTCAGCAGTATCATGCCCCTCCTTCACCTCAATGGTGACCGAAGCCATATTCTCTGCAGACTTGGTGGTGTACTGCTTGATCCCCTCTACAGATTCCAGGGCCTCCTCAATCTTCTGATTGACGCCCTCCTCCACCTCTTCCGGGTCTGCACCGGGATAGAGAACGGTGATGGAGATCATGTCGATGGAGAACTCGGGAAAGCTCTCCCGGACCATGGAACTTGTTGCAAGAAAACCGGCAAAAAAGATGAGGAAGAGCAGGATATTTGCAAAAACCCTATTCCGGGCAAAAGATGCGAGCAGATTGTTCATTCCATCTCTCCGCCGGATTGATTACTGATCTGGACCAGACTGCGCTCCAGAGGATTGACCAGACGGGTGGTGATTACCATGTCTCCTTCTGCCAGCCCCTCACTGATATAGGCCTTGTTTTCCTGGACCCTGACCACCCGCACCGGAGTTGTTTCCAGGCGCCCGTCCCGAATGACATAGACCGAATTTTCAAAACTGACGGCCCAGCGCGGCAGCTCCACTACCTGCTGCAGGGATCGTCCGGGGATCTCCACTCGGCAAAACATCCCGGCAACCAGGGGAAGTGTTCCCCTTCTTTCCCCAAACTGTTTGGAGTCTATGCGCAGGACCACCTTCACCGTCCTCGTCTTCTCATCAAAGAGACTGACCCGATCCATGGTACCCATGGCCTGATTATTCGGGTCTTCTGTCCAGCTCACCCTGCACTGCAGTGGCTGCAGCCTGGAAAACCAGGCCTGGGCACCCTCTGATGCATCATTTTCAAACTGTAGCCACTCAAAGGCATCACGGCTGTCCACCGGCACCTCCAGTTCCAGTACAGAATCATCGGCAAGGCCGAACACAATCTTGCCCGGAGCCACATACTGTCCTTTTTCTATGTTTTTGGTGGTGATTCGGCAGGTAAAAGGGGCAATCACCCGGCAGCGTTCCAGGTTGATGGTGGCACGGGTCATGGCCTGCCTGACCTGGGCCAGCCGATCAGCAACCGTATTGGCTGCCTGCTCCGCCTTTTCCACCCCGGCACGGGTCCCCACCTTGTTCTTCTCAAAAAGGGTCTGCACCCGGGTCAATTCTTTTTGGGTCAGCTCTCTGTCCCGGGTGAGGATGGCAAGGCGTACCTTGTTGCTCTCATATTCACTTCGATAATCCCGGTCATCGATGGCAAAGAGCATTTCACCTTCCGGGATCACCTCACCGGTCTGCAGCCGGGGATGGACCTCGACCACAGTGCCTGCCACCTCGGCAGCAATATCAACCCTGCGTATGGAACGCAGTTCACCATGACCCTCGATCACCACTGGAACCGAAACAAATTTTGCAGAAACAGCTTCCACCTTCAGGGGACGTTCCACCTGCTCGGCCTGGGCTGGGGCCTTTTTCCGACCTTTTAAAAAACGAAACCCGCCAAATCCGACTACCAGAATCAGCAGACAGGCTATAACCCGAATGATTACTGTTCCTCGATCAATTGTTGCCTGCTGTTCACTCATCATCTTTCACCTTATCTTGCTCTCCAGCTGCCAGGACCTGTTCCACTCGAGCAAACACCTCGCACCATTTTTCTGCAGTCTCAGGGCCCACCTTTTCCACCAGGTCAACAAAGGTGGCCAGTACTGCCCCTTCCATCCGCTCAACATGCTCGGCTGCCCGCCGAGAGAGGCGTACCACCACCTTTCTTCGATCCTTCCGACTCCGTTCCCGATGCAGCAGTCCCTTGTCCACCAACCGCTCCACCATAGATGAAGCCGAAGGCGGAGAGACCCCGAGGAGAGTCGCCAAATTGGTGATAGTACTCTCACCACAACTCTGAACCGTCATCAGCGTATGCATCTGGGCCACGGAAAGCTCCTCTCCCTGGCAGGTTGCACAGCTCTCACCCACCCTGGACTGGATGGCAAACATCCGATTTTTCAGTTTTTTCCCTGCCGCAGCAATGAAACGAGCCTGCTCTATTGTCTTCTCACTGACCATTCTTCTTTGACAACCCTCTACAGTTAATTTTTTCTTTTACTTAGCATTGCTAAATAAAAGCATTCCTAAGTATCTGTCAAGAATATTTTCAGAAACAAGAGACATTCCTGCCCAACACATGGTTCAGCGGCATCGTCTCTATTTCATTAACAAAAAAGAATCTATTAGGAGAAAGGGTTCTTTTCAGGTAAACCAAAAGAGGAGATTGGTGAAAAAGAACAATACAGGAAAGAGAGAAACGCATCACCCTGAAGGATCAGTACTTGCAAAATGACCCTCCAGGGAAGGAGAGAGAAACGATGACCAAGCAGGAAGCCATACGGGTACTCATGTTAAGCCCCATCTACTTCAAATTGACACCTCTGGATCGCAAACAACTGATCCATGAGTACTGCGCCCTGTTCACCGAAGTGAGCAAGCAGTACGAAAGTGCAGAAGATGGAACCACTCTGCAGAAACAGAAGAGTGCTTGACGCCTCGCCAAGCATTCTTCCTGCATCGCACAACCTTCACGCCATTATTTTACTCAAAACATCGCCCACGCCTCAACGACGCCAAACAGGCATTCATATTGCAGTTCAATTTATGCAGTGATTATCAAGGCAGCACCCCTCACCGGGGGAAAACCAGCAACAGACCTGACAAAAAGAAGGATGCAATATGAATGCGGATAGTATGAGCTTACGCCCGGCAGGAAAAGGTTTTATCATTACCGCCTTAGGAAATGGCTTACCCGCCATGAGACGCCTGGTTGAAACCTATACCGGAACAGACAAGAAAAAATACATCAAACTGAACGGCGATTTCACCCCGCTTCTCCCCAGTCACAGGTTCCTCTCCGGAAACTAAGTTGCCACAAAGCGGAATCAAGGTTGCCGCACAGACATTATGCTTTACACCCTCCAGCAGATGAAATGAGATCTGCTGGAGGCTAACCCTTCTTTTTTCCCCAGAGAGGGTCCTGCCCGAACCTGTCCATCCACCAGTCATCCGCCTCCACCGTATCACTGTCCCCTGGAACCAAAGGAATCTTGAACTGATCATAGTGATGCAGGAGTACGTCGTAGGCCCGGGTCAGTTTGCGCATCATATCTCCCTTTTTCCTGTCGTTTCCCACAAGATCAGGATGATACTGCTTGCACTTATTGCGGTAGCTGCGCTTGACCTCGCCCAGAGTAGCCCTGTCTCCCAGACCGAGAAGTTCCTTAGCCTGGGATATTTCCGCCCATTCCGATTGAGTAGTCATCCTGACCCCTTTGTTTTCCAGCTCTTCTCCTCGCCCTTGAGGAGCCTGGAAATATTGGAACGGTGCTTGATCCAGATAAGAACAGCGATGACAGCAGCAACTAGAAAGGTGGAGGTACTGCCGCTCAAAAACCAAATACAGAAAGGAATCAGACCAGCTGCAGCCAGGGAACCGGCAGAAACAAAACCAGATATGCCCACCACTGCGACAAAGACCAGCAAGGCAATGAGAATGGACCAGGGTGAAAAGAAGAGAAAAACTCCCAGGGCCGTGGCCACACCCTTGCCTCCCTTGAAACCAAGATAGACGGGGAACATATGGCCAAGCACTGTGGCCAGGCCGGACAATCCTATGAAGAGCTCCCAATTATCTCCCACAGGAAGAAGGACGGAGGCAGCAAAAACAGGAAAAAATCCTTTCGCCACATCGCAGAGCAGGGTCAGGATGCCCAGTTTCTTCCCCAACACCCGGCTAACATTGGTGGCCCCGATATTGCCACTCCCTTCCTGGCGCACGTCTTTACCTGCTGCCCGGCTAAAGAGCAGGCCAAAAGGAATAGCCCCGATCAGGTAACTGAAAAGAAGTATAAGAAGCGTTGCTGTCATTGCTGTCTGGGCTCACTGCAGTGTGTTGATATTGGGTAAATATTGACTCTGCCAACACTACTGCATATTATGTTGAAAAACAACTTTGATGGCGGAAAGGATGTACCTGTGGTACCTTGCTCCAACCCATTGATAAACCATTCTCTTTTACCCATAGAACAAGTTATTGCCCATGAGCCTGCGTACTATTCATAAATTTCCTGACCCGGTCCTTCGCCAGAAGGCAAAGAAAATTACCGCCTTTGACGAAACCCTGCAGACTCTGGCCTCAGACATGGTGGAAACCATGTACGATGCCCCTGGTGTCGGCCTGGCCGCTCCCCAGATCGGGGAATCCATACAACTGATAGTGGTTGATGTATCCAAGGAGGAAGACGAGCAACAGTCTATGGTCATGATCAATCCGGAGATCACCGCCCGCGATGGCAACCAGGTCGATGAAGAGGGTTGTCTCTCTGTGCTTGACCTCACGGCCATGGTCAAAAGGAGCCAGAAGATCACGGTCACCTACCAGGACCTCTCCGGCAAGGAGCAGGAACTGAGCACCGAAGACCGCTTTGCCGTGGTCCTGCAGCATGAGATCGACCATATCAACGGCATCCTCTTCATCGATCACCTCAGCACCTTAAAACGTACGCTGTACAAGAAAAAAATCAAAAAGATGTTGGCCGCCAAAAAAGGATAAGTGTATGGCAAAAACATTTCGTATCATCTTCATGGGCACCCCGGATTTTTCCGTCCCACCCCTCCAGGCCATGATCAACGGAGAGGATGAGGTCGTTGCCGTCATCACCCAGCCCGATCGCCCCAAAGGCAGGGGCAAGAAACTCAGCCCGCCGCCAGTTAAGGTCCTGGCCGAATCTGCGGGAATTCCAGTGCTCCAACCCACAAAAATCCGTACTGCAGATTTTGCCGACACACTGCGCTCTTTTCAGCCGGATCTCATCGTAGTTGCTGCCTATGGCCGAATCCTGCCGCCCAGCATCCTGGACCTGCCCCCCTTGGGCTGCATCAACATCCACGGATCACTCCTCCCCCGTCACCGCGGGGCGGCCCCTATCCAGTGGGCCGTTATCAAAGGTGACCAGGAGGCGGGTGTGACCATCATGCAGATGGACGAGGGAATGGACACCGGGGCCATGCTCCTGCCAGCCTCCATTCCAGTTGCCGACGACGAAACAGCAGGCAGCCTGTTCAGCAAGCTCTCCAATCTAGGCGGTACTGCCCTCATGCAGGCCCTTGATCTTCTACGGCAGGACAAACTGCCCCCCATTGAACAGGATCACAGCCTGGCCACCGCGGCCCCGCCCCTGAAGAAGGAAGACGGCATCATTGACTGGAGCAAACCGGCTGCGGAGCTCCACTGCCTGATCCGGGGCCTGGACCCATGGCCCACAGCCTACAGTTTCCTGGACGGGAAACGATTTCGCTTCTTTTCTCCCGGGTTACAGGGGAGCAGCTCATCCCATAGACCTGGAACCGTTATCCGTGCTGATCGAGATGGACTGCTCCTGGCCACGGGCAAGGGGGGACTCCTGATTCAGGAAATCCAGCCGGAAGGAAAAAGACGAATGAGTGTAGAGGCCTATCTCTGCGGCCAGACTCTCGAGCCTGGACAACGCTTCGGCTAATTATTTTTACGACTTTGTCATGGTTGATGACCTCATAAAAAGTCTGAAATTTTCTAAAACGTCATTCCAGGCTTGACCCGGAATCCTGTGGTTAGAGAAGGTTATGGATGCCGGATCAAGTCCGGCATGACGATCTATAAACTTTTTAACGAAACCATCAAGAGTGTTAAAAAACAATTCGACCATAGCCTACCTGGACTGCTTCTCAGGGATCAGCGGCGACATGTTCATGGGGGCCCTCCTCCATGCAGGACTGGAGCAGGAGCTTCTCCTTGGGGAACTGAACCGGCTTGACGGTGTGGATTTCAAGCTCACTGCAACCCGTGAACTCCGTTGCGGAATCAGCTGCAGGCAGGTCACCATTACTTCGCCGTCCAGGCAACAGTTTCGCCATCTAAAAGATATCCTCACACTCCTTGAGACAAGCAGACTTGCCCCGGCAATTGTGAACAGGGCCGGAAAGGTCTTTACCCGTCTGGCCGAAGCCGAGGCCAAGGTTCACGATGTGGAGCTGGAAAAGATCCATTTCCATGAAGTGGGGGCAGTGGACACCATCGTCGATATCGTGGGTGTCCTGATCGGCCTCCATCACTTAGGAGTTGAGCAGCTCATCTGCTCACCCCTGCCCATGGGACATGGCCTTGTCCACTGCGATCACGGCAATCTGCCCCTGCCCGCGCCAGCTGTCTGTGAACTCATCAGAGATGTGCCGGTATATGGTGTAGATCAGGAACAGGAGCTGGTCACTCCCACAGGAGCAGCCCTTGTCACCAGCCTGGCAGATAAATTCGGCTCTATGCCTCCCATGACAATGAAGAAATGTGGCTACGGGGCAGGCAGTCACAGCCTGAAGCATGAGCAGCCTAACCTTCTTCGACTGCTTATCGGTCACGTTCAGAGAGGACAGGAGAGCCAGGAGGTAGAGATCATCGAAACCCACCTCGACGACTGGAACAGTGAGGGCTTTCCCTATCTCTGCGACCTGCTCTTCAATCAAGGGGCCCTGGATGTTTCTCTCTCACCCATGATCATGAAAAAGGGACGCCCCGGACAGCTGCTGCGGGTCATTGCTGACCCTGTCCATGGCCTTAAGCTGAAGCAGATCATTCTTTCCGAAACCACGGCAATCGGCCTGCGTTTTCGCAGGGAAGAACGGATGACTCTGGAACGGGAAGCTGTCATGATCCCCACACCCTGGGGAAAAATCATGGCAAAGAAAGTACAGACCCCTAAGGGATCGGTGATCTATCCGGAATATGAGGCCTGCAGAAAAGTGGCCGAGAAGAATCAAATCCCTCTCTCCCAGGTGTACCAGGCAGTTTCCAGCACTGTAGAGGAAAAGGAGAAATAATGGACCGTCTCATCATGTTTCTTGCCACTGGATTCTACAGCGGCAAGATCCCGAAATGCCCGGGAACCTGGGGATCCCTTGCGGCCCTTGTCCCCTGGTACTTTCTCCGTAATCTGCCTTTGCCTTCCTACCTCACCATGATGGGTCTGGTCTTTGTGGCTGGCTTTTTTCTCGCCGGTTCTGCGGAAAAGATCCTTGATCAGGCCGATGCCGGGCCCATTGTCATAGACGAATTCCTCGGTATGTTCATCACCCTGACTGCAGCCCCCAATCACCCGGCAGCCTGGCTCCTCGGGTTTATCCTCTTCCGTCTCTTTGATATCCTCAAGCCCTTTCCGGTCTCCTGGTTTGACCAGCGTATCCACGGCGGGATCGGGATCATGATGGACGATGTCGTTGCCGGGCTCTATGCACTCATCAGCCTTAAGATCCTCTGGGCAATTACTACACGTTTCACGGGATAAGGTGATCCATTTTCCAGAACGGACTGTAAAAAAAATCTCCCATATGCTTTGATAAGAGAACTACTTTAGTTTCTGAAATACCAATGAGGAGCCTGCCCCATGATGTATTTCACAATTTTCTCAACCCTCTTTCTTCTCTTTTCCCTGTTTCATCCCTGCCCGGTTCTCTTGGCCGCCACCATTGAATATGACCTGAGCATAGAACAAAAAGAGGTCAATTTTACCGGAAAACCAGTTACTGCCATGACCGTGAATGAAACCATCCCCGGTCCCACCCTTTTTTTCAAGGAAGGTGACCTGGCCAGAATCCATGTCCACAATAAAATGGACGTAGAGACCTCCATCCACTGGCACGGCCTCCTGGTTCCGCCCGGAATGGATGGCGTTCCCAATATCAGTTTTCCTCCCATTGCTCCCGGCACAACCTTTACCTACGAATTCCCCATTCGTCAGAACGGCACCTACTGGTACCACTCCCACACCAGCCTCCAGGAACAGAGAGGCGTCTATGGGGCCATTGTCATAGCACCACAAGCCCCAGACATTAGCGCAGACATTGAACATGTGGTTCTCCTTTCCGACTGGACCGATGAAGACCCCCATGCGGTGTTACGCACTCTGAAACGAGGCAGTGAGTGGTACAGTCTGGAAAAGGGAAGCGGACAAAGTATCTTTGGAGCCGCACGGCTTGGCAAACTGGCTGACTATTTCACCAGGGAACTGCAGCGCATGCCCCCCATGGATATTGCCGATGTGGCCTATGACTGTTTTCTGGCCAATGGTCAGGCCGAAACATTTTTAGAGGCTGAACCAGGAGAAACAATTCGCTTGAGGATCATTGACGGCTCAGCCACCACCTATTTTCACCTGGAATTCAGTGGTGGCCCCATGACCATTATCGCCGCAGACGGACAGCGGGTAGAAGCTATTGACAAGGACCGCTTCCTCATCGGAGTTGCCGAGACCTATGATGTACTGGTCAAGATCCCGCAACATGGCTCCTATGAACTGCGGGCCACTGCCCACGACGGCTCTGGCTATGCTTCTCTCTGGCTTGGTAAAGGGCATAAAACATATGCAGTCAACCTCCCTAAACCCAACCTCTATCAGGGAATGGGCCATTTGAACCTGGCAGATGTCTTTGCCCTCACCCCACCAGAGGCCATGGGCATGGGAGATGCCAAGGTACGGCAAGGGGAGCTTGACGCACCTGGTATGGCAGGAATGGATGCTATGCATGATATGGACCATGGCCAGCACAAGGCTGCTCCTTCCGGTCATGACATGAATAGTCATCAAAGCATGCAGGAACACTCGCAACACCAGATGTCCCCGACTCAGCAGGGTCATGGAGAATCTCATCCTGCAGAGATATCCCCTGAGCCGCCGGCAATTCCTGAACGGGGCGGCAAACAGTTTGGCACCAATTTCCGCTTCCTGGGGGCAGACATCTCCTCAGCAGGCGAACTGGCAGTTGACGGTATGGATCCCCGCCGTCCCCTTACCCCTTACCAGGAGCTGCGGGCCCTTTCCAGAACCACCTTTCAGAGCGACAAACCGATGCGTGAAATCCGGCTCACCCTGGATGGCGATATGGAGCGCTACATCTGGACCCTGAACAATAAAATACTCTCGGAGGATGACTCGATCCGAATCAAGGAGGGAGAAAAAGTCCGCTTTATCATGATCAACCGGACCATGATGCACCACCCCATGCATCTCCACGGTCATTTTTTCAGGGTGATCAATGGCCAGGGCGACTTTGCTCCTCTCAAACACACGGTGGATGTGGCGCCCATGAGCACCACTGTCATTGAATTTGACGCCAATGAGGTGGGTGACTGGTTCTTCCACTGCCACCTGCTCTATCATATGAAAAGCGGCATGGCCCGGGTGGTGGAGTATGACAACTTCATCCCAGGTCCCGCAATTGCAGCCGTACGGCCCAAGCTCTACAGTGACCCCTGGTATTTCTGGGGAGAGGCCGACCTGCTCAGCCATATGACTGAAGGAACCCTGCAGCTCAGTAACACTCGTCACATTCTTACTGCAGACTGGGAAGTGGGGTGGCAGGATGTTGATGAAAACGAGTGGGAAGGCACCCTCCGCTGGGACTATTACCTTAACCGATTCTCCACACTCTTTGTCGGCTCGTATCTTGAAGGTGATGAAGAGGATGAGTTTGAAAAAGTGAGAGGGATTGCCGGCCTGACCTATCTGCTTCCCCTTTATATCGAATCAACCCTATGGATTGACACTGAAGGTGAAGCACGGATAGCCCTGGAAAAGAGCTTTGCCCTGACTCCCCGCCTCGCTCTCTATGGCGAGGTGGAGTATGACACTGAAGAAGAGTGGGAGGGCGGCACCGGCTTTCGCTATATGGTGAGTAAGGATTTCTCCCTGCTTGGCAGCTACCATTCTGAGTATGGCGTTGGTGCCGGAATTCAGATTCGCTTTTAGTACCTTAAAAATAATATTTTGCGTTTTTGCACCCCTCAAGGGGGTACTGAAAAGAGTGGCAGAATATTATTTCGTGAAGGTACTTATCCAGGATTTTTTAAAAGTTTCGATCTATTCGGGTTAAGCAGAAACGATTCAACAGCCTCTGCTTGGTACAGCCAAGGGCTCCCGTAAAAAAAGTCCTTGGCTGTTTATTTCCCTATAACCAGCTATTCTGTGGCAGTTACCCCTTCTGGTAGATTTTGCAGCCGGATTGGGCAAATTCTTCTGACTTTTCTTTCATCCCTTTTACCAAAGCATCCTCTTCACCCAATTCCAGCGATTTTGCATAATCCCGCACTTCATGAGAGATCTTCATGGAACAGAATTTAGGGCCGCACATGGAACAAAAATGGGCCACCTTGGCATTTGAATGAGGAAGGGTTTTATCGTGGAACTCCACCGCCTTTTCCGGATCCAGTGCCAAATTGAACTGATCCTGCCAGCGGAACTCAAAACGAGCTCTGGAAATCGCATTGTCACGGTACTGTGCTCCTGGATGTCCCTTGGCCAGATCTGCTGCATGGGCGGCCAGTTTATAGGTCACCACGCCTTCACGCACATCTTCCCGATCAGGCAGCCCAAGATGCTCCTTGGGCGTTACATAACAGAGCATGGCCGTACCGTACCAGCCAATCATGGCAGCCCCGATGGCACTGGTAATGTGGTCATAGCCCGGAGCAATGTCGGTGACCAGAGGACCAAGGGTATAAAAAGGTGCCTCACCACACGCCTCCAGCTGTTTGTCCATATTCTCTTTGATCATATGCATGGGAACATGGCCGGGACCTTCAATAAAGCACTGCACATCATGCTTCCAGGCAAGTTTTGTCAATTCACCCAGGGTCTCCAGTTCACCAAACTGTGCCTCATCGTTGGCATCCTGCAGACAACCGGGACGCAGCCCGTCTCCCAGTGAAAATCCAACGTCATACTGCTTGAGCAGCTCACAGGTCTCTTCAAAATGAGTATAGAGAAAATTCTCTTTATGGTGGGCCAAGCACCACTTGGCCAGGATACTGCCGCCTCGACTGACAATCCCGGTGGTGCGTTTGGCTGTCATGGGTACGTGATGGAGGCGGAGTCCGGCATGAATGGTGAAATAACTTACTCCCTGTTCGCACTGCTCAACCAGGGTGTCTCTAAACATCTCCCAGGTCAACTCTTCTGCCTTGCCATCCACCTTTTCCAGGGCCTGATATATGGGGACGGTACCGATGGGTACAGGCGAATTGCGCAGGATCCATTCCCGGGTTTCATGAATGTTTTTCCCTGTGGAAAGGTCCATGACCGTATCAGCACCCCAGCGCGTGGCCCAGACCATCTTTTCCACTTCTTCTTCAATGGAGGAAGTTATGGATGAGTTGCCGATATTGGCATTAATCTTCACCAGAAAGTTCCGGCCGATAATCATGGGCTCACTTTCCGGATGGTTGATGCTACAGGGTAGCACTGCCCTTCTGCAGGCAATTTCATCGCGCACAAATTCCGGGGTGATATGGGACTTGGGCGTATTGGCACCAAAACTCTCACCCGGCTGCTGGGACAGCTCTTCCTGCAGCTCATCGATACGCTGATTTTCGCGAATGGCCACATACTCCATTTCCGGGGTAATGATCCCCTGACGGGCATAGTAGAGCTGGGACACATTCTTCCCAGGTTTGGCCCTGAGTGGTTTTTTGACTTCCTGAAAACGGAGATGATCCAGGTCTGAATTATAGAGTCGATCTTTACCAAACTGAGAGCTCAGGTCTGCAAGCTGCTCCACATCACCACGCTCCATAATCCATTTTTCGCGCAATCTAGGCAAACCTTTACGCACATCGAGCTCCACCTCCGGGTCAGAGTAGGGACCACTTGTGTCGTACACGGTAACAACAGAGCCACAACCTCCAGGCCCTTTGATTGCCTGGTCATCCACGCTGATTTCCCGCATGCCCACCTTGATGTCATGAAGCTTGCCCTGCACATACACCTTTTTTGAACTGGCAAAAGGTGTGCGGGTAATGGTTTTCGAACTGGGAAGTTTTTCCACT
>DAOVAI010000119.1 GCA_030671085.1 Pseudomonadota bacterium | reverse complement strand
CTCCTCGCCATCCATATGGACAGAACCAGTGCCCACCACCTCACGTGCTTCGTCTACCTCACGCCAGACAGGCTCAGGCGGCATGACCGGCTCTTTTGGTCCGGTGACCACTCCTGCCTGCCTTACACCGCCTAATATCTGGAACCAGCCACTTTTGATTTTCTCTGCAAGAATGAGCTGTTTCAATTCATCAAGAAAGTCATCGCCATGGTCAAATCGTATAGTCAGCACGCGACCGATGGATCCTGTTCTGTATTCCATGTTTTCTCCTCAACAATGTATTTGATACCTGATCACCGGGATAGTTTGGAGGTATACCCTGGACTGGTTCAATCTTGTAGAGTTAAACCAGTTGTTCATGATAACCTTCGGGGTAAGCACCGGTTTCTGTCGGGTTACGTTTCACTAACCCGACACCCATCTAAAAACGATTTTGCTGCAATTCCTGTAACAAAAGAGGCAGGGCTGTCTGCCGTCTGGCTGTATCCATGTTTCGGATGGCCATGGACAGAGCCTGCCTGGTTCCCACAAAAACTGCAAGTTTTTTGGCTCTTGTCAGTCCGGTGTATATCAAATTTCTAAATAGCATCTTATAGTGCTGGGAGACAAGGGGAATGATGACACAGTCAAATTCACTGCCCTGCGACTTATGGATGGTGATGCCATAAGCCAGGTCCAGTTCACTGATCTGATCGCGCTGGTACTCCACCTCCCGTTTGTCGGAAAAAAAACGGACGATGCAGGTGAGGTCAATGGAATTTATTGACCTGATCTCACCAATATCGCCATTGAACACACCCAGATCATAGTTGTTTTTCCGATGGATCACCCGGTCGCCCACACGAAAGATCCTCTCGCCAAGACTCAGCTGTCCCTTTCCCTTATCAGGTGGATTAACACTCTTTTGCAGGGCCTCATTGAGTTTCACTGTGCCAAGGCTGCCTCTGGTCATGGGAGAGAGGACCTGGATCTCGCAGGATTTTCCAAAATATTTAGGAATCCACTCCGTATAGAGTCGTAAAATTACCTGCTGAGCTGTCAGACCGTAGTAGAGGGAGGACCAGGGATGAACCTGTTTCAGGACAGCCCGCAATTCGTCCGCCTTGTTTTCAGCGGTCTGGAGCAGTCCAAAGTTGATATGATCATATTTTCCAGGTTGTGCACTTAAGGGAGCATGTTTTTTTTCGTCCGCATCCGCTTCCTGAAAATAGAGGTGTTCTTTTCCGAATTCTTCTTCTCTTTCCTGGAGCTGAAGCTGCTCTTTTGCCCGACCAATAATACGCAACTGTTCCTGGGTAGCCTCATTTGAATCAAGGAAGAGACAGTCCCGTTGTTCCTGCCAGAGATCTGGTGCTTTAAACGGTGAGGGGATCTTCGGTATGCTGCCGTTATTGATAGTATGGGCATAGGAGATAATATGCGATTCCTGGGCCTGGCGAAACACGGTTTTCAAGGTAAAGGCAGGAACCACCCCTGATCCCAACAGATCTCCCAGGACATTCCCTGCCCCAACAGATGGGAGCTGGTCCGCATCACCAACCAGCACCAGTTGCGCACTCTCAGGCATGGCGGCCAATAAAGAGGCACTGAGACTGATGTCCAGCATGGAACACTCATCCACCACCAGGACATCGCCTGGCAACGGGTTTTCTCTGTTTCGCCTGAACGATCCACCCTGAAACTCCAGCAGGCGGTGAATGGTCTTCGCCTCAAGACCGATCACCTCTTCCATACGCTGGGCAGCACGTCCTGTGGGGGCAGCAAGCAGGACTTCTTTCCCCATGGCCAGGAACAGTTTGACCAGGGTCTTTGTGGTGGTGGTCTTTCCGCAGCCTGGACCTCCGGTGAGGATAGCGCAGCCGCAAGCAGTTATCCCCTTTACGGCCTCTTCCTGTTCAGGACTGAGGGTGATCTGTTGTTTCTTCCCGTAGTCCTCTATCCATTTACTGACTCGTTCATTGTCTACACTAACAGGCCGGCACAGGGCATGAATGGATTCTGCAGTCTCTTTTTCATCAAAATAGAGGGATTTTGCATAATAGCAGGGAACCTGGCCCTGGTCTTTTAAGACAAGGAGACGTCGCTTGAGGAGCTTCTCCTGTTCCATGAGCTGGAGATAAGTTTCGATGAGACCGGTAATATCCAAGTCCAGGAGCTGCTTGACCCCATCCTGGATCTGGTCCCTGGTAAGGTAGCAGTGTCCCTGATCCCTTGACGCTGCCAGGATATGGCGGATGGCTGCAGAGATGCGTATGGGAGCATTCTTTTCAATACCAAGAGACAGGGCAACCTTGTCTGCAGAAAAAAAACCGATTCCGTAAAAATCATTGGCAAGCCGGTAAGGATTTTCGGTCACCAGCCCAATGGCCCGCTGACCATATTTTTTAAAGATACGGACAGCAAAAAGGGTCGAGATTCCATGTCCCTGAAGGAACAGCATGACATCACGAATGGCCTTATGTTCTTCCCAGGCCTCCCTGATCCCTTCGAGTTTCTTTGCTGCAATGCCCGGGACCTGAAGAAGATCATCAATGTGTTCTTCAAACACAGTGAGGGTCTTTTCGCCAAAGTAGGAAACAATTCTCTTGGCGGTCTTTGGACCGACGCCTTTAATGAGGCCAGAGCCGAGATACTTCTCAAGGGCCGCAGCAGTGGCTGGTTTACGCTCCTCTGCCCGTTCTGCGGAAAACTGTCTGCCAAATTTGGGGTGGTTGCTCCAGCTGCCGTAAAATTTCATGGTGGCCCCGGCAAAGACTTTGGTCTGATGGACGATCACCGTTACCGGTTCAAACTCATTGAAACACTTTACCCGGAGCACACTCCAGCCGTTAGTCTCGTTATGAAACGTGACACGTTCAACAATTCCCTGGATATTTTCAGTGAGTGTCCCTTGACGATTCATGACTTGTATTTACCTTGTTCCCATGAGATACTTAATAATAAGCTTTATCGTTTAATCTTTCAGCAAAAAAGACTTTAAACTTTTTTCTTTAATATTAGAGGTGTTACCCAGGATCTCACTAACAAACGAAGTAAGTTTTTAACTATTTACTTGACTAGCAATGATTATTATGTCAGGTTTCCAACCGCCAAGTATTTAAGACATTACTGTTGTTCATCCTGAGTAAAATATTTCAGGTATTTGTCTCATAAGTAAGGGAAATATTTTACACATCCGGAAGCAATCTTCCGGGAATTGAAAAGAAGGAGAGACACCATGACATTTCTAGAAGGACTGCTTTGGTTGACCCTGAATGTATACCATGAAGCGCGATCAGAGCCGGAAATCGGTCAGGTAGCGGTAGCCCACGTCACCTTGAATCGTGCTGCGCAAAAACACCTCAGTATCAAAAACGTGGTAAACCAGCCCTATCAGTTCAGCTGGATCAAACAGAAAGATTCCTATATTCCCGAAGACCCCAAAGCCTTTTTTCAGTGCATGAAGTCAGTGTATATCGCCTTGAACTCTGCGGACTTCACCGCTGGTGCTACCTATTACCATCTGGATAATATCAATCCATACTGGACTTCCGACGTTACCTTTGTTGATCAATACGGCAGTCATAAGTTCTACAAATAAAACAACCGGTAACTAAACTGAAGGCCGAAGGCCGGAAGGAACACAGTGCATGAGCAAAAAGGGTGTTGGAGTTTTTCTCCAGCACCCTTTTTTTGTATTGGGACAGGATCAGGCTCTGGCTGCTTTTTCCAGGGCGCGGCAAATTTTATCCAACTGCTCTGCACTCATCTTGATGGGTACCGGGTAGACAAGGGTCCTTGACATGAGATCAGCAGATTTTGGTAAGGCTTCAGGATCATAGACCACCCTTCGCTTCCCTCCTGGCTCGGCAAAGGGCCAACCGCCTGCAGCAGTTGTGGAACCTCCCAGCAGGTGTTCCCACTTTGGATAGAAATGCCAGGTATTTTCACTGAAATTAATGGCTCCTGCTCCTTCAGCAGCCAGCACTTCATTCACCTTCCTGCACTGTTCACTGGACTCCAGGATAAAGGCGAAAAAGGTGGCTGTATCCCCGGCCTCATCAACCAGGGTACGGAATTTCACTCCGGGTATGGCCGAGGCTGCTGCACGCAGGCGACTTTTATGTTCCTTCTGGGCTGCGATCATTGAATCAAGCTTGGCCAACTGGGCAATACCCATTGCTCCCTGGAGTTCCATCATTCGGTAATTAAAGCCGATAAAACTGCGTCCTTCCCCTCCTCGACCACCGGGATTGACAGCATGGTCATGTCCATGATCATGGTACTCGGACATGGTTCGCCACATCTTTTCATCGCCAGTGATGATCATTCCGCCTTCACCGGTGGTCATGGTCTTCACCGAATCGAAGGAAAAGGTGCCGCACTGACCAAAAGTTCCGAGATGCTGACCGTTAATCCGCCCTCCGGCTGCCTGGGCTGTATCCTCAAGGACGGGGATATTGTGTTGTTTGGCTAGAGCAACTATCTCAACAATCCTTGCCTGGGCACCAAGCATATGCACCGGGATGATGCATCGGGTCTTGTCGGTAATTTTCTTGGCAAGATCGGTGGGATCCATATTCAGGGTCTCATCCACCTCAGTAAAGACAGGAATGGCCCCAATGTCGAGAATAGCTTCCCAGGTGGCAACAAAGGTGAAACCCTGGGTGATGACTTCGTCTCCCGGTCCCACCCCTAATGCAGCCATGGCAACCTTCAACGCCGCCGTTCCGGAGGTTACGGCCTGGGCATAGTCGGCTCCACAGTAGTCTGCAAACTTCTTTTCAAACTCCAGGACCTTATAAACATCCTGGCGCTGGTCACCAAACTCATACCTGAAGAGAACGCCTGTATCCAGGACATCCATGATTTCCTTCTTTTCTTCTTCACCAAAGACTTCAAAACCCGGCATAGGGATACTCCTTTTTACGACGCCATCATTAATTTCTAGTTATTGCGAGATTATCAAAGTTACTTGGTAAGCATTTTTTTAATCTTATTGTTTTCATCGAGCAGAGCAATGTTTGGATGAAATCCATCCAGTTTATCGTCGTGATAAAATCCAAAGGTTACAATAATGATAAGATCTCCAATCATTCCTTTTCTGGCAGCAGCACCATTGAGACCGATGATGCCGGTTCCTGGCTCGCCTTCAATGGCATAGGTGTCGAAGCGTTCACCATTGTTGATATTGTAGACCTTTACCCGCTCGAAAGGAACTATCCCTACGGCATCGAGTAGTTCTCTGTCGATGGTCAGACTTCCCTCGTAATTCAGGTCTGCCTCGGTAATGGTGGCCTTGTGGAGTTTGGCCCTAAGCATTTGACGTAACATATCAGTTACCTATTAAAGTGGAATTATCTATTAAACGAATGCGCTGATTAATTTTCACAGCAAGAACCAGTACACTCTCACCAGTGACTTGCTCACAGGACTGCAGACTCGTCTGATCAACGATTTCGACATAATCTATTGCACATTGAGAATGCTGAAGAATGATCCCTCTGACCTCTTCTTTGATCTGGTCTGGAGATATAGTCTCTTTCTTCTCTACAAGCATTCTAGCATGTGCTATGGACTTTGACAGAGAAAGGGCTGCTTCCATCTCATTTTCTTTGAGATAGGTGTTCCTGGAACTCATGGCCAGCCCGCTTTCTTCGCGAACTATTGGGTGACCGATGATCTCTATTGGAAAGTCCAGGTCTCTCACCATCTGCCTGATCACAGCCAGTTGCTGAAAATCTTTTTCCCCAAAGACAGCAATGTGGGGCAATGTCTGATTAAAGAGCTTGGCAACCACTGTCGTAACACCATCAAAATGTCCAGGCCTGTCACCGCCGCATAAACCGCTGGTCAAGCCATGCACATGGACACTGGTCTTAAACTCAACAGGATACATAGCTGAAGCATCCGGGGCGTAAAGCACATCGACACTCTCTGCGTCAGCAAGTTTACGATCTCTTTCAAGATCATGGGGGTAGTTGTCCAGATCTTCAGTGGGGCCAAATTGCATGGGGTTGACAAAGAGACTGACTATCACCTTATCAGTGATTTCCCGCGCCTTGCGCATGAGAGAGAGATGTCCCTCATGGAACCAGCCCATGGTCGGCACCAGGCCTACTATAAGCCCATCCACTCTCCAGGTCTGGGCAAGCGCCTGCATCTCTTGGGGAGTGGTGATGACCTTCATCTACTGCACACGAAGGCGAGTTATCTTCTCCATGATAATTTTCTTGGCCTGCTCATCATGATTCTCTCCAAGGAAGCTGCCCATATACTCTTGGTAAACTGCCAGGGCTTTATCATTCTGGCCCTGTGCTTCAAGGACTCGTGCCATTCCCCTGTAGCCTTCATCTTTGTATCCGTCGATCTCCTTGAGATCTGAATAAGCAGCAGCAGCGGCCTCGTAGCTTTTCCCAGCCTCATTGGCCTGGGCGATGGCGTAACTGAGCAGGCCGTACATGGGGTTTGAGGCGCTGATTTTATCGCGCACCTGCGAGTAATGGCCAATAGCCTGCTTATAGAGTGCATCTTTCATGGCTTGATGGCCAAGCTCTGTGGTCGCCCAGAGAGCTGAAGGGGTGCCTGAAAAATCATCTGCAACCTGTTGCAACCCCTGCGCCCTGGCATCACCTTCAACACTCAGGGCCAAAGCCAGGCTGCTTGCTGCATTTTCAAGACGTTTGACGCGATAGCTTCTATACAGGGAGCCAACAACCACTGCCACGATGATAACGGCAGCTGTTATCTGGATTGCTTTTTTATTATCCCTGATAAAGCGAACTGCTCCGGGCGGAAGGTTCAGCTGATCCAGAAGTCCGCTGGTTTCGCTGTAGGCCTGCTCTTCAACAGTTTTTATATTAAACGCGCTTGGTTCACTCATCCTTTTCTCCTCGGCCCTTTTTTTGTTCCCTATGATTTAGACATTGTGGTAATGTCTTTATCGTTCACTCAATACTAGATGCATGCAAAAATTACCTCTAGCAAACCCTCTAATTTACCCTATACTGACAACCATGTCTATTCTCAAACCCTATTATCGTGGTTTTTTAACCGATAGCAACCCATTTTCCACATTCAGCCATGATAATCAGTGAACAGTCCCAGATTTATTCTGTCAGTTCGCTCACCAGAGAGTTAAAGAATCTGGTTGAGAACAAATTTCGCTTCATCCGAGTGCAGGGGGAGATCTCCAACCTCAAGCGCCCTTTTTCCGGACACAGTTATTTTACTCTAAAGGATGAAGGAGCACAGCTGCGGGCCGTGCTTTTCAAAGGACAGCGGCGATACCTGGAAAAAGATATCGAGGATGGACAGCAGGTCATCTGCCATGGGCGCATTTCCGTCTATGAACCAAGGGGTGATTATCAGATCATAATCGACACCATCGATTTTCAGGGAAGCGGCCTGCTGCAGCTGCGCTTTGAGAAGTTAAAAAAACTGCTCGGGGCAGAAGGACTGTTTGCAAAAGAGACAAAAAAACCAATCCCAACCTTCCCCGAAGAGGTGGTCCTCATCACCTCACCAAGCGGCGCAGCTGTACATGATTTTCTTAAGATTTGGAGAAAGAGACATTCTCCAGCCAACATCAAGATATTCCCGGTTCGCGTGCAGGGAACAGGTGCTGCA
>DAOVAI010000201.1 GCA_030671085.1 Pseudomonadota bacterium | reverse complement strand
CACTGGTCTTTTGGTGGCAAAAATTTGTCAGCGCCTACGTCTGCCTTCGGTCACCGGCTATATCCTTGCCGGTGTGCTCCTTGGTCCCAGTGGCTTTGATCTCATCAATCGCCATACCGTGGGCTCCAATCTTGATCATTTTACCCATATTGCCCTCATGCTCATCTCCTTTGGCATCGGAGAGCATGTTGAACTGAAAAAGCTGCGCAAGCACCTGCGAAGTGTGGCCTGGATCGGTTTTTGTGAGGCCATTGGTGCTTTTTTCTTTATTGCTGCAGCTGTTTTTCTGACCATCTATTTTACTGGATTGGAAATAGAGGGCTGGCAACTGCGTGACCAGTTTGCCATAGCCCTCCTTCTCGGGGCAGTAGGGCTGGCCACGGCACCTGCCGCCACCCTTCTCGTTATCCGTGAGGTCAAGGCATCAGGCTCCTTTACTGCAACTCTTCTTGCCATTATTGCCATAGATAATGGCCTGGCCATCATGATCTTTGGTTTTGCCATCTCCATTGCCCACCACATCATGGGGCAATCGGGTAATGCCTTTTACCTGGTCATCTTGCATGGATTTCTGGACATTGGTCAATCACTGGCCCTGGGGGTATTTACCGGAATCCTGCTCGATGTGGTTTTACGCAGACTGAAGAGTCAGGGAGAGATGATGACCGGGGGACTGGCCCTGCTCCTGCTCTGCAGTGAACTGGCTCTCTTTCTTGACCTCTCTCCCCTGCTTGCCGGGATGGCTGCCGGGTTTATCCTGGTCAACAGGGCAGAGCGGGATGTCAGAATATTCCGGGCCCTCAACCGTTTTGAACCGCCTATCTATGTCCTCTTCTTTACCCTGGCCGGGACTCACCTTGATCTGAAGGCCCTGGGAGCTGCAGGTATCCTGGGTACGATCTATTTTCTTGCCCGTCTTGTGGGAAAGGTCAATGGGGTGGCCATCGGGGCCCGTATCGGTCAGGCACCCCAGGCGGTTTTGCGCTATCTTGGTTTCGGCCTGGTGCCCCAGGCAGGGGTGGCCATCGGCCTCATCTTTCTCATCTCCAGTGACCCGGCTCTGACCGGGTATGCCTCTATTATTACTCCGGTGGTCTTGACCGGGGTCTTTCTCTCCGAGCTGGTTGGTCCACTGGCCGTTCGTTTTGCGGTGACCAGTGCCGGAGAGGCCCATGCGTTGAACGAAGAGAGGAGCAGGGAGGAAAACGGACTTTCAGACAAAAAGAGTGAACTCCATCTGCGCTCAGCAGAAGGGGTGGAGATTGTCCCCTGGACCTGGGAGAAGTTGAGCCCTCAGATTCCGTCGCAAGGCGTGGTGGTGTTTGGGGCAGCACATCATGTCACTGTTGCCGGTCTTGCTCGTTTTGCCACCATTTTTGCTCATTTTTACAGGTGCCTGCCCATGGCGGTGCGGGTTGTTGAACCAGGGACACAGATCCCTGCAAAATTTTTCCAGGAGGAACTGGAAGAGGTGGCGAGTATGGGCTATCCTCTGGCCACTGAAGTGGTGCCCGATCCTTCTGTGCCCTCGGGTCTTGTGGCCGGCGTGGAGTATAATGCGGCCAAGATGGTCGTCCTCGGATATCCCCTGCATGGGACGGTGAGTAGTTTCCATGAGACCCTGGAGGTTGTTGCCGGAAATGTGAGTTGTCCGGTGGTGGTGGTCCGTTTTTTCGGACAGCTGCATACGGAACGGATCCTTGTCCCGGTGGTGAGTCTCGATGACCTGGAAGAGGTGTACCCGATAGTGGTAGCCCTCGATATTATAGGAGAACATCAGGTGGAGCTGCTCTACCTCCTCCGTTCCGGGGAAGTGGATACTGTCCTCCAGGCCAAAGAGGAAGAGGTGAATAAATGGCTTGAGGGACGTGGGCAGAAAATGGACCTGTCCGTCAAGGTAGTGGCCACCGATGCCAGGGTACAGGCGATCCTGGACGAGTCGGAAGAGTATGACCTGGTGGTCATGGGTGCCACCAGGACACAGGTGATCAAGAAGTTTTTCTTTGGTTCCCTTGCCGACACCGTGGGCAAGAAGCTGCAGAAAACCATGCTCATCGTCTACATGCCTGAGAAGAACTGAAGCTGCCAGCCTTCTTTCTTGGAGATGTAGTGGATGATTTCGATATACAATCCGGCAGGCGGACCGTTTTTTCCGCTAAAGACCAGGGGCAGGTTCTCGCTGTAGCCGACGATCAGCGTTTCAGCTCCCTGTCCCAAACTGGGCAGAAAGCCAAAGAAAAGCATGAGAAAAAGTGCAGTCTTATGGATTTCCTTCCCTGTCAACAACTCTCAACTCTCAACTCTCAACTAATCTCATCTATTCCTGAGAAACACGGTAGACTTCTTCGATGGTTGTGATCCCCTCCAGCACCTTGTTGGCACCATCGTGGCGGAGGGTGATCATACCGTTTTTGACTGCCTGGTTCTTAATGGCATCGGAATTGGCCGTGTTTAAGACCAGATGTTTCATGGTCTGATCCATGAGCATCAGTTCAAAGATGCCGCAGCGCCCCTTAAAGCCGGTGTGGTGGCATTTGGAGCAGCCCTGGCCCCGATACACCAGTTTTCCCTCCATCTCTTCTGGAGTGAGCCCCAGTTTCTTGATAGCTGTTGGGTTTGGAATATAACCTTCCTTGCAGTGGGGACAGATGATTCGTACCAGGCGCTGGGCCAGGATGGCATTGATGGAAGAGGAGATGAGGAATGGCTCGATGCCCATATCAATGAGGCGGGTGATGGCACTGGCCGCATCGTTGGTGTGCAGGGTGGAGAAGACCAGGTGGCCGGTGAGGGCAGACTGGATGGCAATCTGGGCGGTTTCCGTGTCGCGGATCTCACCCACCAGGATAACATCTGGATCCTGGCGGACAATGGAGCGGAGGCCTGAGGCAAAGGTGAGGTTGATCTTGGGGTTGACCTGAACCTGGCCGATACCGCTGATCCGGTATTCAATGGGATCCTCCACGGTGATGATATTGATGTCGGTGTTGTTGATGGAGGTCAGTGCTGCATAGAGGGTAGTGGTCTTACCGCTTCCCGTGGGGCCGGTGACCAGGACAATGCCATTGGCGGCCTTGATCTCCTCGGAGAAGGGGATGAAACAGTCCTCAGGCATGCCGAGATCGGTAAGCGAGATAAGCACCGAAGATTTGTCAAGCAGACGCAGCACCACCCGTTCACCAAAGGCAGTGGGCAGGGTAGAGACACGGATATCCACTTCCTTGTTGCCCACCTTGAGCTCTATGCGACCGTCCTGGGGCAGACGTTTCTCCGCAATATTGAGCTTGGCCATGATCTTGATCCTGGAGGTCAGGGCCGACTGTACATGTTTGGGTGGACTTAGCATGTCGTAGAGGATGCCGTCCAGCCGCTGGCGGATTTTGAGGGAATTCTGGTAGGGTTCGATATGGATATCCGAGGCATTGTCGCGTACGGCCTGGGAAAATATGAGATGGACCAGGCGGATTACCGGGGAGTCGCTGGTGTCGTCGAGGAGATCTCCGGTCTCTTCGATCTCTGAGAACAGTGCCTCGGGATCTTCTTCGTCGATGTCCTGCATCACTTCCTCGGCCGTATTCTGGGTCATGTCATAGGCAAAGTTGATGGCCGAAATAATGGCCGCCTGGGGACAGAGCACTGGTCGCACGCCGTCCCATCC
>DAOVAI010000164.1 GCA_030671085.1 Pseudomonadota bacterium | reverse complement strand
GCTGCCACGATATAGGGCTGAGAAATGGTCTGGTCGCCGGCAATGGGAAGGGGATGATCGCCATAGGCACTGGCCTGCATGGCATCATCAACAAAGAGATGCCTGGGTACCTCTGCCATGGCCTTCAGGGTTTGCGGATCAGAGATTCCGCGGCGCAGGAGTTGCTCCTGCACCATTCGCTCGCGCACAGTGGCAAAGCGGTCTGTCACTTTTCGATCTCTTGCCAGGAATAATCGTCCTGCCAGTCAAATTCATCATCGTCATAGGCACTGTAGCGGCAGCTGGTGACCATATCTCCTGCAAGAGTCACCACCACCATATGGTAGCCGCTGGGATCAAAGACCCCTCCAACTATGGGGGCAGCCTGCATGACTGACGGGTCTTCCTCGTAATACACCCACTGTTCCGTGCCTGCTGCCACCATCCGCTTGGAGTCCGGTTCTCCCAGCAGTTCCAGGACCTCCTGACGACTGGTCTGACCAGCCTTGATCATAGAGACATCAGATGCCAGGTGACGGGAAGGACCACTGGAACAGCCGCCGAGGACTAAGGCCAAGACCATTATCAGAAAAAAAAGAGGACGAAGAGTCATGGACATGAGAATTTCCTATTAAAAAGAACGGTTGAAAAACCCGTGAAGTTAATGATTTCAACCGTTCTATAGCCTGAAGGGCCCATTTTTTCAATAGTTAAGTAGTTCAAGCACCCACTGCCTTCTGCAAAATCTTATAATTCCGCTCCACCATGGCCATGGGATCCACGACCAGACCCGCCTGAATCGTGGCATTATCAAAGATCTGGGCAGCTACTTCGGCGGCAAAGGATTCGTCGCTTTTCACAAGACCTGCCAGCTGTTTAATCAGGGGGCTGGCAAGATTGATCTCCAGGTTTTTCTTGGAGCTCTCAGGAACCATGCCCTTTTCCATGCGGCTTGCTGCCATGACCCGCTCCATGGAGGAGGTCATAAAACCGTCCGGGTTCACTATCATAGCCGGAGAATCCACCAGACGTTTGGACTCAATGACATCTGCCACCTTGTCTTCCAGGGTTTTCTTCAGCCAGCTGACCAGCTCGTCTCCAGCCTCGCTGTCAAGCTTCTCCTCATCGTCCTGCTTTGTCTCCTCACTCCCTGCAGCAGAGAGGTCAAGATCGGCCCGATCAGCAGAAACCAGTTTCTTTCCATCAAACTCGCCCAGATGGTTGAGGACAAAGTCGTCAATGGGCTCCATGGTGTAGATGATCTCGATGTTCTTCTTGTTGAACATCTCCACGTATGG
Organism: Pseudomonadota bacterium; assembly: GCA_030671085.1. Classification (GTDB taxonomy): domain Bacteria; phylum Desulfobacterota; class Desulfobulbia; order Desulfobulbales; family Desulfocapsaceae; genus Desulfocapsa. The sequence continues at coordinate 3,878 of DAOVAI010000164.1, read as the reverse complement.
CCCGGATTCAATGGCAGCCCGGTTGGGACCATTGATGTAATAGATCGTATCCTGACCTTCGCCCATACGCTCCACATACTCGGTGAGCGAGGTAGGCTTGCCGTCCTCGGAACGGGAGGACTCGAAACGGACCAATGCGGCCAGTTCCTTCTGAAATTCAAAGTCAGAGGTCACACCCTCTTTCAGAAAGATGCCAAAGGTGTTCCAGAAATCAAGATAGTTATCTTCATCTTTCCTGGCCTCTTCAGCAAGGAATTTGAGAAAACGTTTGGTAATGACCTTGCGCAGTTTGAGGACCAGGGCATTATCCTGCAGGGCCTGGCGGGAAATATTCAGAGGAAGATCTTCGCTGTCCACCACACCTTTCAGAAAACGCAGCCACTCCGGCAGGATATTCTCGGAGTGCTGATCAATCAGGATACGCTGGCAGTAGAGGTTCACTCCAGGATCGACTCTACCGAATCCCATGTTTTCAAAATTCTCTTTGGGAACAAAGAGCAGGGCATTGATGGCCAGCGGGGCGTCTGCAGAAAAATGGAGACGAAAATGGGGCTCATCCACAGCATTGCCGACAAATTTATAAAAGTCGTTGTACTCTTCATCTGTGATCTCGCTCTTACTCCGAGTCCAGAGGGCCTGTACCGTGTTTACGACCTCCCCTTCAAGCTTGATGGGAAAGGGCACAAAGGCAGAGTACTGTTTGATGATGGTTTCCACCTTCCACTTCTCAGCATACTCATAGGCATCTTCTTTCAGTTCAAGGATGATCCTGGTACCGCGGTGCAGACCGGGACATTCAGCAATGGAAAAGCTTCCTGTTCCATCAGAGACCCACTCGTTCCCCTCAGACCCATCCCAGGAACGGCTCTGTACTGTGACTTTTTCCGCTGCCATAAAGGCGGCATAAAAGCCCACACCAAACTGACCGATCAGGCTCACATCCTTCTGTGCAGCTTCTGCAAGCTCTGCAACAAAATTCCCGGATCCGGAATGGGCAATGGTACCCAGATTTATCTCCAGTTCTGCTCTGCTCATCCCGATACCACTATCGGTGATGGTCATGGTATGCTTTTTTTCATCCAGATCGATGGTGATCTCCAGAGGAACATGGGCATCAAACACCTCCTCCTTGGTCAGACTCTCATGACGCATCTTTTCCAGGGCATCTGAACCGTTGGAAATCAATTCACGAACAAAAATATCACGGTCCGTGTAGAGCGAATGGATCACGATATCGAGTAGTTTCTTGGTTTCTGTCTGAAACTCATGGGTGCTTGTCTGGCTGCTCATATGCAATACTCCTCCTTAAGGACAACGTTCTCTTGGGTTATATCTTTGCAGCGGCGCCTCTGCTGTATCCAGGCTGGACTGATGGGTCAGGCCCAATTCCGTTGCTTTTTTTTCTGAAGTCGGCGAAAATGATAAACATACATCCCCTGCTGTCAAGTCTCTGGTTCGCAATAGAAGTCAGTTTTTCCGGGACTGAGAGAGGGAAAGAGTCAAATTTCGCTTTTTGAGGAGAACAATATGAGAATCATAGCCTTTGGCGACATCCACATGTCTCTGGGAAATTTTGACAAAATTCCAAACATTTCCTCAGCAGACCTGCTTATCCTGACAGGTGACCTCACCAATTACGGGTCACGCCCCGAGGCCCGCGATATCCTCAACCGAATCCTGGAGGTCAACCCCCATGTTCTGGCCCAGGTGGGCAACCTTGATGAGTTTGCAATCAATGACTACCTGGATGCCCTGAACATGAATATTCACGGACAGGCCAGACTGTTCAGGCGCGGAGTCTGTCTCATGGGTTGCGGCGGATCCAATCCCACCCCATTTGCCACCCCCACTGAATTCAGTGAGAAAGAAATCGGGCGTACCCTGGAGCAGGCCTATTTCCAGGCGAGAAACTTCATCGAACTGGCTGAGCCCTTAGAACACCACCAGATTCCCCTGATCCTGGTCTCTCACACCCCTCCCCTGGACACGGCCCTTGATCTCCTGCCGGATGGCAGCCATGTGGGCTCTTCGGCCGTGCGCAGCTTTATTGAACAGAATCAACCGCCCCTCTGCCTCACCGGCCACATCCACGAGGCAAAGGGCAGCGACTGCATCGGCGAAACCCTGATACTCAATCCGGGAATGATCGGCAGCGGCGGCTGGGTTGAGGTCCTTGTTGACAAGAAAGGTAATGTGAGCGCCGCGATCCAATGAAAACTACACAAGACACCCTGATCATTGGAGCCGGGCTCTCCGGACTCACTGTTGCCTGGAAACTGCGGCAAATGCCAGGCCACTCCTTCCTCCTCATAGAACAGTCTGCAACAACAGGCGGGGCCATCCGGAGTCACTCGGAAAACGGCTTTCTGGCCGAATGCGGACCCCATGGATTTCTGGACAACTGTCCTGAGAGCAAGACACTGCTCAAAGAAACCGGCCTGGACCAGGAATGTTTGAAGGCGCCGCTCTCCAAATTTGTCCGCTATGTCTGCATGAATGGCAGCCTCAGGCTCATTCCCCAGTCACCGGCAAAGATCCTGGCGGCACCGCTCATCTCACCCCTGCAGAAACTGAGGGTGCTTGCTGATCTCTGGAAAAAGCCACTGGCTGGAGAACCCACGGTGAGTGAGTGGGTACGCCACCGTTTCGGCAAGGCCCTGCTTCCCTACGTAGATGCAGTCTTCACCGGGACCTATGCCGGTGACCTGGAACGCCTCGTCATTGACGGGGTCATGCCTGGGGTGCGGCAGCTGGAAAAAGAACACGGGTCAGTGATTCGGGGGCTCCTGAAAAAGAAAAAAGCTGCAGACAAAAAGAACAGCGGAAAAAAGAAAGGCTTGCCGGCCATGACCAGCTTCCCTCAGGGAATGACCCGGCTGGCCGAACGCTTAACCGAAGAGCTGAACAGCGATAAAGAATTGCTCACCAACTGTCCGGTAAGCAGTATTTCCCGCAAGAACGGATGCTGGCAAGTGGAGACAGCAGGAGACACTTTTCTTGGCCGGAATCTGGTCCTTGCCCTGCCGGTGAACCGGGCTCTGGCCCTGCTTGCCTCTCTTGGTGATCCCCCGCCCCAAGCGGAAATTGCAGAGGCCAGGATCGTCACCATTGGCCTCGGCTTTGGTAAGGGGGCCAGCCTTCCTCCGGGATTCGGTTACCTATCCCCGGAACAGGAACAGCGCTTCTGCCTGGGCGCCCTCTTCTCCTCCAACATGTTTCCAGGACGTGCGCCTGCAGATCATATCCTGCTTGAGGCCCTGGTAGGAGGGCGCAGACACCCGGAACGGCTGGAACTGGACGACGAGACCCTGATCAAAGAAGCAGTCAGGGACCTGCGAGAACTGCTGGATTTGCCGGGCGAACCAGCCTATGCCCGCGTCCTGCGTCCGCGCGGCGGCATCCCGCAGCTTGAAGCAGGCTACCCAGCCCTGCTTCAGTGGCGAAACGCACTGATGCAGAAAGAAAAAGGGCTTTATGTTACAGGGTTTGGCTGGGAAGGAATTGGACTCAACGACATGATCAAAACCGCCTTTCGGGTAAGCGAGGCGATCAAACAGGGCGAACAGGATGGTGGAGAAGAGAGTGCAGAAGTAAAAAAGGTCTATTTTTGATTGTTGATTAATTTGTAGTTATTCAACTACTTGATCTGACAATGCAGCTAAGAGAAGCCAGATCTAACCTGACATTTACATCATAGTTACTACTATCCTGTTACTACGTATAACCTCTGCCAATAGTGTTGAGTACAGGGAATCTTCAAGGGACAATCTGAGTGATTTTTGACCCTTCCAGATTCAGGTTGTACATCAGGCCCTTGTTGTTGAAGACAAAACCGACCACAGGATCTGAAATATCCATGGTGTTGAGATCCATGCCTG
>DAOVAI010000183.1 GCA_030671085.1 Pseudomonadota bacterium | reverse complement strand
GAGAAAGAGGATACTTAACACATGATGCAGTCTATAAAAAAAAGAGTGGACATCTCTATTCTTTACCGGTTGCTGATCGGTTTCGTTGCTGCACTGGTCTGTACCGGCTGTTCCGAAGACGAACCCGTGGTGCGGGTGGATCTTGCCAACCGCGTCGAGGTAACTCTGGAGCAACCGGCCCAGGCAGTCACCTATGCCTATCTTCCCCAGTACTCCCATTCCGTCTCCTTTGAACGGCACTGGCGGCTGGTGGAACGACTGGCAGTGGCAACCGGTCTCCATATCCGCCAGGTTTTTCCCGACACCTTTGACGCTCATATCAAAATGGTGGAACGCGGCGAAATAGACATCTCCTTTTCCAACCCTTTTATCTACATCAAACTCGCCGAAACCGGGGCCGCGGCCTTTGCCCGGATCATCGAGGCCACCGGCAAACCGGACTTCATGGGCCAGATAATCTGCCGGCGTGACAATGAGCGGATCAACGATATAAAAGACTGCCGGGGAAAGCGCTGGATTGCGGTGGATCCCTTTTCCGCCGGCGGCTATCTGTTTGCTCTGGGACATTTTATTGAACAGGGAATCAACCGGCAGGATTTTAGCGAAATTGCCTTTGCGCCCGGGTCCGGCGGCAAGCAGGAAAAAGTCGTGCTCGCCGTCTATGCCGGACAGTATGACATCGGCTCCATCCGCAACGGAACCCTGAGCATCCTGAAAGACCGGATTGATCTGAGCCAGGTCAGGATACTGGCCGAGACCAGGCCTTATCCCGGCTGGGTGTATGCCGCCCGCAAGGACCTGGACCCCAAGATTATCGACAAGATAGCCCAGGCCATGTTTACCCTCACCATGGAAGATGAAAAGGACGTTGTTATCCTGGAGGCCGCCAAGATGCGAGGTATCATACCGGCAACGGACACTGACTACGATCCGGTACGCGATCTGGCTGCTAAACTGCAAATGAGATAACCATGAAATAGAATTCAGGAGTCAGGAGTCAGTATACAAAATAACTACATGATGTCATATGGTTCAGGATTTTGAATTCTAAATTAAAAAACCATGGATTTCTTTTTACGACTTAAATTCAGTACCAAGATTATCCTCGGCATTTCGGGGATTATGGTGTTTATGGTACTGGTGCTTACTCCATCGGTGAGCCGGTTGGCCGCCTCCGCCCTCGTCAAAGAGAGCAAGAAGCGGGGGCTCGCCCTTGCTGGGGGGCTGGCAATACGGGCTGTCGACCCGATGCTGACCATGGATCTTCTCCGCTTGAAAAACATCGTTGACGATGAAAAAAACATGGGCGCCGACATTGTTTACGCCTTTATTCTCGATGCCAGAAAACAGGTGCTGGTTCATACCTTTCAAAAGGGGTTTCCCATTGACCTCGTCACCGCCAACAATATCGAGAATACCAAATCGTCGCGGATACAGCTTCTCGACACCGGCACCGAACTTATTTACGATTTTGCCGCACCAGTTGTTGTCGGTGAAAGCCAGATGGGAACCGGCCGCATAGGACTTTCCAGAAATAGCATTCAACAGTCAGTCAACCAGCTCATTTTGACCATTGCCACACTCTCCGCCGGAACTTTCTTCCTGGCTATTCTTCTCGGTACCCTGTTTGGCCGCTGGGTGACCACCAGGCTGGGGCTTTTAAAAAAACATGTTGAAGAGATAGTTAAGGGCAATCTGGATCATCAGACCGGTCCGTTACTGAAGCACAACTGCTGGGAGATCATGAACTGTGACCTCAAAAAGTGTCCGGCATACGGGGATTCGAGACGGCGGTGCTGGTACGTGGCCGGTACCATGTGCGCCCAATGCGATCATGCCATGTACCCGGCAAAGCTGCAGTCATGTCAAACCTGTCCGATCTATAAGGAAAACGTCGGTGACGAGATCCAGGACCTGGCCGAGACCTTTGATGTGATGGCGCTTAGCCTTAAAACCCACATCTCCGAAATAAAAAACTACCAGGAACAGCTCATCCAGGCTCAGAAGATGGACTCCATCGGCAAGATGGCTGGTGGCGTGGCCCATGAGATAAACACGCCGCTCGGCATCATCCTGGGCTATGCCCAGTTCCTGCAGGATGATGTTGACCCGGAAGACGAGATGATGGAGGAACTGCAGATAATCGAAAGACAGGCCAAAGTCTGCCGCAAAATCGTGGCCGATCTCCTGAAATTTTCGCGGCAGACCGAGACCGCCAAGAGCGAGATGTCCATCAACAACTCCCTTCTTGAGACGATTGCCCTGGTTGAGCACACCTTCAGTTTGGACAAGGTTGTTATTCAAACGGATCTTGAAGAAGAAGAGGAAAATATAGTCGGCGATCCTGATAAGTTAAAACAGGTCTGGCTCAATCTTTTCAACAATGCAAAAGACGCCATGCTGGACGGCGGACTGATCCTGGTAAGGTCTAGAATGGACGCTGAGAAGAACCTGGTGGTTATCTCGGTGGCGGACACCGGGCCGGGAATCAGTGAAGAAAATATGAAGAAGATATTTGATCCGTTTTTCACCACCAAATCGGTCGGCAAGGGCACGGGGCTGGGTCTTTCGGTGTCATTTGGAATTATTGAGGACCATGATGGCAGGATCCGGGCCCAAAGTCCGCTGCCGATTGACCTGAAAATGGAGGACGTTACCGATAGCAGACAAAAGGGGCCGGGAACAGTATTTGTGGTGGAGATTCCGGTTACACCCTTAGTCAGCGCTGATTAAATCCTGCAGTCTTTGAATAGGGCGGTTCATCAAGATCACCGGGCCGTAGCCGGTAGTGAATCAGTTACGTCTCCAAACCGCTACGCACCTTGCCTCAGGTTATAATTGTCGTTAATATTGCCACATCGAAGCTACGAATATCTTGCCAATTCCCCAACTTTACCTTCCTACTACTGTATATACGTAATAACATAACAATCGAGCTTTTGCTGTCATAAGGTCATCACCAGCAGGAAAAAGGGTGCCTTAGCTCCTCATGTCCTCCTGTCTCTCACATTCGTCTGCTTTCCGGCCAATCTCCTTGTTGGAGGCAAGGAGGATGGCCAGCCAGCGACTGTTTTCACTGCCCTCAAGAGCAATCCGTACAGCCATGGTCAAGGGAACGGAGAGCAGCATTCCCACCGGCCCCAATACCCATCCCCAGAAGGCCAGAGAAAGAAAGACCACCAGGACTGAGAGGCCTATTCCCTTCCCCATCACCCTCGGCTCCACAATACTTCCGATTACGATATTTACCGCCAGGTAAATAGAGCCGGTAAGCAGGGCGGCTCCCCATCCAAGCTGGACCAGGGAGAGGAGCACTGCCGGGATTGCAGCAATAATGGAGCCGATATTGGGAATAAAGTTGAAAAAAAATGCAACAACAGCCCACATGATGGCATAATCCAGTCCCTGCAGGGAAAGTCCCAGCCCGACTATCATTCCTGTGGCCAGGCTGGTCAGGGTCTTAATCCCCAAGTACCTGTTAACCCCTATGGCAATCTCACCATATTTTTCCAAGGCAGAGCTCTCTTTTCCCTGGATAGCCCTCAATTTGCCGGGAAAGCCTGCAGCCTCGGAAAGGATGAAAAAGAGGGTGAGGAAGATGACAAAGGTGTTGGTGAGCATCCCTCCGAGACCGTTCAGGGTATTGGCTGCCATCTTCAGCAGCTTTCCCGGATTAAAGGTGTCGGTGAGTATCGTTCGATCAAGGGTGACCCCCATCTTATCCAGCCATTGCCATAACCTTGCAGTCTGTTCCAGCAGCCGGGCCTGATAACCTGGTACATTCTTTGAAAAATCGGTCATGGAAGAGCCAATCAAGGTGACAAAAAGGAGCCATATACCAATGATTGTAATAATCATCAGCAACATACCAATGGTTTCAGGAATCCCCTTTTGCTGCATCCAGAACAGGGGTGGTGCACAGATAATGGCCAGAAAAATGGCGAGCAGGAAAGGAACAACCAGGGGTGATGCGGCCTTCATGCCTGCCACAACAACGACAAAGGCCGCCATATTTATCAAAGGACTGTTGTGAACAGAGAGAGAGGCCATGGGAAAAGTGTCAAACCTTTGTGATAAAAATGATAGTCAAAAATGAAAAAATAGCGTATTTTTCCGTCGAAACAGTGGGGATGTCAGGTACTCCCTGCCCCCAAACGGTTAACACCGAACATCCTACAGGTGAATCATGCAAAGGACAAAACTTTTCTCACTCCTTGCCGCCACTACCCTTCTGAGCGGTTGCTGGTCAAGCACAGCAAAATACGAAGGCATCAGCTTTCCGCAAACCACAAGCAGTGAACTCACCTTCCTGGAAGAAAATGTCCCAGCCGACTGCACTGCCTTTGCCCATCTCCTGATGAACACCAAAGAGCGCTCCACCGGGCAAGATATTGCTGCTGCCATGCACAAAGAAGCTGAAAGCAAAGGCGCAGATCTTGTTCTTCTTGGAAT
>DAOVAI010000198.1 GCA_030671085.1 Pseudomonadota bacterium | reverse complement strand
CACCTGCTTACCGTACTCTGCTGCAGCCTCCAGACAATAGGCCATGGTGTAGAGAAAGGTGTAGACCCTAGTCCCCACATCCACGATGTCAATGAGGAGGACATCAAGATGGTCGAACATGGCTGCATCCGGTCTCCTGGTCTCACCGTAGAGGCTGAAGACAGGCAGACCGCTCACCGGATCTTTGCCATGATCCGATTCGATCATATTGTCCTGTTTTTCGGAAAAAAACCCGTGCTGGGGAGAAAACAGACAGGTAAACCCATCACCATAGAGATTGCGCAGGACATCCCTGCTATGACCCAGACCACGGTCAGTGGAGGCCTGGTTACAGAGTAGGCCCAGCCGTTTATTCTTCAGCGAAAGGCCAGAATCCGGCAGATTCTCCAGTCCAATTGAAATCATCTCAATGTTCCCTTTTCTCACTTGTAAAGGTCTTCATCCTTCAGCCTTCAGCCTTCAAAACTATTCCACGGTTACGCTCTTGGCCAAGTTTCTCGGCTGATCCACATCACAACCTCGCCTGCTGGCGATCTCATAGGCGAGGAGTTGGGCCGGAATGGTATAGAGGATGGGATTCAGCTCCTCATGCACTGCTGGCAGGTAGATGACATCGTCGGTAATGGTCTTCAAATGGCCATCGCCTCTGGTTCCTATCAGTATAAGACGTCCCTGCCTGGCCTTAATCTCCTCCACATTGGATATGGATTTCTGATAGACAGCGTCCCTGGGAGTCAAGGCCAGGATGGGCATATTCTTATCAATGAGGGCTATGGGACCATGTTTCAACTCACCCGAGGCATAGCCTTCGGCATGGATATAGGAGATTTCCTTCAGTTTCAATGCCCCTTCCAGGGCAATGGGAAAATTGAGCCCCCTGCCCACAAAGAGGAAGTCACGACTGTCATAATAGTTCTTGATCAGCTCCCGGATTTCAGCCTGCAAGACAGGGAGTTCCTCTTCAATGATACCTGCGAGATTGATCAGCTCCTTCCCCAGCAGCAAACGCTTGTCAGCAGACATGGTTCCCCGCTTTTCCGCCATGAAAAGGGTAAAGAGCAACAGTGCTGCCAGCTGCGAGGTAAAGGCCTTGGTTGAGGCCACACCGATCTCCGGCCCGGCATGGGTATAGACCGTACCATGGGCCTCGCGGGTCATGGTGGAGCCCACCACATTACAGATGGTGACGATCTTGGAGCCAAGTTCCTTGGCCAGCCTGATTCCGGCCAGGGTATCAGCGGTTTCTCCGGACTGGGAAATGGAAACGGTGAGGACACGGTCGTTGATCAGCAGCCTCCGGTAGCGAAACTCTGAGGCGATGTCCACCTCCACCGGGATTCCTGCCCAACGCTCAATCCAGTACTTGGCCACCAGGGCGGCATGCCAGGAGGTGCCGCAGGCCACAAGAAAGATACGCTCGATACCGGCCAGTTCCTCATCACTGAGATTCATCTCCAACAGGTCAACAGTCCCGGTCTCAGGATTAATACGACCGCTCACCGTGTCGATGATGGCCTGGGGCTGCTCAAAAATCTCCTTGAGCATGAAGTGTTTATACCCGCCTTTCTCGGCCATGGCCGAATTCCAGGCAATGGTCTTCACCTCTTTTTCCACCTCTTTCCCACTCTTCAAAGAATAAATGGTGTGGCTATCGGCTCGAAGGACAGCCAGCTCCTGATCATCCAGAAAGATAACCTGATCGGTATAGGGAAGCAGAGGCGGAATATCTGATGCCAGGAAGGCGCCTTCCTCATCATGAACACCCAAGACCAGAGGACTATGATTACGGGCGGCAATCAGGGTATCAGGCATCCCGGTCCAGAGAACACCCAAGGCATAGGAACCTTGCACCCGGGCCAGGGCTTTTGTTACGGCTGCGCGAAGATCTCCATCGAGATACTCTTCAATGAGATGGGCCAGGACCTCGGTATCGGTTTCAGAGGCAAAACAATGCCCCTTTTCCAGGAGTTCACTGCGAAGGGAATGATAATTTTCAATAATGCCGTTATGGACAACAACCAGCTCACCGCTGCAGTCACTGTGAGGATGGGCATTTTCAGTGGTAGGAGCGCCATGGGTTGCCCAGCGGGTATGGCCCAGACCTATATGAGAAGGCGCCCCAATGGCATCATCAATGATATTTTCCAGATTCTGAAGTTTTCCTTCACTGCGATGTTTTTTCAGCACTCCATCCTGAAAATAGACAATACCAGCGGAATCATAACCTCGGTATTCCAGGCGCTTCAAGCCCTCCAACACCACGGGCACAACCCGTCTCTTCCCCACATACCCTACAATCCCACACATATAGACTCCTTACTCCTTCCCTATTGGCTTATTTCCTCTGTCAACCATTGGCTGACAGTCAATCGTTCAGGATAACATGCCATTTTTCATTATTGCGAGTTTTTTCTTTGTTCCTTTCGCAAAAACAGGTAAATTCACACAACAATCAAATGCGCCAGCTTTTACCGGAACCTTTTGCAGATTTGCCGGAGACAGCGTTAATACTCACCACTACCCTACTGAGCAATCATGAATGACAGACAACGACTGAAAGAAATTCTCCTGGAAAAATCCTACCGGAAAGGCACCTTCACCCTCACCTCAGGGAAGACCTCAGACTTCTATATCGATGGAAAACAGACCATACTCTCAGCTGAAGGGGCCTATCTCTGCGGCAAGCTGATTCTGGAAATCATTAATGGTAGCGAAAAGCCCATCGATGCAGTTGGCGGCATGACTTTGGGTGCCGACCCTCTGGTCACAGCGGTTTCCATTGTCAGCCATCTGGAAAATTGCCCGATACCAGCCTTTATTGTCAGGAAAGAAGCCAAAGGTCACGGGACTGGCAACTATATAGAGGGAATGAGCAACATGGCTCCCGGCTGTCGAGTAGCCTTGCTCGAAGACGTGGTTACCACCGGCGGCACCCTGCTCAAGGTCATCGAGCGGGTCGAAGCCGAGGGGTTCAAGGTTGGAGTTGTTATTACCGTTGTCGAACGCCAGGAAGGGGGCACTGAGGTGCTGGCCAAAGCCGGGTACAAACTCGAGTCCATTTTTACCCGCGAACAACTGCTCAGCTAACGGAAGAGTTCCCCCGCACCCCAACCAAGTAAGCGAGTGCAACGAGACACTCCGCTCGTCTGTTCTGTCTGGTGCATCTATAATCACACTCTATGGGCCAGACAGAACAGACGAGATAAGCGAAGCGTAGCGTAGACTCTGATCTGTGGCGTTGCCACACGCTTATAACACGACGAGCTCAGCAAATTGATCTATTCCCAACAAACTGTTAGCAGCCACTCCTATGAAATGTCGCAAATGTAATGAAAAACTTGAAGTTCTCCGTCAGTGCCGACGCATTCGCCTGCGCTGTACCGGCTGCAAACGTGAATACCAGATCCACGAGGTGGCCAGTGATCTGGACCGGGAAACCGAGGAAATCCTGGAACGGTATACAGCGATTATTTACGATTAAGTCCTAAAAACTGCAAAAAATCTTCACCCCTTTAGGCCAAGCATTGCATACTGCAAATATAATGAAATCATTATTGCTTGATTTTACAGTATATTAGCAAGACATAGGTAGAATCACCCAATAAAAAACAGGTAATTCTACCTATAGTAATTTTTCTCTTAACGAATAGACTACATTCGGAGTGAATTAAGGCAGATAAAATAAGAGTGACAGCCCATAGCTGAAGAGAAGACTCTACGGCAGAAGACAACTGGCGACCTTTCAATACCACACGCCTCAAGAAGACTCTTTGTCATGTGGTCCCAGAGAGAGGTAACTCACGGATGTTAACCAGGCGGCAATACGGTATGGAT
>DAOVAI010000234.1 GCA_030671085.1 Pseudomonadota bacterium | reverse complement strand
CTGCTGCCAGCAGGTGATCAAAGATGTCGGCCTGGATGGCCTCGTAATTGGCCCAGACCTGATCATTACTGAAGACATAGATCTCCAGGGGTAATCCGTGCTTGCCGGCTGGCAGCTGACGCACCAGAAAGGTCATGTTGTGATGAATCTTGGGATGCTGCTTCAGGTAGGCCTCCACATAGGCACGAAAGACGCCGATATTTGTCTGCCTGCGTCCGTTCACTACTGTGTCACCAGTAATGTTGTGACTGCGGTTATAGGTGCTGAGTTCCTCTTCTTTGTTGCGCAGATAATCACGCAGCAAATCAAACTCCCCGAATTTTTTCAGCATGGCAGCATCACAGAAACGGATGGAGCCGGTATCGATGAGCAGACAGCGTTTGATGCGGCGACCGCCGGATTCCGACATTCCACGCCAGTTCTTGAAGGAGGAGGAGACCAGGGCGTAGGTGGGGATGGTGGTGACGGTCTTGTCCCAGTTCTGCACCCGTACCGTGTTAATGGATATCTGGATCACATCACCGTCTGCCCCGTATTGCGGCATCTCGATCCAGTCTCCAACCCGTACCATGTCCGTGGCATTGAGCTGAATGGAGGCAACAAAACCGAGGATGGTGTCTTTGAAGACCAGCATGGTCACAGCTGTAAGACCACCCAGGATGGAAAGGATGCCCCAGGGTGATTTGCCGGTAAAGATAGAGGCGATGAAGATGGCGCCGATGACCCAGGAGATGATCTTCGCTGCATCGACAAAACTTTGAATGGTGGCACCGCGTCTCTTACGCAGGTGACGATAAATGTCATTGATAGCCGAGAGAAGACTGTTAACACTCAGCACCGAGACCAGGACAAAGAGACAGAGAACAATGCGCTTGGAAAGGATGGCTGTGGCAGTCTCCCTGGCCAGAAAACTGTCGATGGACAGGGAAAAGATTAACACCGGTACAAACCAGGTAAGGTTGCTGAACACCTTGTTGCGAACCAGGGCATCATCCCACTGGTAACGGTTGCGATGGATCCAGGCGGAGAGGATTCGTAAGAGAACCTTTTTGAATAACAGGGTGGCCACTAATGCCAGCAGGAAGACGGTTGTCAGAATGACACTCGTGGTCAGCAGGTCGGCAATGGTCGGAGAAAGTCCCATGTCGAGGAACTGTTGCTGCAGCAATTGGTCCATTAGGGATTCTCTCCTGCTGCTTCAAGCAGCCACTCTTTCAGTTGCACCGGGGTGGGATGGATTCCGGCTATCTTGACCTGGCCGTTGATCATCAGCGCCGGGGTGGCCGTGATACCGTGCCTGCCGATCTCGTCAGGATCATGAATCATGTGGATATCTGCAGCGACTCCGGCTTGCATCATGGCATCAATCACTGCGTCCCGCAGCCCATTGCAGCTGATGCAGCCGGTTCCGAAGATACGGATGGTGAGGTCCTGGTCAGCTTCCTGCTCTTCTCCCAGCAGACGCCTGTACTCGCGCTCCAGTGCCCTTCGGTAGTCTTCTGCCAGGCCATCAGGAATATAGTTCTGTCCCTGGATGGCCCGATAGAGGAATTCGGCAGCATCTTCCGGGGAGATGTTCTCGGCAAGGGCCTTGTTCAGGGCGATGTCCAGGCCCACGAGGCCGATGGTGGCCTTGCCGACTTTGAGCGTACGCTGGGTGGGGGTGTCCATGAAGTTTCAGTTTTAAGTTTTACGTGTTAAGTGTTAAGATTTTTAAAAACAGCATGTAGTGTGTGGAAGTCCTGGTTATGACATCGTCGTAAAAACGAAGCAGATGGAGAGTTTTCGAAGTCTTCGCTTATCTACGCCGCCATCAATTATAGTACAGGACTAGAGAAAAGGAAAGAGGGTGGAAGAGGGAAAACATGCAAACTGAAGTCAGCCGAGATATGGATGCGCTTCGTTTACACCGGGATGACTATCCTGCGCAGCTGTTTGCGGCCCTTGCCCGGGTTTCCGAGGAGCTGGGGCGGGAGATGTACCTGGTGGGGGGGACAGTACGTGACTGGCTGCTGGAGAGGATTCCCAACGATCTCGACTTTACCGTGGACTGTGATGCCGTGCACTGCTGCCGGACCCTGATTCGAGCCCTGAAGGGCGGGACCTTTGTTCCCCTGGGAACTGCCGAGGAAGATGCGGGGCGCGTGGTATGGAAGGGGCTGACCATTGATTTTTCCAGTTTCCGCAAAGGGGCGCACACCATTGAAGAAGACCTCTGTTTGCGGGATTTCACCATCAATGCAATGGGATTGCCGTTTTCCCCTTTTGTCGATGGAACACTGGCGCTTCGCCTCATCGACCCCCTGAACGGCATCAAAGATCTTGACCAGGGGCGTCTGCGTGCCTGCCCCCATGCCTTTGTCAGTGACCCCTTGCGCATGCTGCGTGGGTATCGGCTCTGGGCGCGCTTCGGTTTTGTTCTGGAAGAGGATACCCTGGCAGCCATCCGCGAGCATGCCTCGCTCCTATCCAGAGTTTCAGTGGAGCGGATCAGCTATGAGATGGGTCTGATTATGGGTTCAGGCCGGGCCAGTGAGGTGATTGGGGCCATGGCTGAGTCAGGTTTGCTTTTCCTGGTGATCCCGGAACTGCAGCAAGGCGTGGGCCTGGAACAGCCGGAGTCTCATCATCTTGATGTCTTTCATCATAGCCTGGCTGCTCTTGCCAATATGGAAAAGATTCTGGCCAGGCCGGAGATGTTTTACTCAGAGTGTCAAGACTTGCTTCAGGACTACCTGGAACGACCTGGTATCCGGGAGATCTTGAAATGGGCAGCTCTTCTCCATGACCTGGGTAAACCCTCCACCCGTAAAATCTGCGAGGATAAAGAGGGCCGCATTACCTTTTATAAGCATGACGAGGTGGGCCGGAAACTGGTACAGAATCTTGGGCGTGAGCTGCGCTGGTCCAATGAAAAACGGGAACGGACAGCCGG
>DAOVAI010000121.1 GCA_030671085.1 Pseudomonadota bacterium | reverse complement strand
CTGCAAGATTGGGATCATGCCTGGTCCCATCCATCTGCCCGGCGGTCCTGTGGGAGTGGTCTCCCGCTCCGGCACCCTGACCTATGAAGTGGTGCATCAACTCACGGCTCAAGGCTTAGGCCAGACCACCTGCCTCGGCATTGGGGGTGATCCCATCAACGGTACCAATTTCATCGACTGCCTTCAAGCCTTCCAGGACGATCCCGAGACCAGGGCTGTGGTCATGGTGGGAGAGATCGGTGGCAGCGCTGAAGAAGAGGCAGCCGCCTGGATTTCTGCCAACATGGACAAACCCGTTGTTGGCTTTATTGCAGGACTTACAGCCCCTCCAGGCAGGCGTATGGGCCATGCCGGGGCCATTGTCAGTAACGGTCAAGGCACGGCAGCAGCAAAAATTGCTGCCATGCGTGAAAACAACATTCACGTCTGCGAGAATCTCGGCCAGCTCGGCCAGCTGTGCAAAGACGTCTTCGCAGAGGTCGCATAATGAAAGAGATCAGCTGGCAGGAGTTTGAACAGGTTGAGCTGCGCACCGGTACCATTGTTGAGGTACATGATTTTCCCGAAGCCAGGAAGCCTGCCTGGAAACTGGTCATTGATTTTGGTACGGAGATAGGAAAAAAACAATCCAGCGCCCAGATAACCGACCTCTACACCAGAGAGGAGCTCTTGGGAAAACAGATCATTGGAGTAGTCAACTTCCCCCCCAAACAGATAGGCCCCTGTATCTCTGAATGTCTGGTCACAGGCCTGATCCAGGATGATGGATCAGTGGTCCTGGCAGTTCCCGACAAAGCAACAGCAAACGGCCTGAAACTGGCTTAAGGACTGGATAATGGCAGAACAAGAAAAAAAATCACCTTATCGTGTACTGATCGGCAAACCGGGTCTGGACGGCCATGATCGGGGAGCAAAATTCATTGCCCGGGCCCTCAGGGATGAAGGCTTTGAAGTGATCTATACCGGTATTCGCAGGTCAGCAGCTGAAATAGCTGCCACTGCTGTCCAGGAAGACGTTGATGCTGTGGGCCTCTCGTCTCTCTCCGGAGCCCACCTCCGCCTCTTTCCTGAGGTCATCAAGGAACTCCAGACCCGGGGGGGAGGAGACATCCCCGTACTTGGCGGCGGGGTGATCCCTGATGAAGACATTGAGCTGCTGCTGCAAGCCGGGGTCAGTGCTGTCTTTACCCCTGGGACAGCAGCTGAAACCTTTATTAATGCCTTTACCGAGGCCTGTGAAAAGCACTCTGATGACAGCGGGCAGTAACGAACTGCTTGCCGGGCTGGCACGTCAGGATCCCCGGGCAATCGGCAGGGCCATCTCCGCTGTGGAAAACAACAGTGAAGCAGCTGCTGATATCCTCTCATCCCTTGATCAGGATGTCATTGACAGCGTTCTGGTCCTGGGAATTACCGGCCCTCCAGGTGCAGGCAAGTCGACTCTCACCTCGGCCATGATCCGTGCCTTACGTAAAAAAGGCAACAGGCTGGGAATTATTGCCGTGGATCCATCCTCCCCCATCAGCGGCGGGGCCATTCTGGGCGACCGAATCCGGATGATGGAACATGCCCTGGACCCTGATGTCGTTGTTCGCTCCATGGCCACCCGGGGACGACTGGGCGGACTCTGTGCCTCGGCAGGCGCCACAGTAAGAATCATGGCAGCTGCAGGCTGCGAAATAATCATCATTGAGACTGTGGGAGTAGGTCAGTCCGAGATGGATATTATCCGTCTGGCCGATATCACTCTTATGGTTCTGGCCCCGGGTTTTGGTGATGATATCCAGGCCATGAAGGCAGGACTCCTGGAAGTTGCCGACTTCCTGGTGGTCAACAAGTCCGACCTGGCAGGGGCCGATGCCCTGTGCATGGACATGGAACAGGTGTTTCACGACAAGCAGGAAGAAGATGGAATTGCCAGGGTCCTGCAAACCATTGCCTCTCTGAACCAGGGTATCGAACAGCTCCTGGCAACGGTGAAAACCTTTGGGCTCCATCTGGAGACAAGTGGGATCAAAGAAGAACGTCGCCATATGGCCCTGGATGCTGAAACCCTGGACTGGATAATGGAAATTCTTCGTCCCCGCTTCGCCCAAGCAATGAGCGAAAAAACAGAGAGAAAAGATCCCCGCATACGGGCAAAAGAGCTGATCAAGGAACTGGTAACCAGACAGGAAGAATAAAGACCCGAGTCCAAAGCACTTGGCCTCAATGACCCCTTGAAGGGGCAATTATACGTCCTCCCATTGGCACTGGCTGAGCACCACAGAAGGTGCCGATAAAGGAGTTTGAACTGTTTGAGCGAAGCGAGTTTTCAAACTCCCGGCAGCTTCGAGGAGCGCAAGGAAGTCCGAAGGACCCAGAGACATGGGTGTCCTTTCTTTTGCTTCGTTTTCTTTCACCCTGGCGGGTACTCTTTTTAGTACCCCCTTGAGGGGTATAAAGGCCAGCAAAGAAAATGAAGAGGTACATTACAGAAACGGCTGAGACGACTACCTCCGACCTGGCTGTGAAGACAAGGATTTTAACTTTAAAACAAACAACCTCCCATCAAAAGAGCCTATCGTGACAACAGATAAAGAATTGACTGATTGGCAGGAAAATGAACTGGCTGCCAGCCTGAATCGTTTTCCGGAGAGGCGGGAAGAGTTCACCCAGCATGGCGGGGCCGTAGTCCCGCGTCTGGCTCTGCCCGATACTATTGATGACGATTACCTGGAGCACCAGGGTTTCCCGGGACGTTACCCCTTTACCCGTGGCGTACAGCCCACCATGTACCGGGGCAGGTTCTGGACCATGCGCCAGTATGCCGGATTCTCCACGGCAGCCGAGTCCAATAAACGCTACCGCTATCTTCTCGATCAGGGCACCACCGGCCTGTCCGTGGCCTTTGACCTGCCCACCCAGATCGGCTACGACTCCGACGACCCCATGTCCCTTGGTGAAGTGGGGAAAGTGGGCGTGGCCATTGATACCCTGGCCGACATGGAGACCCTGTTTGCTGATATTCCCCTGGCCAAGATCTCCACCTCCATGACCATCAACTCCCCGGCCATTGTTCTCCTGGCCATGTATATTGTGGTGGCTGAAAAACAGGGGATCTCCGCCGACCAGCTTCGGGGGACCATCCAAAACGACGTCCTGAAAGAGTATGTGGCCCGGGGCACCTATATCTTTCCGCCCCGCCCATCGCTGAGACTGATCACCGATATCTTCCAGTGGTGCAGCCCCAACATGCCGCTCTTTAACACCATTTCCATCTCCGGCTACCATATCCGGGAGGCGGGTTCCACTGCCAGCCAGGAGGTGGCCTTTACCCTGGCCAACGGCATCACCTATGTACAGACCGCACTCGATGCCGGCCTGGAACTTGACCGGTTTGCCAAACGGCTGGCCTTTTTCTTCAATGCCTCCTCCAACCTCCTGGAAGAGGTGGCAAAATTCCGTGCTGCCCGCAGGCTCTGGGCCCGCATCATGAAAAATCGCTTCGATGCCCAGAAGTCCTCCTCCATGATGATGCGCTTCCATACCCAGACCGCAGGCAATACCCTGGCCGCCCAGCAGATCGACAACAATATCGTTCGTGTCACCCTCCAGGCCCTGGCCGCAGTCCTTGGCGGCACCCAGAGCCTGCATACCAACTCCCGTGACGAAGCGTTGTCCCTGCCCACTGAAGACTCGGTACGCACTGCGCTCAGGACCCAGCAGATCATTGCCCATGAGTCCGGCGTTGCAGATACGGTTGATCCTTTTGCCGGATCGTATTATATCGAGCAGCTTACCGACTCCATCGAACTGGCTGCCGAGGAGCTGATCACCAAGATTGACCAGGTAGGCGGCGTGGTGGCCTGCATCGAAGACGGTTTTATCCAGCGGCAGATCGAACAGGCCGCCTATGACTACCAGAAGGAAATCGAATCAGGAGAGCGGATCATTGTCGGGGTCAACCACTTTCAGATCGATGAAGAGGAAAAACCGGAGCTGCTCCGTGTTGACCCAAAAGTGGAAGATGCCCAGGTAGCAGGGCTGCAGGGCGTACGCGCGCAAAGGGACGAAAAGGAAGTGCAGGCCAGGCTGGCAGCCCTCAAACTGGCTGCTGAGTCAGATGCTAATCTTATGGAACCGATCCTTGACGCAGTACGCGCCTATGGGAGTTTGGGTGAAATTTGCTCGGTTCTGCGTGAGGTCTTTGGAGAGTATAGAGACTGAACAGACAAGAGAATATCGAATATCGAACAGGGAATGTTGAACTGCAGAAGTAAAAGATCTTCTATAGTTGTGTCTGTTACTGAAAACTGAACACTTAACACTGAAAACTTTCTTTATCATCATATGCTAAAAAAAATAGATCACTTAGGAATCGCGGTCCACTCCATTGCTGAGGCACGGCACTTTTATGAAGCCGTACTTGGCCTATCCTGTGAAAAGGAAGAAGAAGTTGCCTCGCAGAAGGTGCGAACCGCATTCTTTTCTCTGGGAGAGACCCATATCGAGCTTCTGGAACCTACATCTGATGACAGCCCCATTGCCAAGTTCCTTGCAAGTCGTGGTGAAGGACTTCACCACGTGGCCTATCGCAGCACGGATGTGGAGGAACAATTGAGCCAGGCCAAAGAGAACGGCTGTCAGCTGATCCATGAAACACCGATCATCGGGGCCGGCAACAAACAGGTCGCCTTCCTCCATCCCAAGTCCAGTCACGGGGTGCTTACCGAATTCTGCAGTGGAGAAGAGCTATGAGTGAACCACTAGACGATCTGATGCAACGAAGGGCCGAAGCCCGACTTGGAGGCGGCCAGGAACGAATTGACGCACTTCACGCCAAGGGCAGGATGACTGCCCGGGAACGCATCGATCTCCTCCTGGACCCGGGTTCCTTTGAAGAGTTCGACATGTTCAAGACCCATCGCTGCACCTCTTTTGGCATGGAAAGCAAGGTCTTTCCCGGAGACGGTGTAGTCACTGGCTATGGGACTGTGGAGGGCAGACTGGTCTATGTCTATGCCCAGGACCCCACTGTCCTCGGCGGCTCCCTTTCCGAGACCATCGCCGAAAAGATCTGTAAGGTCATGGATCTGGCCGTGAAAAACGGAGCACCCGTCATCGGCCTCAACGACTCGGGCGGGGCCCGTATCCAGGAGGGCATAGAAAGTCTGGCCGGATACTCGAACATCTTTCTGCGCAATGTCATGGCCTCCGGCGTCATACCCCAGATCTCCGCCATCTTTGGCCCCTGCGCCGGGGGTGCGGTCTACTCTCCGGCCCTCACCGACTTTGTGGCCATGGTGAAGAACAACTCCTACATGTTCCTCACCGGTCCCAAGGTCGTCAAATCGGTGACCCACGAAGACGTCACAGTTGAAGAACTGGGCGGAGCTGATATGCACTCCTCACGCAGCGGTGTCTCAGATTACGCCGCTGAATCGGGAATTGACTGCGTGCAATATGTCAAGAAACTGCTCTCCTTTCTGCCGCAGAACAATGTGGAAACTCCGCCGATAGTCCCCACTCAGGACCCGGAGAACCGACGCTCTGAGGGCTTGAACACCATTATCCCTGCCAGTGCAAGCATCCCCTACGACATGAAAGAGGTGATCCTGGAGACCATTGACAACCAGGATTTTTTTGAGATCAAAAGAGATTTTGCCCCCAACCTCATCATCGGTTTTGCCCGCTACAGCGGCATGGTGGTGGGCATAGTCGCCAACCAGCCGTCCCATCTTTCCGGGGTGCTGGATATCGACTCCTCAGTCAAGGGTGCCCGCTTTGTCCGCTTCTGTGACTGTTTCAATATCCCGGTGGTTACCTTTGTTGATGTTCCCGGCTTTCTTCCAGGCACTACCCAGGAGTATGGCGGGGCCATCCGCAACGGGGCAAAGATCCTCTACGCCTATGCCGAGGCCACCATTCCCAAGATTACAGTCATCACCCGTAAGGCCTACGGCGGTGCCTATTGCGTCATGTCATCCAAGCACCTGCGCGGTGACATCAACTATGCCTGGCCCTGTGCCGAGATTGCGGTGATGGGTGCCAAGGGAGCTGTGGAAGTCCTCTATGGCCGGATGGCCAAAAAGAGTGATGACCCTGCAGCCTATCTGGCCGAGAAAGAGGCCGAGTATCAGGAGGCCGTGGCCAATCCTTACGTGGCGGCCAGACGGGGTTATGTTGATGACATTATCGAACCGGCCCGCACCCGTTTCCGTATCGTCAAGGCCCTTGGAATGTTAAAGAACAAGAGGGATACCAATCCAATGAAAAAACATGGCAACATCCCCTTGTAACGCTTCAGCAGCTGCTTTTTTCAGCCAACCATCCACTCTCATTTGATTGACGCTATGTCTTTTGCAAATATTGGTCTTCATAACCTTACCCAGCCCGGTTTCAATGCGCTGCAGTTTTCCCTCATGGGAATAGGGCTGGTCTTTGCCGGGCTCCTCATTATTGCCCTCTATATCACCCTGCTTCCCAAGCTGCTCAAACTGGGTCAGCGCAAACAACCCATGTCAACAGAAGAGGCGGCGACTGCAGCTGCGGAAAAGGAAGAGGAAGAGGAGATCCTCCTGGCCATTGCCGTCGCCTTCCATCTGCACAGCAACTTTCCTGATAGCAGTGAACGCATCACCTGGAAGAGTCATGGCGACATGGAGTCCCCCTGGCTGGTCTCCGGGCGCATGCAATCCCTTACCACCCGAAAACTGCCAAATACCTGGAGAAGGTAATTCATGATGACGTCATAGCCATCGGTCATTTTTACTTTTCACCCTAAGGGTATAAATACGAGAGTATCAATTAATGAAAGAATATAAACTCAAGATCAACGACAACAACTATACCGTTGTTATCAAAGATGTCACTGACGATGCCGTGCTGGCCGAGGTAAATGGAAAAAAATACGTAGTCCATATCGATACCATTGCCAACCTGATCCCTGCACATGAGCCCCAGGAAACAACTCTGCTGTCCACGGCTCCTTCCCCCACCACCCCGTCCTCTAAACCTTCTTCTGCCCCGCTGACCACTGACACCGGAACCATTGTCACCCCCATCCCCGGCCAGATCATCAGCATCAATGTCAGCCGGGGGGAGCAGGTCCGAGCCGGGCAAAAACTGCTGGTCCTTGAGGCCATGAAGCTGGAAAATTCCATTACCGCCACCATGGACGGAACGGTCAGCGAGATCTTTGTGGCTGAAGGTGACGTCGTCAATCAGGGACAAGTCCTGATTGTTCTCACATAAGGAGACAGAGTGGATCTGCTAAGCTTTTATAACAACTCTGGACTTGCCTACCTGGAATGGGGAAATGCAGTGATGATTGCGGTGGGCATCGTCTTCATCTACCTGGCCATCACTAGGGATTACGAGCCCCTGCTCCTGATCCCCATCGGTTTTGGTGTGATTGTCGGCAACATCCCTCCCATTGAAGGCATGCCGCTCTCCGTGTACGCCGAAGGATCTGTCTTTTATTATCTCTATCTGGGCGTGATGAAGGGGATCTATCCCCCGCTGAT
>DAOVAI010000072.1 GCA_030671085.1 Pseudomonadota bacterium | reverse complement strand
GTTAAATTCGTCGAGCGCCTCGATTTAGAAGAAACAATCTCATTTATGGACAGACACCAGGTAGGAGGAGTGTCTTGCAAAGAAATCTTGTAAGGCACTGGTGAACTATTACGAAATTGTTCTCTTCGACGTATACGTAGTTTCAGGGGAGGAATAAGGATGCACAACAAGGCAAAGGCCATGGTTCTAGCCTCGTTTGCGGGTGATTCATTGGCATTGGGTGCTCACTGGATCTATGAAACAGATCGTATAGAGAAGGAGTTCGGCAGGGTGGAACAGCTCTGTGCACCACTGGCTGATTCCTATCACCCAAGCAAGGGGAAGGGCGATTTTACCCATTATGGAGACCAGGCCCTGCTGCTCCTGGAGTCAGTGGCTGCGAACAAGGCGTTTGTCCTTGATGATTTCAGCAGCCGTTGGCAGGCTTTCTTTGCCGCTTATGACGGATACGTGGACGAGGCGACTAAGGAGACCCAGGACCATTTTGCCAAGGGAAGTGGACCGGATTCCAGTGGTTCCAACTCATCAGACCTGGGCGGAGTGGCTCGGATAGCTGGCCTGGCATATCACTATCGGGATGATTTTGATGGGATGCTGACCGCAGTGCGTGCCCAGACCGCCATGACCCATGCCGCCCCTGCTGCCCTTGCCGGTGCTGATTTTCTCAGTCGAACCATCTTTGCTGTTCTCCAGGGCACAGCCCCGCAGGAGGCATTGGAAGAGGCCCTGGCTGAGGGCGTTGCGGATATGGCACTGGACATGCGCCTGGCTGTGGCCCTTGATTCTGCCGAAAAGGACAGCCGTCAGGTGATTGAGCAGTTTGGACAAATGTGCGGTATTGTTTCTGCCTTGCCCGGAGCTGTGCACCTGGTGTTGCGCTACGGCGATGATCTGCGTACTGCGCTCATTGAAAATGTGATGGCAGGCGGTGATTCTGCAGCCAGGGGCATGGTTATTGGCATGATACTGGGGGCAGCCCTTGGACCTGATGCAGTGCCGGGAGAGTGGCTGCAGGAGATGAACCGGTTTCAGGAAATCGATGAACTGCTGACAGAGCTTGATTAATTTTACCTGTATCATGCAGAGAGTGGAATTATGTCAGGGAAAAGGATCGATAGGAAAGGGGAAGAATCATGGCGAGACCGGAAGAGATGTATCAGTGCCAGACCGTGGATTGCGGATATATATACGACCCTGATAAGGGCGACAAGAGAAGGAAGATCCCTGCTGGGACCTCGTTTCAGGATCTTCCTGACGAATGGCGTTGTCCAAGCTGCGGTGCGGGGAAGAAGATGTTTCGCCCCCTTGCCGGAGAAGGGAGTGTTGTGGCCGAACAGCAGTAAGACGTTGCGATTGTCATGGATCTGATCGATACCCATAGCCATATTGATTTGGCAGTTTTTCGTGACGATATCCAGGAGGTCCTTACCAGGGCGAGGGAGGCTGGAGTTGTTGCCCAGGTCCTGCCGGGAGTATATCGGGCAGGCTGGGAAAGGCTCCTCTCCCTCTGTAGCAGAGAAAATGACCTGCATCCGGCCATTGGCCTGCACCCCTTGTATCTCCAGCATCATGGACGGGACGACCTGGATGCACTGCGCGATCATGCCCTGCAGGGCGAGTTGAAAGGAATTGGTGAGATCGGGCTCGATTATTTTGACCAGGATGCGGACCGGAGAGCTCAGCAGGAGCTGTTCGAGGCCCAGCTGGCCATTGCCGCAGAGGCCCAATTGCCGGTACTCCTCCATGTGCGCAAGGCCCATGACCAGGTGCAGGCCACCCTCCGTCGCCTGCGTTTCAGTCACGGCGGTATTGTCCATGCCTTCAGTGGCAGTCTGCAGCAGGCAAAGCACTACCAGAAATTGGGATTTCTCATCAGTATCTGCGGGATTATCACCTATGACCGGGCCACACGGATTCGTGCTGTTGCCGCAGCAATTCCTCTGGAGTCTCTGGTCCTGGAAACGGATTCTCCAGACATTCCGCCAGCTGCTCATTACCGGCAACGGAACAGTCCTGAGTATCTCCCGGAGATCCTGGCTGCCCTGGCAGAACTGCGAGGCAAGACAGTCGAGTGTATCGCTGAACAGACAACGAAAAATGCAAAGGACCTGCTCGGGCTGTGAGGGGCTTTGCGGGCGAGGTTTGTCTCTGCCTGTCCATACGCTTTCTGACAAACCCGGCTGTTTTGCCCGTACATTCCCGGCAGCGTACATGAAGGTGGTTGTCATCTACCATCTGTTGCCCTTCCTCAGTTCCTCAATCAGCTATCCAATAGCTGCATAGAGCGCCTCTGTCGGCGGTCTCTTGCCATCCTGCATGTATTTTATAACATCCTGAAACTATTGAGATGTTTGTGGCGTGTCATCCCGATATCCACCCGACTTCACCCGATGTCGGCTTTTTTTCTTCCCCTCACCACCATACAGTGAAACCAGAAGCAGGGGATGTTGATGACAGCATTGACATCTGGAAAAGACTCAACGGTCCAACCTCAGTTTTGGAGAAAAAAATGAAAACAGTAATGACGCTCATTATGGCAATGACCTTAACCGCACTGACAGTGAACACGGGAATGACAGCAACCTTAAAATGTGAAGTCAGCAAGGTAGATGGAGCAATGGTTGTCCTGGATTGTGGAGATCAGGCAGACAAGCTTGAACCAGGTGTCACGGTAAAAGTAAGAACAGAGGCTGCAAAACAGGCCATAGAAGGGTGCTGATGAGTCATTAAAGGGGTGACGAGGAACGCAGGTCGGTAGGGGGTGCCCTCTGCAGCCCTGCAGTCCCTTGGTAAATAAAAAGGAGACACTATGCTGATGATCATACGATATTTCCAGTGGATAATGGTACTTGGAGCTGTTTTGCTGCTGCCGGTTCAGTCCTTGGCAAGGGGATACTCTGAACCTGGTGATGTTGCAGTGGATATTGTCTCGGATCAGCGAGGGACATTACGAAAATTTGATGCCCGCTCTGCAAGGGCGGACACAGATCGACACTATGTTATTGCTCGCAATGGTGAACAATATCGTATTCGAATCAGTAACCAGACCAATGAACGAGTCGGGATCGTCATTGGTGTTGATGGCAGAAACATCATTTCCGGACGCAGGTCACATCTGAAAGCCGACGAACGTATGTACATACTCGGACCGTATCAGACAGAGGAATATGTGGGATGGCAGAGTGGTCGAAATCGAATGCACAGGTTCTCTTTTAATGAGTTAAGCGATTCGTATGGCCCGGGTTGGGGTAATTCTGCGGCCATGGGATTGGTTAAGGTGGCTGTTTTCAGGGAGCGTCATCACCAGGGATATGGAAAAAAACAGGGAAAAGGATGGAGGGGAAAAAGACACGGCAACAGAGGGAGACATTTTGTTGCCCAAAAGAGACCGGTTGAGAGACAAGTTATACAATATGAACATCGCTCCACCCTGTGCCGTATGGGTATCGTTCAATGCAGACCAAGGCATGAACAGAAACGCTTTTGGTCGCACACAAGGAGAAACGTTGGATATGCCGCGTCTCCCTCTTGGTCTTTCCACTTGAGATTTTAGGCACCCTTTAGTCGGTGTGCATCCGGAAACGATCGTTTTGCCCGTTTGCACACCTTGGTTCCATGATCTCTGCCTGATGGGGAAAAGAGCATCCTTGGATTTACAAGGTGGCCTATGTAAGCTTAGTGGTACGAATGGGGCGTCGTCTCTCCTTCACCAGGTGAAATCTGATAGTGGTACCCTTACCTTGCTCAGAGCTGACAGTTACGCTACCCCGTTGTTCTTCAACAATTCTTTGGGCAAGGGTCAGTCCCATCCCTATGTGCTTGGTTTTATTTGAATAGAAGTGGCCAAAAATATGCGGAAAAATTTCACTGGGAATTCCTATTCCATGATCAACAACAGCCATCACATAGGGAAAGGCAGGATCACTGGAGTGCTGGACCTGAAAAAGAACATTTTTTTCTCCGGAATCATTGCTGTAGGACTCGCAGGCATTGTCTAGAGCAGCTTCCAGGGCCTCTATCATAAGTTCCTTGTCAACCAGGAGATCTTTATCGCTTATATCTTCTTCATACTCACTGATCCAGTTGCAGCCGCAGGCCTCCACCTTAGTGCGCAGGGTGGTTTCTGCCATATCAATGAGTTCACCCATTGAAACACGTTGAGGCACAGGGCAGCGCAGGCGGATAAAGTTATTCAGAGTATCAAGTAATGCCTCAAGATGGCCTACTTCATTCATTATGGCATTGATTTTCTTTTCCGAAGTCCCCTTGGCCTTGAGCCGTTTGGCAAATCCTCCAATGACCATGACCGGATTGCGAATCTGATGGCTCATGTCATCAATAAGATGGCCGAGAAAGGCAATTCGCTCCGAACGCATGAGAGAACGCTCAATGGCTTTCATGTCAGTGAGGTCATGGATGGAAAAGGCTATACCCTCCTGACGATTATCCCACTGAAATGAGGTCCCGGAAATGAGTCCCATGAAGGTGGTTCCGTCCAGGCGTCTCAACATTGCTTCGCCCTCAAATTCACGCTCATTCCGGGTAATATGCAGGATATTGGTAACCATGATTTCTGTATCATCGGGCATAAACAGCTTGTAGATATCGTTGTTTTGTAACTCGGCAACCGATGTGTTGAACATCTTCGCAGTACGGCTGTTTGCAAAAATAATCTTATTTTTCGAGTTAATAACAATGATCGCGTTATGGATGATGTCCAGTAAATCACCGATCAATTTGGGTTTCAGCTGTACAGTTTTTAGTTCCATATCTTGATTATGCTCTCCTTTTTGTTCTTTGCTCGCCTGTGAGAAGGGGCTGCTGAGTGCGATGGAGACTGTTTGCCATGGAAAAAGAAAACTATCCGTTTTTACGTTAGAAAATAGGGGGAAAGGATATTTCTGCGACCACGTATGGTCTCCCCTCTTTTTCAACTTTATTGTCTCTTGTTTTTATTGGTAAGTCAAAAAGTTTCTGTTTGAAGCAGTGAGGTATGGAAGCGGCAATCTTTCTACCTCCTGTTGGGTAAGCAAATAGATGCCATTGTGTTACTGCTGTCTTGGGGGACAGGTTCATCAGGGTGGAAAAGGAGCTTGCTGCCGTAGAGGGAAATTACAGCACGATTGTTCCAGAGAGATAGGTGACGGCTCGGCCTCCGATTGAGACCCTGTCATCCCTGTCTGTACAAAAGAGTTCTCCACCACGTCTGCTCAGTTGCATGGCATGCAGCTCTTTTTTAGCCAGGCGCTCTGCCCAGTACGGAACAAGTGTGCAATGGGCTGATCCAGTCACAGGATCTTCTGGAATACCGGCACCAGGGGCAAAGAAGCGTGATACAAAATCGCATTGCTTGCCAGGGGCCGTGACAATCACTGCAAAGTTGTTCAGTTGGGAGAGAGCAGTGAGGTCAGGATTCATTGTTCTGATAAGGTCTTCATCATCAAATACGAACATCAAGTCCCGTGAAACAAGGGTCTCGGAGGGAGCTGCACCAAGTATGGTATTGATTCCTTCGGGGCAGGCACACGCTGTTGGTTTGCGTGATGGGAAGTCGAGGAAGAGGAGATCATCACGTCGTTCAACAGACAAGGCTCCACTCTTGCTCATGAATTCTATCTGTTCTGCATTTGAATCGACAAATTCAAAGATAACATGGGCACTGGCAAGTGTTGCATGACCGCACAGGTCCATTTCCACCTCTGGGGTGAACCAACGCAGATCATAGTGAGTTGCCTGTTTGACAAGGAATGCAGTCTCAGGGAGATTGTTTTCAGTGGCTATGGACTGCAGAGTTTCGTCCTGCAGCCATTCATCCAGCAGGCAGACCCCGGCTGGATTTCCGGAGAAAACCTCATTGCTGAAGGCATCAATTTGATAAAATGGTATTTTCAGCATGGTTCTGGACCGACATGTATTCATGAGAATCTCCAGGCACAAAAAAAGGCAGGATTCCCAAAGGAAATCCTGCCTGTTAATCGAATTCTACAGCCTGTAGAAGATCAGCAACCGCCTATTCCTCAAGCGCCTCCTGCCTTTTTGGCAGGAGCAGGTAAGCCTTCCTTGGTGAGTGGGCTGCCAATGGATGAACGGGAGATCTTGACGCGGACGTTATCGGCGATTTCAAGGGTCACGACACTCTCGGTGAGTCCGGTGATGGTTCCGTGAAGTCCACCCTTGGTTACAACCTTGTTGCCGGTTTTCAGGTCAGCCAGGAACTGCTGCTGCAGTTTGGCCTGCTTTTGCTGAGGCCTGATGAGCATGAAGTAAAAGACAGCAAAAATGAGAATAAGGGGGATAAAAGAGGCAAAGCCTCCTGCGCCTCCGCCTGCTGCGGGTGCTGCTGCGTATGCAACTCCTGTCATGATGTTTCCTCCAAGAAAAAACAGAATTTGAATGTGTTATTGTTGTAATTGTACTCTTTAAAACGTTATTTGTAATCACTCTGATTCGAGCCTGCCATAAAAATCGTTACGAAAGGCGGAAAAGCGGTCTTTTTCGATGGCCTCACGCATTCCGGCCATGAGAGTGAGGTAGTAATGGAGGTTGTGGATGGTGTTGAGGTGGTAGCTGAGGATCTCCCGGCACTGGAACAGGTGGCGGAGGTAGGCCCGTGAGTAGTTGCGGCAGGTGTAACAGTTGCAGTTGGGATCAAGCGGCTCTTTGTCATCGCGATACCTGGCATTTTTGATCACCACCTTGCCGGTGGAGGTGAACAGGGTGCCGTTGCGGGCGTTGCGGGTGGGCATGACGCAGTCGAACATATCCACCCCTCGATAAACCCCTTCCACCAGATCTTCCGGGGTGCCCACTCCCATGAGATATCGGGAATAGTCTTTCGGCAGATGGGGGATGGTGGCATCGGTCATCTCCTGCATCATGGATTTGTCTTCCCCCACACTAAGACCGCCGATGGCATAGCCGTCAAATCCTATATCGATGAGGGCCTCGGCGTGCGCCTGCCTCAGTTCCGGGAACATGCCGCCCTGGACAATACCAAAGAGCAACTGGCCGGTATCGCTCTGGGCCTGGCGGCAGCGCTTGGCCCAGCGGCTGGTAAGGTCTGTGGATTGAACTGTCTCTTCCCGTGTGGCCGGAAAAGGGATGCAGGTATCGAGGCACATCATGATGTCTGATCTCAAGGCCTCCTGCACCTGCACCGCATCTTCCGGGCTGAGAAAGAGTTTTGAACCATCAAGGTGGGAGCGGAAGTTTGCACCCTCTTCTGTGATTTTTGCCAGTTCCTTCAGGCTGAAGATCTGGAAGCCGCCGGAATCGGTGAGGATGGGTCTGTCCCAGTTCATGAAACCGTGCAACCCTCCGAAGCTGCGGATCAGCTCGTGACCGGGGCGGATAAAGAGATGGTAGGTATTGCCGAGGATGATCTGGGCACCCATCTCTTTGAGATTTTCCGGAGTCACGGACTTGACCGTGGCCTGGGTACCCACCGGCATGAAGACCGGGGTCTGGACGGTGCCGTGCAGCGTCTGTACCTCTCCTCTGCGTGCTGCACAGTCTGAGGAGTCGCAATGGAGGGTAAAGGGGGATTTTTTATTGTTCATTTGTTTTTTTCACGTTCCAGTAGTATTTTTTTCCTCTTGATCCCCCCGCGATACCCGCCAAGAGAGCCGTCGCTACGGATTACCCTGTGACAGGGAATGACAACTGCCACGGGATTGGCCCCGCACGCATTTGCCACTGCACGGAAACTCTTGGGGCGGCCTATACGTTCTGCCAGCTCGCTGTACGTGAGGGTGGTACCGGAGGGGATCTCTGTCAGTCCGGTCCACACCTGCTGCTGAAAGGGGGTTCCCTGGATATCCAGGGACATCCCGCAATGGGCCGACCGACCGTCAACAAAATCTACGATCTTTGCCATGTTGGCGGAGAATGTCGCATTTGCTGGAGAGATCCTGGCCTCTGGAAATCGCTCTTCCAGGCTGTCAAGAAGATCATCGGGACCATCCCCAAAGGCCAGAAAACAGAGCCCTGCATCCGTTGTTGCCGCAATGACCCAGCCCAGCTCGCAGGGTGCTGAAGCCTGCTGAATGGAGAGCCCTTTTCCATTTTTTTCTGTTTGTCTTTTCGTCATATTGGTGTCACCTGGATCTGCTGCGATTTTTATCTTGGCTGAGTATAAATCTTTTTTCAAGAGGAAGCATCCCACTTTCTGCTTTGGCTGAAAAAAGTGAATGGCTGAAGAAGTTTTGACCATCAGACAGGAGTAGGATAAAGTGATCGTGGAAGGGGTGTGTTGATTGGTTTCTGCAGATGGGGCTCTAGTTTGAATAAGGGAGGGAGAATGGGTAAGTACGTAGTCTTCTGTCTTTTTCTCTTTCCTCAGTTGCTCTTGCCAGCCCCCGACCTTGTTGCTGCCTCCGCAAGGGAAGAATGGCTGTCCAGTCACAACAGCTACCGCAGCCTGCATGAGAGTACGCCTCTGCAGTGGTCCAAAGCACTTGCAGAAAGTGCTGGAGACTATGCGGCAACGTGTCCCACGACCCATTCCACATCCGGGTACGGAGAAAACATTGCCTGGGCAAGCTATGTGCAGACACCGGGAAATGTGGTGGAACGCTGGTACAGAGAGGAGTCCGGCTATGCGTATGAACACCCTGGTTTTTCTCCTGGAATCGGACATTTTACCCAGCTTGTATGGAAAGAGACCAGTCAGGTTGGCTGCGGCTGCCGGTCTGATTGTTCCGGTCGTTATCGTGATGTCTGTGTCTGTCACTATACCCCTCCGGGGAACTATCAAAACCGTTTTGCAGAAAATGTTCTGCCTCCCCAAAAAAGAGCAGGAGAAGCCCATGGCAGTGGAGATTGAAAGGAAATTCCTGGTAAAAGACAAATCCTGGATGCAGGGTGCACAGGGAAAATTGTATTGCCAGGGCTATCTGAGCAGGGAAAAGGAGCGTACGGTGCGGGTACGCAGGGTGGAAGATAAGGCCTTTCTCACGGTGAAAGGCGGCAGTAATGGACCTTCGCGGCTGGAGTACGAGTATGAAATCCCGGTGGAAGAGGGGCAGGAACTCCTTGACAAGCTCTGCGAACAGCCGCTGATCGAAAAGATCCGCTACCTGGTCCACTATGCCGGCATGGCCTGGGAGGTGGATGAGTTTCATGGAGACAACAGAGGTCTTGTTGTTGCCGAGATAGAACTTTCCTCACCGGAACAGGAGTTTGAAAAACCATCCTGGCTGGGAGAGGAAGTGACCGGGGATCCGCGTTACTATAATTCCAGCCTCTGTGTCTATCCGTTTAGTTCCTGGTCTGCTGAATAAAAGCCAACCCCTTCAACTTTCTCCTGATGCCAGGTTGCGGATAGTTTTTTCCTGCTTGATTATCTCCTGGAGAAGGGAAAACTGCACCAAACCCTTTTGCAGAGTCTCTGCTGGATGGTTGCACTTGAAGTAGATCCCGCCCTCCAGGTAGTCGATGAAAAAACGCAACCCCAGTTCAAAGGTGATACCCTTCACTCCGTCATAGATCAATCTTCTGTCAATGGGAGTGAGCAGCCTGTCTGCCTCCTGAAAATAGCCTTGCAAGGTAATCCTGCACAGATCGAGATCAAATGTTGCCCGCGCTGGATCACTTTCTTCGCCGGCCGTGTTGCAGACGGAACGCAGACAGTCACCAAGATCGTGCTGCAGCAGGCCGGGTCCCACAGTGTCCAGGTCGATGAGACTGACTGCCAGGCCAGTTTTTCGGTCAAAAAGGACATTGGCGACCTTTGGGTCTCCATGGATGATTCTCTGTCGGATCTCTCCCCTGGCAAACCTCTTTTCCAGGGAGAGTGCATTTTCCCTTTCTTTTCTGATGGTTTCCAGACAAAATCGAATATCAGCAGGAGGGGTGCTCTGGCTGTCCGTGGCCAGTTGATCATATTTGTGGAGATAGCCAGCGAGCTGGTGAAACCCGGGCAGCGGGGCTTGCATCTGTTTCACATCCAGGCCCAGGAGTCGTTTGTGAAAATGACCAAGGGCCCAGCCGGTCTGTTCTGCCTGAAGGGGCGTCTCTACATGGGAAACAGTGACACTGTCTTTGATATGGGAGAGTGCCCGCCACATCGACCCACTGCTGTCGAGTATAGAGGGGGAGCCGTCCAGGGCCGGGACGAGCGTAGCTTCTTCCCAGCGCTGCTTGCATCTGTCAGCTTGAGATGCCAGATGATGGGTCAGGTGCTGCAGGTTGTCAATCAGGATCTGCGGAGATGGAAAAACCTGGTCATTAATGCGCTGCAGGACAATGGATTCTGTTTCTGTGCAGACCAGGAAGGTGTCATTGATGTTTCCCTGACCCAGAACCGTCACCTGCACAGTGGAAGGGGAGGGACAGTAGCGGTTAAGGATTTCCTGGGGCGGGTTGAGATTTGTCATGGGCCAGAACCGTCCTGTTCGGCTACCTGACGGTAGTGTGAACTCTTCTTGAGGAATGGGCGCTCAATGAGATGATAGGAGCAGGCTGCTGTGAGGAGTATGGAAAGGATGAGAAAGCTGAATGTCTTCCATGGGGTTGCGTGCAGGTAGCCAGACCAGGTGAAGAGCTGAACGAGTGGAAAGTGAAAGATATAGACGCCGTAGGAGAGGTCTCCGTATTTTCCCCAGTTGCCCAAATAGGGCAGGCAGAGGGCAAAGGAGATGACGGTAATGGCCAGGGTGATGGGGTACAGGGCAGGAAAAAAACTCTCTCCTTGGAAGGCCAGAAAAAGCAGGCTGGGGAAGAGGAATTTCCACCAATGTCTTTTGAAAAGGGAAAAATAGAAATAGATGCCCCCACCGCCAAGGAAAAAGGCCAGTTGACCGGGAAGCTGCTTTTCCAGCTTGAGATAGATGTCCAATCCGTTTGTGTGAAAGAGGTGGAGAAGGAGAGCGGAGTATCCGATTGACGCCGCATAGAGCAGGCAGAGGACTAGCCATTTTTTCCCATACCTGAAGAGAAGAAAGATGAGAGGAATCGAAAGGTAAAACATGACCTCGACTTTGATGGTCCAGAGCGGGGCATTGATGGTCTGCATGACCTGTCTTGAAAAGACTCCTGGAAGATCCGGTTGCAGAAAGTTGAGAAAAAAGAGGTTGGCAAAGAGATAGCGGAACCATTCCCGGGAGAAATAGAGATCTGCAGTGGCAAGGAGCGGCAGGGCAAAGGCGCACAGCACCACCACTGTCAGGTAGGCAGGATAGATGCGTCGAACCCGTTTGTTCAGATAGGAGAAGAGGCTGGAAGAACGCTCATAACTCCTGAAGATAAGAAATCCGCTGACCACGAAAAAACAGTCAACTGCCACCCCTGAATAAAAAAATCGACCCAGGGGGAGAAAGACATGGACCCCGCTGACATCACCAATATGGGCCAGGCAGACGGTGAAGGCCAGGACAAGACGAAGGAGGTCAAAGTTATTTTTATAAGGAATATCACCCACAGAGTCTTTCCGATGGAACAGTTGCAGCACAACGGTTGATCCGCTTGCCGAATATCTTTTGTTTACCCCGGAACTATACTCTATTCCCGTTTATTTTGCTCTTTGAACTCTGTCTTGTCCTTGTTCCTCTTCAACTGATTTCAGAGCTGGGAGTGCAGCTGGCGCCTTTGAGCTGAAAAAAGAGCTTCAATCCCTTTTTCACAGTGGGTGAAAAGATCTTGGGCGAGATATAAGAACCCGCCACCCGTTTGTTGATTTCAGCAAGGGTGGGATAGGGGTGAACGATCCCGGCCAGGGAGGAGAGTTTCATGCCGCCGCCCAGGATTGCGGCCCATTCCCCCATGAGGTCTCCAGCCCTGGG
>DAOVAI010000194.1 GCA_030671085.1 Pseudomonadota bacterium | reverse complement strand
ATCCTTTTTTTATTCTAAACCAAGGTGGTTTGTTGATTCTGGTCGTTCAAACAATTTATCCACGGGCAGAAGTATCTGTGGCAAAACCCGAGAGACGTCACATTGTAGCATGAAAACGTGGCAAAGTGGAGAATCATCAATAATCCACGAAAAATTTTCTCTTTCAGGAAATGATCGTTAACAGAAAGTATAGCCAGGAATGGGTCCCTGTCAAATCGATTCTGGGCAGGCAGGAAAAGGGGGCAAGCCGGGAATGGATGGGGATGGGATTATTTTTTTTCTTTTTTTCAGAGTATTTGATAACCTTCTATTAGGTTTGCAGTCCTGAGAAAACTGTTTCCTGTTGATCGTTGTTACAAAGATTGCAGGCAGAGTGAATCGTCACACAGTGGAACTGGACAAGACCCTGGATGGCAGGTATTTTCCTTGTCATAGTAATGCATTGTTCCTTGGGAAAGGCGGGTCCTGAGTTCTAAAGTATATGCGTCTAAATTCTACATACAGGTGAGTGCAATGTTCCCTCCCAAAAGTGATAAACAGAGCAAGGCTGCATGTGAACTCCTTGCGTCAGACATATGTTCGACCACGGTGGAATCGTTGAAAAAAAGTATCCTTCACCATGTGATGAGTTTTCAGGGACGTGATCCGGAGCGGGCCGGGAAGAGTGATATCTACAAGGCCTTGGCCTATACCCTTCGTGATATCATGACCAAGAAGTGGATCGATACGCAGAAGGCCTATTATGAAAAAGAAAAGAAGCGGGTTTATTATCTTTCCCTGGAGTTTCTGATCGGCCGATCACTGAGCAATGCTATTATTAACCTGGGGATTCATGAGCAGATCAAGGAGGCAGTGGAAGGGCTGGGATATGATTTGACTATTCTGGCAGAAGAGGAAGAGGATGCCGCCCTTGGTAATGGTGGGCTTGGCCGTCTTGCCGCCTGTTTTATGGATTCCATTGCCACCCTCAAGATTCCCGCCTATGGCTACGGGATTCGCTATGAGTACGGCCTGTTTTACCAGCAGTTGATCGACGGTTATCAGGTGGAGAGCCCGGATAACTGGCTGCGTTACGGGACGCCCTGGGAGTTTGACCGGAAGCTGCCGGTCTTTCCCGTTCATTTTTATGGACGTCTCTCCACCTACCAGGACGCGGACGACCATTACCGGGTGCAGTGGGTGGATACCGAAGATGTCATGGCCATACCCTGTGATATCCTGGTTCCGGGATATGAAAATGACCATGTGATCAACATGCGCCTGTGGACGGCCCGTGCTTCCCGTGAGCTTGATCTCAGCTACTTCGGTCGAGGTGATTATATAGGTGCCGTACAGTCCAAGGTCAGCTCCGAGACCATCTCCAAGGTCCTCTATCCGGCGGATCATATCCTGGCAGGCCAGGAGCTGCGCCTGAAACAGCAGTACTTTTTTGTGGCGGCCACCTTTCAGGATATCATGCGTCGTTATAAGAAGAAGTATAAGGATTTTGGAAAATTCAGCGAGCGGATTGCGGTCCAGCTCAATGATACCCATCCAGCCATTGCCATCCCCGAGCTTATGCGTCTGCTCCTGGACGAAGAAGGGTTGAACTGGGAGAAGGCCTGGGATATCTGCGTTCATACCTTTGCCTACACCAACCACACCCTGATGCCCGAGGCCCTGGAGAAGTGGAGCGTGGAGATGATGGGCCGGGTCCTGCCCCGTCATCTGCAGATTATCTACGAGATCAACCAGCGTTTTCTTGATCTGGTCAAGCAGCAGTATCCGGGCGATGTGCATCGGTTGCAGTCCATGTCCATCATTGAAGAGGGAGGGGAGAAACAGATCCGTATGGCCCACCTGGCCATCATCGGCAGTCATTCAGTCAATGGTGTGGCAGAGCTGCACACCAAACTGCTGAAGGAAAATATTTTTCCTTCGTACCATGAGTTTTACCCCGGTAAGTTTAACTCCAAGACTAACGGTATTACCCCTCGGCGCTGGCTACTCCTTGCCAATCCGGGGCTGTCTGATCTGATCAGCAGTCACATCGGTAAAGCCTGGGTAACGGATCTGGATCAGCTGCGTGGCCTGGAATCCCTGGTGGATGACAAGAAATTCTGCAAGAGGTGGAAGGAAGTCAAGCTGGAAAATAAGAAGCGGCTTGCAGGTCTCATCGGCAGGATTTGCGGGGTGGAGGTGAATCCATCCTCCATGTTTGATGTTCAGGTAAAACGAATCCATGAATACAAGAGACAACTGCTCAACTGTCTGCACGTCATCAGTCTCTATCATCAGATTATTCACCATCCGCAACGAAATCTGGCACCACGGACGGTGATCTTTGCCGGCAAGGCTGCCCCTTCGTACTGGAGGGCCAAGCTCATCATCAAGTTGCTTACCTCTGTTGCCGATGTGATCAACAATGACCCCCGGGTTGGGGAACGGTTGCGGGTGGTTTTCATGCCCAACTATAATGTCTCCCAGGCCGAGGTGATCATGCCGGCGGCAGATCTCTCCGAACAGATCTCCACAGCCGGTACCGAGGCATCGGGAACCGGGAACATGAAATTTTCCCTGAACGGAGCCCTCACCATAGGTACTCTGGACGGGGCCAACATAGAGATCTCGGAAGAGGTCGGGGCGGAAAATATTTTTATCTTCGGCATGACTGCAGAAGAGGCAGAGTATGAACGCTTGAACATCAGCCGTTCACCCCAGCTGATCTGCGATGAAAATCCGGTGGTGGAAGAGGTGATGGCAAGCCTGCGCGAGGGTGCGTTCAGCCATGGTGAGCGGGAACAGTTCAAGCCTCTGGTGGAGAGTCTGATGAGCCCCCATGACCCCTATCTCCTGCTTCGTGATTTTGAATCCTACCTGGAATGCCAGGAGCGAGTGAATGCAGCCTTTGGCGATCAGGAGAAGTGGACGCGGATGGCCATTCTCAACGTGGCGAGGATGGGAAAATTCTCCACAGACCGAACTATTCGTCAGTATGCTGAAGAGATCTGGGGAGTCCCGGTGGGGAAAATTTCGTAACTGTTTATCAGCCCCCATCCAGAGGCTGTGCCCGGAGTCTGCGCTTGCCTGCCTGGAGCATTGCTGAACAGTTACAACGTCCTTGATTGGGAGGGATAGGAAAAAGGTGCTGAAAAGCACCTTTTGTGCTATAAGAGTTTCTTTGAAGGGGGAGGGCTATGCCTGCCCCTTTTTTTTATGGCACCATAAAAAAAGGCGATACCCCGTTTGCCGGGATATCGCCTTGGAAGTGCTGGAGGCGGCGAGCGGATTTGAACCGCTGAATCATGGTTTTGCAGACCAGTGCCTTAGCCGCTTGGCTACGCCGCCGGAGGTGCCTCATCGGCACGAGCCAACTTTATACCATAGTTTGTTTTTTTAACAAGAGGAAAATGGTGATGGATCTCGATTCACTGGTACAACGAAACAAGGATAATCTGGCGGTTTTGGAACAACGCCTTGCTTATCGTTTTACCGATCTGCGCCTGTTGCAAAAAGCCCTGATTCACTCTTCCTATGCTTTTGAACAGGCCCGGATCGATAAAAATAATGAAATTCTGGAATTCCTTGGCGATGCAGTCCTTGATCTGGTCATCGGCCATACCCTGTGCCGACGTTTTCCGGAGATGCGGGAAGGCGAATTGACCAGGCTGCGTTCCTCTCTGGTCAATGAAACCCATCTGGCATTTATGGCCCGGGAAATTCATATGGGAGACTATCTCTGTCTTGGGAAAGGTGAAGATGCCTCCAATGGTCGGAAGAAGTCTTCTATCCTCTCCTGTGCCTATGAAGCGCTGATCGGAGCAATCTTTGAAGACAGTGACTATGTTACCGTGGAAGAGATTATTGGTCATTTTTTCATCCCGGCCATTGATGCCAAGAAGGAAGAGCTGCTGATGGCAGATGCCAAAAGCAGGCTGCAGGAGGCGTTGCAGGAGAAGTTCAATGAAGCCCCTTCTTATAGGCTCGATCTGGAA
>DAOVAI010000135.1 GCA_030671085.1 Pseudomonadota bacterium | reverse complement strand
CGGTGAGGAGCTCAGACGGCAGGACGATCCAGTAGAGGCCGATCATGGGGCCTGCTTTGAGGTTACGTTTCAGGTAGGAGTCTATATTGTCCCGTTCCATGGGGGACAGATCATCAACAACAAATTGGCGCATGGGATCGTTTATTAGGTGATTAGGCTGAAGGCTGAAGGTGGTCCGCAGGAATCACCCAAACTACGGGTGCAAGTGTCCCTGGGGTGCTGAAGGCAAAAGGAACAAACAGTGTTGTTCACCTTTCGTCTTCAGTTTCCGGCCTATGAACCTATTTTATAAAAAATCTGCGGCAATGGCAGACAAAGGGCTTCTTTCACTCTTGCTCAGGGTCACATGACCATATATACCATGTCCTTTCAATCTTTCAACCGTATAGGAGAGTCCATTGGAGGATGAGTCCAGATAGGGGTTGTCGATTTGCGTCGGGTCGCCAGTAAAGACCATCTTGGTATTTTCGCCAGCCCTGGAGATAATGGTTTTGACTTCATGGGGGGTCAGGTTCTGGGCCTCGTCAATGATGACATATTGGCGTGGAATCGAGCGTCCGCGAATATAGGTGAGGGCCTCGAGTTCCACCTGCTGGTTCCTGATCAGTTTGTTGACCTTCTGCTGGACGCTCCCCTCGTCTTCGTTCCTCCCATTGTGACGCATGAGAAAGTTCAGGTTGTCAAATATGGGCTGCATCCAGAGGGTAATCTTTTCATCTTTGGTGCCCGGCAGATAGCCTATATCCTTGCCCATGGGGATAACCGGACGGGAGACCAGGAGTTTTTCATAACTCTCCCGGTGGAGTACGCACTCAAGTCCGGCGGCAAGAGCCAGCAGGGTCTTACCGGTTCCTGCCTGACCGATAAGGGTGACCAGGTTGATCTCGGGATCGAGGAGGAGCTCCAGGGCCATCCGCTGTTCTTTGGACCTGGAATGGATGTTCCAGGCATGTTCATATTGGGAGTTGAGATGGGTCAGGCTACTCGGACCTGTGGCTCGTCCAATACCCGAGTGTTTGGGATTGGTCTCGTCCTGGAGCAGGACAAATTCGTTGTGGTGAAACTCAAAGCCTTCAGCCTCCAGGGTCTCTTCCTGGTGAAAGCGGTCAACCACATCCGAGGGAACTGAGGCCTGTCGCCAGCCGGTATAGAGTTCATCAAAGTTGCACTTCTGTTTTTCAAAATCCATGACATCAATGCCCAGGGCATCGGCCTTGAGTCGGGCGTTGATATCCTTGGAGACAAAGATCACGGTCTCGCCTTCCTTGTGCAGGCTGTTTGCCACTGCCAGGATACGATTATCCGGGACATTCATGTCAAGGAGGGCACCGGGCATATCCTTTCGTTCCACTGTAATCTTCAGAATGCCGCCGTTTTCCATGGCCACCCCATCCTTCAGGGTTCCTGAGGCACGGAGCTGATCCAGCTCTCGGATGGCGTGGCGGGCGTTGCGCCCCAGCTCATCATTGTGCCGTTTGAAGCTGTCCAGTTCTTCGATAACGGTCATTGGCAGAATGACGTAGTTGTCGGCAAAGGAGGTCAGGGATTCGGCGTTGTGCAGCAGAACATTGGTATCAAGAACAAAGTATTTTCGCTTGCTCATAATGAAATGGGAAGTAAAGGTTGATGGCGTTGTATTTATGCCCGGTTTTTTGGGTGAAAATTCTTCATCTGCTTCGTTGTGCGCTCCGCAGGAAGTGCCCTTGGGGTACAAATTTTCTATCATTACGACGTACTTTAGTACGCCGTAATGATAGAAAATTTACGCACCTCGCATATGAAGTTTTTTACTTAGCCATCGGTTATTTTTAGTTTTCACCCTACAGGGCACTCTTTTTAGTACCCCCTTGAGGGGTATAAATACGAGACTGTCAAGATTTAGATATCAAGCCAGGTCGTATCTTGATTGAGGATTTCACATCCTTCCTCGCGGACAACAACTATATTTTCCAGGCGTACTCCACCCCAGTCAGGGAGGTAGATGCCAGGTTCGACAGTGACTATCATCCCGGCCCGTAAGTGTTTACGGTTGCGTGAAGAGAGTCGTGGCTCTTCGTGCACGGCAAGCCCTACCCCGTGTCCCAGGGCATGGCCGAAATAGTCACCGTAACCGGCTCCGGCAATGACGTTGCGGGCAACCTTGTCCACTGCGGCACCACTGACTCCGGCACGGATTTTATTGATGGCGGCCAGCTGGGCCCTGCGTACCAGGCGGTGGATCTCAAGATATTTGGCATCTCGTTTACCGGGAACAAAGGTCCGTGTCATGTCAGAGCAGTAGCCGTCAAGGATCAGTCCCATGTCGATCATCAGCGGTTGGTTCTTTTCAACAGCAACCAGACCGGGTACGGCATGGGGCAGGGCACTGCGCCTGCCTGTGGCCACAATGGACTCAAAACTTGGAGATTCAGCCCCCAGCCTGCGCATGGTGGATTCCAGAGAAAGTGCAATGTCGATCTCTGTCTGCCCGGGGTTCATTGTTTTGAAGACCTGTTGAAAGACGAGTTCGTTGAGGAGAACAGAGCTGCGCAGCTTTGCTATCTCTTCCTCGTCCTTTATCAGGCGCATTGCCTCTACCATTCCCTCCACAGGCAGGAGGGTGATCCCGATTTTTCCGGCCATGACTCGCATCTTTTCGGCCACCGCATGCAGGGTGTAATGGCTTTCAAAGGCGAGAGAGGAGATACCAAGATCGGGCAGCAGTTCCTTGAGGAGAGCGAGCAGACCCTTGGGGTAGAGCATGACCTCAATCCCTTCTACCTCATTTTCGGCCTGGATCTTGAACCGAAAATCAGTGAGCAACAGGGGAGATCTGTGTGCCGGGATGAGCAGGACGCCGGAACTTTCGCCAATGTCATGGTCTGCTGGGGTATAGCCGCTCAGGTATCGCCTGTTATGGGGCTGGGTAACGAGCAGGGCATCGATTTTCTTTCTGCGGAGCTTTGCCTGTATTTTTTTTATACGCCGGGAGAGAGGCATCAGGAAAACCGTTGCTGGAGGAGTTCTTTGCGCTGATCAAGGGCCTGGGTGTATTGCTCGTTGAGATCACTCTTGGCCCGTGCCCATTCTTCCCGAAACTGGGGATGCATAGTTGGGTCTATGGCAGACTGGTTCATTGCCTCGCCCGTCTGTTCCTGGAGCTTTTGAGCGAGCTGGGCCCGCATGGCATCTTCGAGTTGCTGTTTGACCTGATCTTTGTGCTGGGAATATTGATCCAGGATCTGCTTGAGTTCACCACAGGTCGCATCCATTTCGCCTGACGGGCCTGCAAGGGCCTGGAGTCCGGAGATGGCTGCGAGGTTTCTTTCCATGAGGAGTTCATCACGGGGGAGAACGATATTTCGTATCAATGCCTTGGCCATCCCTCTGCGTACTGCCATCTGGTCAGACGGAGCTTCCTGCTGCACAAGCTCTGCAAGCCCCGATATCTTGCCATCAAGAAATTCAGCAACCAGCCGCATGCCGCGCTGTTCAGTCTCCTGATCAGCCGGGACATCTTCTGCCCGTGATGCCATCCGTGCAGCCCGTTCCATAACCATATCCATAGTACTTCGTATCTCAGCCATAGGTCCCTGTAGAGTAGTGATAAAAGAAAGTCCTGCCACCCCTATCTGTACCATAGCATGTATTGTTCTTCATTGAAAATTTGTCTGTCAGCAGGGAACTTCAAGTTTTATCTATCCGTCTGAAAAATTAGAGAAGGAGTAGGGTGATGAAACGAATTTTCTCTCTTGGTATTGGATTGTGTCTGCTGCTTGCAAGTTGTGCACCACCGCCAGGGGAGACTGTTTTTCAGACGTCAACCATAGTTGCCTTGCTGGCTGGAGTCTACGACGGTGACACCTCATGTGGTGATTTGCTGGAGCATGGAAATTTCGGCATCGGCACGTTTGATCGTCTTGATGGAGAAATGATTATTCTTGACGGAGACGTGTATCAGATAAAAGCGGACGGAAAGGTCTATCAACCGGATTTATCCATGAAAACGCCTTTTGCTACTGTCTGTCTGTTTGAGGCGGATACGCATATTCCTCTCAATCCCGGGTCAGACTATGAAGCCATTGACAATCTGCTCAACACCTCTGCGCCTAATCAGAATCTCTTCTATGCGATTAAAATTACAGGAGAGTTTAAACAGATGAAGACGCGAAGAGTTCCCGGGCAGCAGAAACCCTACCCGCCGCTGAAGGAAGTTACCAGGAATCAACCCGAGTTTGAGATGGACAATGTTTCCGGGACGATCGTCGGTTTCAGATGCCCTGCCTATGTCAAAGGCATTAATGTGCTTGGCTGTCACCTCCATTTCATCAGTGATGACCGAACCCGGGGAGGACACATTCTGAGTTTTGAGATTGCGGATGGGAGTTGCGAGGTTGATGTCCTTGACCACTATTTTCTAAAACTTCCCGCTGGTACTCAAGAGTTTGCGGAAACAGATCTGTCAAAAGACCGGAGTCCGGACTTGGAAGATGTGGAGAAGAGGTGATCTAGACCTTGTCAGCCAGTATTTCATCTTCTCTTTCGTGAAGTTACAGAATCTCGGCCAGGCAGGTTAATTACGTTACTCACACCGGAGAGTAAAGCAGAAGGTCAACACGTTACTGTTGTTCTTCCTGCGTTCATATTGTATGCTGTCGGCCATTTTTTCGGCCAGGAATATGCCCAACCAGAGAGACAATCGGAATTTTCTGTTTGTCGGGAGGGGCCGCCCATCACCACCACAGCCTCTTTGATTCCAGGCCGGAAGATGATACCCCTCTCCATTGTCTCCATTATGGTTCTGGATCTTCTTTGTCTGATCTGCTTGTTTGGTGGAGTACTTTAATTTTATTGTAAGGGTCGGGTTTCGGTCTTCATCAATCTGGCTGCGAAAAAGCCGTCGATCTCCGGACCAGGCAGAGGGGCAAAACAACAGTTTCTGACGAGATCATGCGCAGCAGGCGGCAGATACTTCCTGCAGTCTTGCAGAGAAAAATCCTGGTTGGCAGCGAGAAACTGTTTGATGACCTGCTCGTTTTCTTCTTCCTCCAGAGAGCAG
Organism: Pseudomonadota bacterium; assembly: GCA_030671085.1. Classification (GTDB taxonomy): domain Bacteria; phylum Desulfobacterota; class Desulfobulbia; order Desulfobulbales; family Desulfocapsaceae; genus Desulfocapsa. The sequence continues at coordinate 1,850 of DAOVAI010000135.1, read as the reverse complement.
GTGGCATAGACCAGTATACCTTGCGGGCAGAGGAGTGGAGCTGCTGTTTGCAGGAGATCGAGCTGGGTCTGTTGGTAGCCGGCAAGATCTTCCGCTCTTCTGTTCCAGCGGATGTCTGGGTGACGGCCGATGACGCCGGTGCCGGAGCAGGGTGCATCAAGGAGGATTCCGTGAAAAGTTGTGCGGCAGGATGCACTGAAATCCTGCAGGCTGCCGGGAAAGAGGGTGATGTTCAGCTCTGGATGCAACCGTTTCATATTGTCTTCGAATTTTCCCTGCCGCTCCTTGTCCGGCTCTACAGCTGACACCCTGGCCTGGAGAGAATAACAGAGCTGAACCATGACGCTGGTCTTCCCACCCACTCCAGCACAGCCGTCAAGGTATTCCCCTTGCGGTTGGATGGGGCCAAGGAGCCTGGCAAGGAGTTGGGCTCCCTGGTCCTGGATCTGAAAAGTCCCTTCTGTAAACCCAGGTAATCTGCTCACCCCTCCGTGATAGTTGTCCAGGATCAGTGCGTCTTCACTGTATCTACCTTTTCGTGCCGTGATCCCACTCTCACTGAGCTTTTTGAGCAGTTCGTCACGTTCGATTGTACAGCTGTTGACCTGCAGGCTGAGGGGCTGTTGTTCATTGTTCTGTCTGCAGATGCGGATTGTTTCCTCTGGACCGAAGCGTTTTTCCCAGCGTTTGGTCAGCCACTGCGGGTGGTTGAGTGTCGGTTGTGCGGGGTTTTCAAGCAGTGCTTGCAATTCATTACGCCTGCGGATGGAGTTGCGCAGGACTCCATTAACAAATCCCTGCAGTTTTTTAGGCAGGCGCGCTGTCTGCAGGGCCTTCACCGACTCGTTGACAGCAGCGGATTCGGGGATGCGATCCAGGAAGAAAATCTGATACAGGCCAACGGCCAGGGCCTGATGGACAAAGGGTTTGAGTTTTGTGATGGGCTGCGTACAGAGCTCTTGCAGGATGAGATCCAGAGATTGGCGCAGGCGCAGTACTCCGTAGATGATGTTGGTCGCCAGCTGGCGGTCACCATCACTGAGACCATACTGGGAGACCACGCTGTTGAAGAGCCCAGTTACCGGCTTCCGACTCTTCTGCAATCGGCACAGGGTCTCGATGGCAGTAAAACGAGCGGTTTTGCTATGTGTTGCAGGCAAGGGGCAGGGCTCAGGCGGCAGTAAGCTTGTCGATGGCAGAGATGAGCTCTTCCACGGGAGATCCCTTGGAGATCAAGGGCGGTTCACCTTCTCCCTTGGCCAAGTCGTCAACTTCCCCAGGTGTGACCATGCCGGAGAGATAGAGGATGGGGATGGCGGATGTCGTCGGCTCTGCGGCCAGGGTGGAGGCAATTTCAACGCCATGGATACCCGGCATGTTGATGTCGAGAATGGTAATATCCGGGAGTTCCCGACGGATTACGCTCAGGGCCTCTTCACTGTGGGTGGTGTAGGTGAGGGCCATCCGCCCTGTATCTTCAAGCTGCATTTTCAGCAGTTCACAGGTGTCAAGGTCATCGTCGATCAGTACAATACGGGTTTGCTGCCCCATGGTCAGGCCTCCTTTTTGTCACGGTGTGATAAAGTTTTCTTATTCTATCAATATGTTATGGAAAACGGAAAAGAAAAAATCATGGCTTGGCACTATTTTCTGTATCAGGAGTACTGTATTCTATTTTTACTGTATCCAGATAGTTTTTGATTTGTAAGGCGAGCGGCTGTGCCAGGTCCCGGTCTGAGTCCCTGGCAGCCTGTTCGAGTTCGAGGCAGCTGTCCCCCAGTTCCTTGAAACCATACATCCAGGAGGTCCCCTTAACGGTGTGGGCCTGTTTCTGTAACTCATCCAGGTTA
>DAOVAI010000240.1 GCA_030671085.1 Pseudomonadota bacterium | reverse complement strand
GACAAATATCCAGGCGGAATTAAGCTGGTGGATTCCATCGAGTTTCTGGTGACGTGGGCAAGGGCCAACTCACTTTGGCCACTGGTTTACGGTACTGCCTGTTGTGCCATGGAGATGATGGCTGCTGGGTCTTCCAGGCATGACTGGGCAAGGTTCGGTGTCGAGGTGGCAAGGGCCACGCCGCGACAGGCCGATCTGATTGTCCTGGCCGGCACCATTGTAGAAAAAATGGGTAATAACCTGGTGACCCTCTACGAGCAGATGCCTGCTCCCAAATATGTCATTGCCATGGGCTCCTGTGCTATTTCCGGAGGACCATTTTATTATGATGCCTATTCAGTGATCAAAGGCGGGGATCGTCTCATCCCCGTGGATGTGTATGTACCAGGCTGTCCTCCACGGCCCGAGGCCCTTCTCTATGGAATCATGGAGCTTCAGGAGAAGATCAAGAAAGAAGGGCGGCGTAACCCCTGGAAGATCGGGGAACTGCTGACCACTCCTTTTGTTGATACCCACAGTAAGGCAAAGGATGATTGGGCACTGCTGGAAAAAGAAAAAGATAATGAACAACAGGCGGCCAGAGAGCAGTTCAAACTTGAAAATCCTGATTTCAAGCCCACAAAACCCCTTCGCCTAAAAAAAGAAAAATTTGAAGCGGTGCCACGTATGGAGGGTGCTGCAACTGGAATCAGCAACAGGATACTGCTTCAAACCATTCAAGCTGAATTTCCTGAAGTTATAGTCTTTCGTCAGGAGGATGCTACCCCTGAGACAGTGGCGGAACTAGGCTCTGAATATATTCTCGATCTTGATATTCCTCCAAAGATCTACACAGAGGTTATTCAATTTCTAAAAGATGATGATGAACTCGGACTTGATCTATTCTTGCAACTGAGCGCCATAGACTGGAAAGATCACTTCGATATTCTTGTCCACCTGCTTTCCGCAAGAGATGGCCATAAACTTTTTCTGCGTTGTAGAGTGGAAAAGGAAGGGGCGGAAATTGAAACCATTTCAACCATCTTTCGGGGTGCTGAATGGCATGAGCGCGAGGTCTACGATCTGTTTGGCATTCAATTTCGCAATCACCCGGATATGCGCCGTATTTTTTTGAACAATGACTTTCCCGGCCATCCTCTCTGTAAGGATTTTGAGGATCCTGAACGAGTGGTAAAACGACCCTATTAGAGCAGAAGGTTCAACAATACAAATATCATGAATTTACAACCTGTCAACAATTCCAATCCTGATAATGACTTTATCCCGGAAGGATTCAGTCGTACAAGCAGCAGTGGCAAGTCTTCAGAGGAATATTTTTTGAACATGGGGCCGCAGCATCCAAGTACGCACGGAGTTTTGCGGCTGGTGTTACGACTTGACGGAGAAAGCGTTCTGGAGGTGGTTCCTCACCTTGGCTACGTTCATCGAGGTCTTGAAAAAGTAGCAGAAGGCCAGACCTACATCCAGAATATTCATCTCACGGATCGTCTCGACTATCTCTCCAGTCATATCAACAATCTCGGGTATTGCCTGGCCATGGAACAGGCCCTGGAAATCGGGGTTCCTGAGCGTGGCGAATATATCAGGGTCATGGTCAGTGAGTTGCAGCGCATCCAGTCGCACCTCCTCTGGTGGGGTGTTTCCGGCATGGATCTGGGGGCGGTTACCACCTTCCTCTACGGGTTTAAGGAGCGTGAACTGATAACAGACATCTTTGAAGAACTCTGCGGTGCCAGATTGACCATGAATTTCTTTCGCCCCGGGGGCTCCTTTGCTGATGTCACGGATACCTTTATTCCAAGGGTAAAAAATGTGATTGAAGTAATGCACAAGGCCCTTGATGAATACAATACTCTGCTCAGTGGAAACATTATCTTTCAGGAACGTACCAAAAACATCGGCATCCTCTCCAAAGAAGTTGCTCTTTCCTATGGCTGTAGCGGGGCAGTGTTGCGGGCATCAGGGGTCTCTTACGATGTACGCAAAAACGATCCGTACTCCATCTATGACCGTTTTGATTTTGATGTGCCCATCGCTTCCACCGGCGACTGTTTTGACCGGTATTCTCTTAAAATGGAAGAGATGGCCCAATCTGTGCGTATCCTTGAGCAGGCGGTGGAGAGTTTTCCGGAAGGTCCATACAGGAGCCAGCAGAAAGCCGTCTACAAATTACCCAAAGGCAGCTATTACAGCCAGGTAGAGACAGCCCGGGGACTTCTTGGAACGTATATCGTGGCCGAGGGAGGCGCCAAACCTTACCGGGTAAAATTTCGCTCCCCAAGTTTTTCCAATCTCAATATTTTAAATGAATTGGCGGTGGGGCATAAAATTGCAGATGTGGTGACCATCCTTGCAACACTTGATTTTGTTGTCCCTGATCTTGACAGGTAGCTGAACAAAGGAAATGAAAAAAATATGACTCCGCTATCAACCGAAACGCTCTATCCCGTTCATAATGGTATTGGAAATATGGTGCGTACGCTTTTTCCAGAGAGCGCCTTTTATATCAACACCCTTATAACTATCTCCTGCCTGCTGCTTTTGGTCTCCCTTCTGCCCGTTTTTCTTATCTGGCTGGAACGTAAGGTGGCAGCCCATTTTCAGGCAAGACTTGGCCCCATGCGTGTTGGTTACCATGGTCTGCTCCAGTCTTCTGCCGATGGACTCAAGCTGATCTTCAAAGAGATCCTGAAGCCTGAAGGGGCCGACACCTTTGTTTTCTTTCTGGCGCCGGTTCTCCCGGCCAGCGCAACCTTTCTGGTGATGGCCATCCTGCCCTTTGATCATCACTTACAGGTGGCTGATCCGGCAGGTGGTGTGATCTACGTTATTGGAATTTCGGGTCTGAGTATTCTGGGCATTCTTTTGGCTGGCTGGGCTTCGAATAA
>DAOVAI010000006.1 GCA_030671085.1 Pseudomonadota bacterium | reverse complement strand
GGTTGCAATGGGAAGTCAGGAGTTGCCTGTGGGCTTCCCGCTCCAGGGAGAAATGTTGAAAAGACAAATTAATGGCTGTTTGCCTATTGCTGGACAGAAACTATTTAATGAATGGAGACTGATAGTGCGAACAAGAGTGTCGATATTCACCGTGCTTGCCTGTTGTTTGCTGCTGTACGCTTCCGCGACACCAGCGGCAGCAGCAGATGCAAAAAAAGGAAGTAGGATCTACAGCCAGTACTGTGTTGCCTGCCATGGAGCAGAAGGAAAAGGTGATGGAGATCGAGCAAAAAATGAGCAACTCGATCCCAGGCCCCGCGTACACGCCAATGGCGACTATATGAACAAGCTACCGGATATGCGATTGTTCAGGGTCATAAAGTATGGCGGCAGGGCCATGAACTTTTCTCATATTATGCCGCAATGGCAGCATATTTTGTCTGATGCCGATATCCTTGATGTGCTGGCCCATATCAGAAGTCTCGCAGATCCGCCGTTTGAGCCGGGAATGGTACAAGGGTGTATGATACCGGTTCCTGAAAACGAGCGAACAGGCCCTCTGAAGAAGTGAGAACCTGCAGCAAGTTTGAGGGGCTATTCGCTTTCGTTTACGTTCCGCAACGATTCAATTGGCGAGAGTGGTACTCTAAAATCGTTTTTCGAAATAGGGCGCCAAAACCTCGGGAATGGTAACGCTGCCATCTTCCTGCTGGTAGTTCTCCAGGACGGCAAGCAGGGTCCTGCCCACAGCAAGCCCGGAGCCATTGAGGGTGTGGACGAGTTTGCTTTTCTTCTGGCCATTGGGGCGGTAGCGGATACCGCCGCGTCTGGCCTGGAAGTCGAGGAAGTTGGAACAGGAAGATATTTCGCGATATTCGTTCTGGCCAGGCAGCCAGACCTCGATGTCATAGGTCTTGGTGGCAGAAAAACCGAGATCTCCACTGCAGAGGGTGACCACCCGGTAATGCAGTCCCAGCAGCTGCAGGACCTCTTCTGCATCAGCCAGGAGATCTTCCAGTTCCTGGGCTGAGGTTTCAGGGGTGGTGAATTTGACCATTTCCACCTTGTTAAACTGGTGCTGCCTGATGAGTCCCTTGGTGTCCCGACCATAAGAGCCGGCCTCGGAGCGGAAGCAGGGGGTGTAGGCAGTCAGCTTGATGGGCAGTTCGTTTTCATCCAGGGTCTCATCACGGTAAATATTGGTGACCGGTACCTCGGCCGTGGGGATCAGATAGAGATCCCAGTCCTGGATGCGGAAGAGCTCCTCAGAGAATTTTGGCAACTGGCCGGTGGCGGTCATGGACGCACTGTTGACCAGAAAGGGAGGCAGGACCTCCTGGTAGCCATGTTTCTCTGTGTGCAGATCGAGCATGAAGTTGGTCAAGACCCGCTCCAGTTTGGAGGCAAAACCGGTGAGCAGGGCAAAGCGGGCACCGGAGAGCTTGGCCGCTCGCTCAAAGTCAAGGATGTTCAGGGCCTCGCCAATTTCCCAATGGGTTTTGGGCGCAAAAGAAAAAGCAGGTTTATCGCCCCATTTCTTGAATTCCAGATTGTCGCTGTCATCCTGACCTTCCGGCACATCATCACTGCAGAGGTTGGGAATGGAGAGGACCAGATCCTGCAGTCGGGTCTGAATTTCACCGAGTTTGCTGTCCAGTTCCTTGATCTTCTCAGAAGTCTTGCGCATCTCCGGAATCAGACTGTCTGCCTGTTTTTTCTCTTCGTCACTGCCCCTTTTCAGCTGGGCGATCTCCTTGGAAACGATGTTGCGTGTGTTTTTTAACCCCTCCACCTCTTTGAGCAGTTCAAGTCGCTGCTGGTCAACAGTGCCGAACTCATCAACTTTGTCTGTAGGCAACCCTCTTTTGGCTGTTTTTTTCCGAACGAGATCCAGGTGTTCTCTGATAAAACGTAGTTCAAGCATGGCGAAGTTTGTCTCGGCTGAGATGTATGGTTAACTGCTTGTGCGTATGGTATTGATTTTTACTGGCCTTAGGGGCCATTGCATCGCTTTGATTTTTATCATGGCTACTGATTGAAATCAACCTCTATCAAATCTAACAGTTCACCAGACTACGACAGATCTTGAGTAACCACCGTACTGTAATCGTTTACCAGTGCTTCATGTCTGTTCGTTTTGCCCTTGACGCTATAGCCCTTCTATGCGGCAAGGGCAAAACGAGCGGAGATGAGGTGCTGGAGAGCGATTACTATCAAATTGCTTTTCGATTTGGCTTCTGCTATCTTAGAGAGGTTTTGAAAAAGAGCAGTGTCTCTGCTGTACACCCTAAACATTATCCCGGATATCAGATTTGCCTGCATTGGACACCCATAACACTCTGGTCATCTTTCTCATTGAACTGCGAAAGTCGATCCGAGCCCTTGGCATCAGCGTCATGGTCGCCACTGCAGCGATCTTTTTTCTTTCTCCGGAATTGCTGCGCATGGTTCAAGACCATCTGGCAGACAAACTCTATTTTTTTTCCGTGGCAGGCCCTTTTCTGGCCCATGTCAAGCTGGCTCTTTTTGCAGCGCTCTATGGACTTATGCCGTGGCTTATGGCCGTGCTCTGGCGAGCCATGGGGAAACCTTTCGGGGTAGAGGGAAGTCAGCTGTTTTTCTTTATTCTCTTTACCTGCCTGCTCTTTTACGCAGGAACCCTGTTCTGCTACTTTGTCACTCTGCCTTTTGGCATCAAATTCCTTCTAGGGTTTGGATCTGCGGATCTGCAGCCGGTTATATCCATTGGCCGTTTCGTCAATTTTACCACCATATTCATCCTGGCCTTCGGGCTTGTTTTCGAGTTGCCCATCTTTATGGTATTTATGGCAAAAGTCGGTGTTTTCTCCAGGAGCTTTTATGAGAAGAACAGGCGTTATGCCCTTCTCTTGATTGCCATCCTTGCAGCACTGCTGACACCGACCCCGGATATCGTCAATATGCTGCTTATGGGGGGGCCGCTGTATCTCCTCTATGAGGCAGGGATCCTTATCCTCATGGTGATGCGTATCAAGTAAGAGGAGGGGGAGGCTGAAGGAAGGGATCTGATTGCAACCTTCACTCTTGCATCCTTCAGCGCAGCTGCTAGAATTCGTAGAGGCGGTAGCCCTGCTCTGCGAGCAGGGCAGCGGTGACTCCGATTGTGCCGGATACCGAGCAGGATGGGCTGCGGGCCTTGAGGCAGACACCGGAGATATCCTGAAGCCGGGCCAGTTCCAGGGCTTGCCTGGCACCTGTCAGGAACAGGGCTGTGACATCTTCACCGGTCCTGGTGCAGACACGGGCCTTTCCCTGAAGGACATCTCGGCCGTCACCACCGATGATGTCGGATGCTGGACGTGGAGTAGGGAGACCGCCCAACTGCTCCGGACAAACAGGAATCCAGATGCTGCCCTTCAGGAATTTTTTGCACTCCGCGTTGGGCTTTGCTTTGCCGTCATAACGAGTGCAGAGACCGACTAGACAGGCACTGACAAGAAAGATTGATTGAGGGGTTGAGTTACTCATAAGGCTGCCTTGAAAAATCGTCTTTTCCTCAAGCGCTGCATATGTGAAAAAGGAATGCAGCGTAACTTGATTCTGGATTCTGAATACTTACTCCTCTATTCTGTTTATTACCATGAAACACAAACGAAAAACATCCCTTTCCCCCCTGCAGCAGAAACGACTGCTGCGCATCTCCCTCTGTATCCTGGGGGCCACGTTATTGTGGATTGTTTTTGCTCCTGGCCGCGGAATGTTTTTTTTGTATCAGCAGAAAAGACATCTTGCAGCCCTTACGGCAGAACAGGAGGCATTAATCCTGAAAAATCAAGAATTGGAGCTGGAGGTCGAACGCTTACAGAGCGACGAGGAGTATCTGGAACAGGTTGCCAGAGAAGAGCATGGTATGTTGAAGAAAAACGAGATGGTTTTTGATTTTGCCAAAGAAAAGAAAAAGAAGAAGTAACAGAGGGCTGTCTTTCTCTTGAAAGAAGCCCTCTGTTTTTCGGGGAGGCCGCACGGGCCTCGTATGGTACTATGCTCAGGAAAATCCGGAACGTGAGGAACAGCCGGAAAGGGCACCTGCCGGGATGGGACTCCCCTTGGCAGGCTGGCTGGTGGCGGAAATCATTTTTTTGATGTTTGAACTGTTGCAGTGCTTGCATTTCAGCTCATCAGCTGCCGAGGCTATCAGGACCAGGATTTCAAAGGTCTTACCGCAGTCCTCGCAGTGGAATTCGTAAATAGGCATGTTCATACTCCTGTGGGTAAAAAAAAGACGATATAATGGGCTTGTCCCGCGGTGAAAGGCCGGAGACAACCTGTTGTATTCAGTTGAAAGATCCGTGACCGTCGTAAAGAAAGGCAGGATCTGCTGACAATCAAAAATATAATAAACTATTTTATCTACTGTTTGTTTTGTCAAGATGCTTCTTTCTTTTTCCTGCAGCTGAGAAAGAGAAAGAAAGAAAATTAAAGAAAAAGAAGACCTCTATGGAAGAAGAACTCCTCCAGTTTCTGCACGATATTCGCAGTGTTCTCCGCTGTCACCAGGTCGGTTCCATTGGAGACTATCCTGCATCACCCGAGCTTTCCGATTTTCTTGCAAGGTGTGAACAGAAAACGTCTTCTGTTGCAGAGAAAATCGCGTCTCTGCCGAAAAAAGTGAAGGAAACGAGAGTCACATCAGTCAGGAGAAAAAGTGATCAGGGCTCTCTTGCCGAGATCGCTGAAGAGGTGGGGCTGTGCAAGAGCTGTGGACTTGCCGGGCAGAGAAAATGTGTTGCACCCGGAAAAGGGGGAGGAGGAACCATTCGTCTTTTGCTTATCGGTCACTGGTTATCAGTCCCTGAACCTGCCTCGATACCAGCTGCGGAAACTGTTTTCGGTACCCAGGAAGATCAGATGCTGGAACGGATGCTGGCTGCCATCCATCTCACACCGGAAGAGGTTTTTGTCACCAATGTCATCAAATGCGGTGTCGGGCCGGAAATCCAGCCGCAGGCAGAGCATATTGATGCCTGCTCATCCTATCTGCAGCGTCAGATCAAAGCTGCCGCACCAGAACTCATCTGTACCATGGGGATGGTTGCCACCAGGGCCCTGCTTCGACTCTCCCAGCCGCTTTCCAGACTGCGAGGACGCTTTTATATGTATCAAGGAGCTGATGGGCAGGAAATTCCTCTGCTCCCCACCTTTCATCCCAGTTATCTTCTGCAGAATCCTGAAATGAAAAAGGCCACCTGGCTGGATCTCCAGGCTCTGGAGAAGCGAATCTTTCAGAAATAGATCCGATTCCCCTGTTTTTAAAATCCAACTTGCTCCTGGAATGGTATTCTTTCCTTCAGGTCCTATGGTGAGTCCCATAAGAGCCATCCCACGTTTTCCTTATCCTCTTACCATTGAGGATTGTAAACACATGCCTTTCATCCGTCTGGTTTGACAACCGACCCTTTTGGAATATATAATTTTATGAGAGAGCTAGGGAAAGCCAAACCTGTTGGCAGGCAGGGACAGAAAACCACTGGGTTTACAAGTCAGCCAGGTTTGCCCTCAAGGGGGCCAGCCCTGCTATTTTTTAGATTCTGCTTGTTCACTTCATCTAATGAATTCTGGGAGGGATGCACATGCGGTTAACAGCAATCTATCGTTGCTCTATTCTTTTTATCCTAGGGGTTGGTTGTGTTACCAACTTTGCTTCCTGCAGTAAACCCATGACAACAGACGATGACTCTGTTTTGCGGAAGGAAGTGTTATTGAAAGATATGGGTAATGGAGTGTGTCGCCAGCTTCCATCGGGGCTGATGTGGCAGATTAAAGAAAGTCAAAAAATCTCCACCTGGAACGAGGCCAATGAATATGTGAAGGTGTTGAAACTAGGCGGATTTGATGATTGGCGATTGCCGACTCGTGAGGAGTGTCTCAGCTTCTCCGAGTTGCTTGAGATGAAAAAGGGAGATTGCCCCATCAAGTTCAAGAGAGCTCATTGGATCAGCAACAATAATACGCATAAGTCCGGGTATTGGGAAGATTATCCACTCTGTGGTGGATCAGAGTTTCGTTGGGTAAAAGGGAAGAAGGGCACTGTGCGGGCAGTTCGTCCCTGACGTGGTCAGAACGAATTCAGGGCCTGAGGGAACAGGGCCATCAGGGAGTGTATCGTCATATTTTACTGCTTGGCAGCTCGTTTTTAAAGAAGTTGTCGTGAAAACCAATGTGCAGATTGTTTGCTGTTACCGTTCGTAGAGCGGGCCGGCTGAGAACCGCTTTTGTCACGACCCGGCATCAACTCCCCCCCCATCTCTGCGGGACGTCAGGTGAATAAAGGGAGGAAAAATGCTCAATGTAGAATTGGATGAAGAAACAGGTATTGCAATTTTAATCCCAGACGGCGCATTGTCAGAAAGTGATTTTATGAATGCATCAACTCTCATTGATCCATACATAGAGAAATCGGGAAAACTGAAGGGGCTTATAATATGGGTAAAGGCATTTCCTGGATGGGAATCTTTTGCTTCCATGATTAAGCATTTTAATTTTGTTAAAGAGCATCACCGAAAAGTGTCTCATGTAGCTCTTGTCACAGATTCAGTACTGGGTGATTTTGCAGAAAAAATTGTAGAATACTTTGTTGCCGCTGAAATCAGACATTTTCCGTTTAATGAGTTGGATAATGCGCAAAGCTGGATTGTAGATGCAGAATCAAACCAAATCACCTGATACAACACTCGACGTGGCAAAATCACCGGAAGACGTCACTGCACGTGAGTATGGAGGAGCAGGTATTAGTACAGAGCGATAAGCCCTCTCTGCCCTAATGTCTTCAAGAATGTTGTTACTGCATGTTCTGCTTCCTGGGTCGTTATCTTGTATTCTTCAGCAAAATGGCGGATGATTTCCCGCACTGTTCTCTTGCCGTCAATTTCCTGCCAGACAAAGCTGCCCATCTGATCAAGTTGGAGTTTCTTCGTTGGGGCTTCCTGGGTTTTGCCGAATTTTCGATGCAGTGCCTGAAAAAAAGCGTTCAGTGGAAGTGGATAGGTGAAGAGGATCTCTCCACTGTCGAGCTGCTGCCACTGGATGGTGTCGTTTTGTGCGGGGACACATTCCAGGGCCTGGGTTCGATTGAGTGAGGAGGGATCAGAGGGAGAGATTTTCATAGCTGTTCAGGATGGAAATGGCCTGTTCTTCTGGGATGGGTTTTTTGTTTTCAAGGAATAATCCGCTTAAACGGTCATGTTCAGGATGGTGGCGTAAGGTCATCCAGTGGAAGGGTGGTTTCCGCTTGAAGCGGGTGAGAATCTGGCGGAAAATCGAGGGATGGTTGCTGTGACTTGCCGTATGAGAGCTGAGCACGATTTCTGTTTCCGGTACCTCAGTCCCACTGAGGTGCACCATGAGATCTGCCAGGGATGTTGTCTGCAGACGAAGGGAGGCCTGTGCCAGACGACAGATATGCATGGTGAGTCCAGAGTCGGTAAATGAGAGTCGGGTCAGGCTGGCGGCAAAACTGTGACTGCTGAGCTGAAATCTGTCAGGGATGCGGATCTGAAAATCTTGGATTGCCCAGAGAGTGTCTTCTTCTGCTGGAGTATGACAGTTCAGGGAAGAAAGGGTCTGTTGCAGCTCTTGACGCTGTATGGCACGGGGACTGAAAAAATAGAGGAGAAGACTGGTGTTACAGTGTCGACAGCTCAGGAGCGCCCCTTTGGGCTCATCACTCTGTTTGTCAGCCAGTGGAATGATCTCATAGTTTTTTTCTATTTGCTGCCAGGCTGTGGGTACGGATTGTTGTCCATACAAACCCGCCTCTCTGTGCAGATTACGAAGAATTGGGTCAGTGGGAGTTTTTTTGTCGGTAGCGCTTTTCTGCCATCGCAGTTCGAAGATCGGCCTGAAATCCTCTTCAAAGAGGAGGTGGTTGTGGCCGGAGACGAAGGTCTCCCATTTTGTTGGACAAGACAGGGTGATGCCGTTCCAGCCAATGGGGCGCAAGGTGTCTATGGAAGTCATCACAACAGGATTATTTTGGGATAAAATAATCCCAGTTGCTCTTTTTCGGCGTCATATGCTGCATCATCTCGCCCATGTTTTCAACTATATTGCATTTCTTGGTGAAACAGAGCTGTTCCAGTGCAATTCGATCCGGAAGGTAGAGTTTGACCATGTTGCCAATATTTTCATTGGGATTCCGGGTGTTGTGCTGAAGGATCAAGTTGATCTGGTTTTTCTCCTTGTCAACGAATTTCCATTTCCAGATATGGAGGATGCCAAATGAGTCTCCCTTCCATTCGTCCGGCTTTCCATACTTTTCTTTGTATTTTTTGAGCAGGGTCTCGAAAAAGCTTTTACTGGAATCCGCATACTTTAATTTGATTTTGACAATCTCTCCAGGGAATTCACAGATGCCGTAAGAGATGATTCCTTTCTCAAAGCCGTTCCAGTTATAAACAACCACTTCTTTGAGAAAATTGGAATATTCTATGTCAGGATAGTCGGTGACATTGCTGCCCAGGACAAATCCCCCAACCTCGTGAGGGATCTCTTGTGCAGAAGCGGTTCCGGCAAGAACCAGAAAAAGCAGGGAGAGGAACATGATACCTGGAAAGGTTAATATCTTCACAATGGGACTCCGACAATGAATGAAATGATTTATGAAACTATGGTATCCTGATTTCAGATTACTGTGTATTTCGTGGGAGGGCAACATGAAACCGGGGGGGCATCATCACAGGTGTATCATGGAATAAAGCTTCATACCAGTGTAAATACCGCTTGCAATATTTTGTTAATCCAGTGACAATTCCTAAGAAGAAACATGGTGTGCGCCAATACCTTCCTACTTCTCTTTTTCTCAAGCCGCATGAAAGAAACTGATGCAGACAACAGTGTCCGTATTACTGAGCGACCACTTTTTTACTGGATCCTCAGGCGGCACCGTTCCATGCAGCTGTTCCTGCTGTTGATCATTGTTATCACTCTGTTTTTCAAGGTCTTCCCGCTGGAGATGCAGAAACGCATCATCAACCAGGCCATTTACCTCAAAGATACGCACTTGCTCTTTCTCTACTGCGGCCTGTACATCGGCGCGGTTACCATTGCCGGTCTGCTGAAATACGTCACCAATGTCCTGCAGCTCTATATCGGCCAGAAGATTCTGGTGGAGATGCGCACGGAGCTCTATCACCATGTCCTGCAGCTGCCTCTGCAGTTCTATCGGAAAATGCAGCCGGGAACCGTTATTTCGGCGATGACAGCAGAACTGAACGCCATTGGTTTTTTCCTTGGCGGTGCGTTGGCCATCCCCATTACCAGTGTGCTGACTTTTGTCGTGTTCATCGGTTTTATGTTCAACCTCAACCCACTGCTGGCTATGCTGAGCATGGGAGTATACCCTCTCGAGATCGTTGTTATCCCTTTTCTGCAAAAAAAATACAACAGACTCAATAAAAAACGAGTGCAGACAACACGATCCATGGCCAATGTGGTAAATGAGTCCATCTCCGGAATCCATGAGGTCCACGGCAACGGGAGTTATCACCTGGAAGAGGAAAAGCTCTCCTCATATATTCAGCAGCTGTACGCCTTGTTGAAGAAGCTGTTTATCGTCAAGTACGGTATCAAGTTTGCCAATAATTTCTTTCAGTCCATAGGGCCATTTATCCTCTTTCTTGTGGGCGGTTACATGGCAATCAACGGTCAGTTCACCCTTGGTGCACTGGTGGCCTTTCTCTCCGCCTATGAAAAGGTATATGATCCGTGGAAGGAACTCATTGAATACTATCAGAGTTATCAGGATGCTCATGTCCGGTATCAGCAGATCATGAAGACCTTTGATCTGGATCCTGAACACCTCTTGCTGCCTTACAACCGTGCTCCGTACACTCTGCAGGGCAATATCAGTATGAAGAATATTACTTTTTCGGTTCCAGGCGGGGTCAAACTGCTTGAAAATATCAACCTGGATGTCAAGGCCAACGAGCAGATCGCACTGGTGGGCTATTCCGGCTCCGGTAAGTCAACACTTGCTCTGCTCATTGCTCAGCTCTATGATGCCAGTAAGGGTACTATTTTTGTCGACGATCATCATATGGAGGACTTGAGTAAGCTTGATGTCAGCTCCAATATTGCCATGATCGCCCAGCACCCTTTCATTTTCTCAGGGACCATCCGTGATAACCTGCTCTATGGAATCCAGGCAGTTGCTGGCGACAGTTCACTCCCTGATCGCTCACAGTTTCTTTCCGTGATTCGTCAGGTTGGTCTGCAGGATGACATCATTCGCTTCGGCCTGCAGGCAGTACTTTCGCCCGATCAGTGCAAACCGTTTAGAGATAAACTTTTGCGTATGCGGCAGATCATCCAGACTAGCTTAAGGAGCGATTTTGAACATGCCATTGAATTCTATGATGCCGGAAGCTACTTGTACTATTCCAATATCCGTGACAATATTGTCTTTGGCGATAGTTTAACCAGTGAATTTATCATACAACGTTTACCTGATCATAGCCATTTTATGGGATTGCTGCAGGAGATGGAACTGGAAAAACCCTTGTTGACCCTGGGCTATGCCATTGCCTCACAGTCGGTCACCCTGCTTGCCGACTTTCAGGATGATGAATTCTTCTTCCAGGATAATCCTATGGAAGCCGATGAGTTCACAACCTACAGCCGATTAATGGGCAAGCTGACCGGTCCGCAGCCAACAGAAAAAGAGGCTCGTCGTCTCCTGCTCATCCTGGCCCTACGCTTTATCCCGAAAAAACACTCTATTGTCTCTCTGCCTTCTGCCATGGAACAAAAAATTCTTGCAGCGAGGCACCACTTTCAGGAGACCATCGTCCACATTGACATGGATCATTGCAAGGTACACGGGACATGCACCCCTTGTAACAAGGTCCCTAAATGCGGCGAGGTGAGTGGATTTATTCCCTTTTGCCCCAGCGAGTATATGTACACCCG
Source organism: Pseudomonadota bacterium (assembly GCA_030671085.1). Classification (GTDB taxonomy): domain Bacteria; phylum Desulfobacterota; class Desulfobulbia; order Desulfobulbales; family Desulfocapsaceae; genus Desulfocapsa. Next base: position 19,229 of record DAOVAI010000006.1, on the reverse strand, counting down.
TACCCTGCTTGATAATATTCTGTTTGGTGCAGTGAAGTCGGAACATATCCTTGATGAGCAGCTGCGCGATCTTGCCAGGCAGGCTTTTCAAGACGAAGGCCTTCTTGAGGAGGTGATGGATATCGGGCTGGATTTTGAGGTGGGTAGTAAAGGGGATCGATTGTCAGGAGGTCAGAAGCAGAAACTTGCCATTGCCAGGGCATTTCTCAAAGATGTTCCCATCCTGATCATGGATGAAGCAACTGCAAGTCTTGACAACACTTCCCAGGCCCGTATTCAGGGCTTGTTGGAAAGCGATTTCAAGGGTCGTAAAACGGTGATTGCTGTTATCCACCGACTGGATCTGACTCCAGCTTATGATCGGATTGTTGTACTGAAGGCCGGTCGAATTGTTGAACAGGGAACATATGATGAACTCATGGCGCGAAAAGGAGCATTTTATGAACTTGCCCGAGCAGAATTTTGATCTGAATGTGCTGAGCCAGCTCACGGAGACGCAGGAGTTTTTAAACAGGATGCCCATCTTCTCCGGTGCGCCGGCAGGGGTGGTAAAGATGTTTGCCTATCTTGCCAAGAAAGAAGAATATGTAAAGGGAGAGAATATCGTAAGCGGAGATATCCGCTGCGATCGACTGTTTCTCATCATGTCGGGCAAGGTGGATATTTTTCAAATGGTTGAGGGGCGCCGTTTCCACCTGCAGCTGCTGAGCGCAGACTCTTTTAACTACTTTGGTGAACTGGCCCTGCTGGCGGAATTTGACTGGTTTTTCTCTGCCCGGGCCTGGACGGATGTCGTTCTGTTGACCATCAGCCGTGAGGCCTTTACCAAGGTTATGGAGCGTTTTCCTGATTCGTATCAGGCGATGGTACAGAAAATCATCAAGCTTCGGATTAATCGCTTTGTGGACCAGAGTAATTATCTGCTTGATCATATATCGCCCGATGCCTGGAGGGAAGATCCGCCGGAGGAGTGAGCAAATGACCCCTTATACCAGGGAGTATTCAGAATGGGAGACCTTTTGTCGTTCTCTCCTGAATAGAGACACCTGGTTTCTGCATACTGTCCATCGACTACTGTTTTTCCTGACGCCTCTGCAAGGTGTTTAGTTTTTCAACTATCTTTTCTGCCCTTTTCAGTTTGCTTTGCACCGTTTCATTGCCAGGTTCGAGTCTGAGGATATTCTGCCAGACCTTGATTGACTGTTCGTATTCTCCTGCCCGGTAAAAGGAGTCTCCAATGGAGATCTCTTCCTGGATAAAGTTGCTGATAGCCCTGTCCAGGCGTTCCTGCATCAGTTCCGCATCCACGGATGTTGCTGTTGTTGGAGTCAGACGAGTGAGATGCTGACGAGCCTCGGATAACTTGCCGTGGGCCATGGCCTGATTGAAGGCCTCAATCTCTTTTTCATCTTTTTTCTGGGCGATGATGCGCCTGCTCTTCTCTTTTTTGACTTCTCTTTTTTTTAGCTTACTGTCCAGGCGGTGTACTGCAGATTCAGACTCCGGGCCAGAGGCCAGTTTCGCTGCCAGAGGCAGGATGCGCTGGGCCATGGCAAGATTGTCTTCTGCCAGCATTTGTTCACCAGTTTTTACTAACTCCCGGGCAATTTCTTTGACCTCATTTTCAGTACGGAAATATTTCCATTGAATGATCAGGTTTTCCGGGTCGCTTTCGTGGAGGGTGCGCAGCAGGGGAAGTTTCTTACTGAGCCATTCCCCGGTTCCGATGAGTTCTTCACATTCCAATGCATCCATTCTGCGATGAAAGCGTTTGAGCATGGCCTCCTGTGCCTCATCCAGGGGTTTAGATGTGTTATGTTTTTTCAGTGCCTCCTCGTAGGTGAGTTTGGCTGCCGGCCAGTCATTTTTTCGTTCTTGTTTGAGGGCAATGGCGATTGTCTGCTGTTCATATGTGTGGAGTTGATCGAGTATTGTTTTTCGTCTTTTCTCGAGTTTCCGGGCCTGGGGATCTTCTTTGGAGGTGTTGCTGATGAGGGTGAGAGCCTTGCTGTACTCATGTTCTGCAAGGTATTGATCGACCAGCTGAACTCGATCTATGCTGGAATCGAAATGACCGAGATGGGCGCAGCCGTGGAGGAACAAAAGAGCAAGGAGGAGAAGACTGTACTTCATAACTGTATCAGTGAACAACGCCGGGTGTAAGCGTATCCAAGAGTTCGGGGGAAGAGAGCATCTTCACCTGGCGCTCAATGTGACAGACTTCTACCGGTGTAGCTTTTCCACGGAGTTTGATGGTGCCTGCCTGGCTGGTTTCGAACAGTGTATCAAGGCCGAGAGCATCGTGCAATTCCCTGGTGACGATTATCTGACCGGCAGTGGCAATGGAAGAGAGGCGGGAGGCGAGGTTGACGGCATTGCCAACCACCGTATATTCCATTCGCCTTTCTGAACCCATGTTCCCGGCGAGCATGGTTCCGCTGTTAATACCGATGCTGAATTCCACGGTAATCATGCCCTCCTGCCGGCGGGTGAGATTGTATTCTTGAATCACCTGTTGGATCTCGACACCACAGTGTATACCATGTAAGCCATGCTTATCATCCTGAAGAGGGGCGCCAAAGAGGAGCATGGCGCAATCTCCGATGTATTTATCAATATGGCCGCCATGTTTTTCGGCAACCTGATCAATCAGGGTGAAATAATCGTTGAGCAGCCTGTTAATGGCTGCCGGTTCCAGCTCTTCACTGAGGGTGGTGAAGCCGGAGATGTCGGCAAAGAGAACCGTGGCTTCCACATGGCTGCCTCCGAGATGAACCTTCTCCAGGTCATCCATCAGGGCCCAGGCTACATTGGGGGAGACATAGCGGGAAAAGGTCTCTTCCACCTGTTCCTTACGGAGCAGCCCTTCAGTCATGGTATTGAGGGATCCCATGAGCTGCCCCAGTTCATCTTTGTGGCGCTCCTGAAATCGAAAGCGGTAATTTCCACGGGAAATCTCCTGACTCCCCTTTACAAGATGTTTAATGGGCCTGGATAATCGTTTACTGAGAAGGGTTGCTACAACGATGCTTAAGCCAACCATCAGGGCGGTAATGGCGGAAATGGTACGGATGGTATCACCATAGGCGGTGTTCATGAATGAACGGTCAAAGGTGATAAGACAGTAACCAACGGTAATGTCCCGGAAGTTGATCTTGCTGATATAGGAGGCCAGACCGATCTGTTTGCTTTCGCCGATATGCCAGTACAGAGGGTGGTTTGGGTGGATACGGGAAGGGTCTTTTCCCGGGATGATACCGATTGTAGAAAGCATGGTTGACTGGTCGGAGAATATGGCAACTCCTTCTATCCCTTCGTTGTCTACCAGGTTGGTAGTCAGTTGATCAATGGCCTGGAGGTCACCTGCCAGGATCGGTTCGATGGCTGCAGTAGATAGTTGGTCGCTGAGAGCTGCTGCATAGGCATCTGTCTGCTGGCCAAACACGCTGCTCTGATTACCGAGGATAAAGAGGCTGAGCAGTCCCATACCAACGATGATGACTGCGGTGAAGATGAGTGCCAGTTTACCGGCAATAGGCAGGGAACCGGCCTTAAAGGAAAGATTGGACAGCAACAGGTTCTTGCTGGGGATATGCTGAGTTGCAACTGTCATAAAAGTAGTGTCGTCCAGCCCTGCTCTTTGTTTAGCGGGCTTGCGAGAATCCTCTGGAGAAGCATCAGGAAAGGGGAAAAGTTTGATATACCCGGTGAGCTGGTAAAAATATCGGTATCTCCAGAGGATAATCCTGTGATCATACCCGTCTGGGCAGAAATATTCAAATATTTTTCCGAAACTTTCTGCTGAAAAGAGGAGGATCTGTTTTCAACGGAAAAGGCATTTGTGTGGAAAGATTCTCTCCTTCTTCTCTTTTCTCTTTGCTGAGGAAATCAATAGGCCATGTGTCCCAGAGATTTCATAATCAGGGCCAATCCCATGGCAAACATGCCGGTGAGTCCCATACCGCAGGAAAATCCAGCCAGCAGGACCGGGGCATACTGGCGCCACATGGGGCCGTAGCGCTTGAGGAAAAAATAGCGGCCGAGAAAGGCGCCTAACACCTCCAGGATCAGGCCGTGGGGGGTGGACTGGCCAAGTCCCCTGACTACCCCGTAGATGAGGAGAACGGGGAGGCCAAAGAGGCTGAGGATGAAATACATAACCAGGCCAAAGCCGAGACCGGAGAATACCGTGGTTGCGTTCAGGGCCTGGTAGAACATGGAGTTTCCTTCCAGGGTGGAGGTCTGCATGAGCAGGGTATTCAGGGCCTGCAGATGCCACAGTTCCTGGGCATAGGGATAGTGGCTTGAGGGGATGGGGGCCAGTCGCCAGATAAACTGAGAAAAGAGCAGGCTGGCCACCATGACAATGGGAAAGACCACGATCTCCGCCTTAATGATGCCGCGGATGGAGGTACCGGTGAGCTCAATCTGGCGAAACTGGACAGTGGCCTCGCCATAGTTATGGATGGGAATGGGGGCATACCAGATCTCCAATCCCTGGTAACCAAAAAAACGTGCCCCTGCAATAAAACTTGCCTCCCGCACCAAGGGCAGACTGACAAACTGTCCGGCAATACCCTCCATCCTGGCGGTGATGTAGGAGATGATGGGTGTGTAGATGAACCCGTAACCGAGAAAAAAGATCCAGGGAAAATTGGGAACCAGCCAGACGCAAAGTCCCACATAGGCAAGGGTGGAAAAAAAGTAGATGGCAATGGAGATCCAGAAGTTGAAGTCACCCCGTCCGGGAGGCGGTTGAAAGAGATCTTTCAGCGTGCCCATATGTTCCCGGGTGTTGCGATAGGATCTGCCCACGGACCAGATCCCGATGACCCCGATAGCCAATCCCAGGCCGATACCAAAACTCATATAAAAATCAAAGTTATTGGCAAAGACCGTGTCTACGGTGGCCATGCCCGGATGCCAGCGATTCAGAATTCCTTGACTGTAGAGAATAGGGTTGAGGATAATGGTGATGATGAGGCCGACGAGTCCGCCGATAACCGCCCAGAAGGGTAGGACCATGCCGATGAAGACCAGTCCCAGGTCCAGTTGAATACCTGTGGCCACTGCAGGCAGAATATCTTCGGTATGTTCAGTCAGTTCAATCCAGGGAATGGGGATGAGACGAATGGGTTCGTTGAAAAACAGGCCTGAGGCAATGGGCAGAAGCACATAGACAGTTCCAAAGAGCAGGCCGATGACCCCGCCAATGGAGAAGGCTCTCCATTTCCAGCTCTTTTTCTTTTCTTCTGCGGATTCCGCAAGTGCCATGGTACCTAAGGCTGCAACAGGGGCCATGGGGAAGGGGAGTTTTTCCACATCTGAGGTGATGCGGTACAGGGCATAGCCAAGACCGAAATGGTCGATTCGCTGGATGATCTGGGCACCTACCAGGAGAAGGATGGGGATCATCCAGTCCCTGTGAAAAAAACTCCTCTCTATCATGGATTGGGAATCCGGGCCCGGGGCTACCCAGCTAGGGATAAATTCGGTGAGCCCCAACATTCGTGCGGCATCGGACTGGACCAGGTACTGGTTCCAGAGGAGCCCGGAAAAAGGGGAGGCAAGGGCGGCCCCAGCCATATAGTAGAGGAGAAAGATCTCCTGCTGTTTGAGGTCGGAATGGGCCCTCTTGGCGACCTCGGCAAAGAGGATGATTGTCACCCAGCGTGCAGCCGGACCGATCCCCTGGCCAATGACCAGCTGCAGGTACATGGAGCCCGGCATCATCAGAAAGCCGATAAAGATGGCCCCGACTATGGTCTTCCAGTCAAAACCCTCTTCAAAATGGTCAGGGGGCTTGAGGAGGTCGCGATATTCTTTTAGTTCTTTGTCGTCATACATAATGAAAGAAAGTTGAAAGTTTATAAAATGAAAAGTTTATAAAGTAACAGCGTGCAATGCCTGACTAAACTTTCACCTTTTAACTTTTTGCTTTACACTTGGTCCTGTTAGTCAGGCAGCACCTGATACCCGGAATCCGTGAAAAAACCGACTATTGCCCAGCCTCCTCCCATGAGGAAATCACCGATGATGAGTCCGATAAAGAAAAACTGAACCTTTTTAAAAAGTGAGACTCCGCCGTAGCGCATGCACAGCGTATTGCAGGCCCAACCAATAAAAAAACTGACCCAGAGTATGCGCATGGCTGAGCTGTATGCAGTGAGGTAGCCTAAGGGGTGGATGGGCCACCAGTAAAAGCGGTGGTAGCAGATGACCAGGATGAGCATGAGCAGTGCGCCACCAATAGCGAAAAAGGTGATCCAGCTCCCGGTTTCCACGGGGGCTGTGAGCAGTCTGTGTACATTTTCAAAGACCGTCACCGTGGTTCGGCTTGCCCATTCCATTTGCAGTTCCCGGATGCCGTACCGGTAGTACAGGGTCATTATGGCAAGGATTGAGGCTGCAAGACTTACAAGAATGGTGAAAAAGAGGCCGGAAAAGATGAGGAGTCCCGGGCTGCGTCCATGGCTCAGTTTACGGGCGTGCAGGAGTGAGGGGGTGAGCGACTCCCGGAGGTCGACAAAAAGTACTTTCTGGCACATACCGCAGAGCAGTCCGTTTACTCCGCTGAAGAGTTTGGTGCCGCTTATGGCAAGCAGTCCGTCCATGGGGGCGGCGGTGAGGGTGAAGTAGGCAAGTCCGCCCTGACAGATGATTCGGGTTGCCACCAGCATGATCATAAAAGCAGCTGAGAGGAACAACAGGGCTGTGGAAAGAGCCATGCCAAGTGAGACGGCCCAGTAGACCAGGGCGGCGAAACAGAGGATACAGCCCCAGAAAGAGACGCGCACATCAAACCATTCGGTTCGCGACTTGCTGGGCTTGGCAAGGAAAAGAGATTCTTTTGTCACCTCCAGGAGGTGGGCCCTGGCCAGCCAGAGGAGAAAGAAAAAGAAGATGCCATAGGCCCCGATCATCTGGGTCTCTTCAGGTCTTGCAAGCGTGGGGCCAAAGGTGATGCCCAGCTCTGAGGCGGGTATGGTGTAGCCCAGGAGTCCAAGGAAACCGAACAGCAGTCCACCAAGGATAAAGAAGAACCAGAAGCTGAAAGAGATCTGCCGCGAGGCGAGAAAGGCAAAGCCGATAAATGCCGGGTAGATGTATATTTTCAGTTTATGGAAGCCGGCAAAGAGTCCGTAGTCCGGAAAGTAGGGGCCGGCCAGTATCAAGGTCGATAGTTGGGGAACAGAAGGATAATAAAAGTGTAAGCCATTCAGCAGGTGGAGGCAAACCGGGATCATGAGACCGCCGATGAGAAAGCGGTTACTGAAAAATGCACCGACCTTTGCTTCATCAACGGACTTGCTCAGCATCTCCGGTACCCGAAGCAGGGGAAAGTTGATCCGTTCATTATGGATCCACTGACGGGAGAGGAGGTTGATGATAAAGAGCATGAAGCCGTAGGACAAGAGGATAAAACAGCCCCAGAGCAGCAGAGGAGTGAGCCATGCCTGCCAGGGGATTGCAAGGGCTGTTTCCAGCCAGCTCATGGCCCGTCCGCCGGGCAGGCCGGTGTAGAGCAATTCAATGGCGGAGGGGTCAGTGGGCGTGATGCCTGCCGGGAGTACGCTGTGCAGGCTCTCTTCCCATTGGTTGCTGACGGACGCGTAATGGATGGGGGCCGTGAGGTTCAGGAGCAGCGTTCTGGCAAGCCCTGTATAGGCGATTCCAGAGCCAATGACCATTTCAATCCAGATGATGAGCAGCTCATTTCCGCTTAACAATGGGGTCGGAGTACGAAAGATTCTGGCTGTAACGGCGGTCAGGATGGTGAGAAGGAGAAAAATGAAAAAAGGAGCCAGCGGGAAATGGCCGCCGCCCAGCGGTGTTGCCTGGTGGTAGATGTTGTTAAAGGGGGTGAGCAGACAGATGGCAACGGCCAGAAGCATGCCGATGACAATGGCGCGCAAGCGAATGACGGATCCTGTTTTCTGTTGCTCAACCATGATGGTCCTCTTCTGCCACCTGGCTCTTTGCTGCGATTTCTCTGAACTGTTCACTGAAGTGGGCATGGCTGGCATCATCAATGGAGCGCCAGACCAACAGTTGTTTGCGCAAGTCATGGAGAAAGGAGGTGTTGAGCCGGTGCCAGACCTGTTCTTCGCCGGACCGACGTTCCATGGTCACTTTGATTTCCAGGAACTCCTCATCTCCCTCAACCGGACAAAACTGTACATCCACCCACTGCATGATACCAAAGTCAAAAGGTGCCAACCATACTTTTGAGCGGAGGTAGGTGCAGTAGATTTCATGAGGTTTCTCAGCACCCTGCACCAGCTTTCTCATCTGATCTATGTTGCAGCAGCTGAAGACAAGATTCACAGCCCCTGTGGAAAAGAGCCCATGGGAGACGTCCTGATGGGCGGCAAAATAGGCATGGATAAACCCTCCAATGGAGTCATGTTCTTCATATTTCATGAAAAAAGGCAGGGTGACAGTGATGCGATCATCCACAGCTTTTGGCAGGCTGAAGCTGGCGTTGACATCAGGAATGGCAATGCGTGCCGCCACCCGGGAAGGGTAGATGACCGAGAGCAGGACCACCCCGATGACCAGGATCATGGCGGCCACACCTGCCATGGATGAGTAGTTCACGGTGAGCCCTGCCCATAATCTGGTGTCGGCAAAGAGAGAGGCCGATACCTGGGCAAGCAGGTAGCCCAGAACCACGGAGATAACAGCAAGTGCCAGGGCTTCGGCTATAAAGAGAAAGGAGACATGGGAGGGTGCAAGGCCCACTGAGGTATAGATTGCAATCTCATTTTTTCGCTCATATACGGAGCTGATCATGGTGTTGAGCACGATAAAGATGGAGATGAGGAGCGGGATAAGGATGTTGGGAACACCGCTGTATTTCATGGAGTCACTCTGGTGGTAGAGCCATACCCCATCGGTTTCCCCGGCAAAGATAGCCATGCTGAAGCGATCCACCAGTCTTGCAGCAGTATCGCTGATGGACTCTTTCCCCTCAGGGAGAACCGCCAGGTTTTTCAGTTTGCCGCCAATGGTCAGGAGAGTGGTGGCAGGAATAATAGCCACCTGTGAGGCAGGAATGTGGTGATAGCGACTTTGAAAGGAACGGATATCATCCCCTGACTCCATTGCCTCCTGCTCTACTTCGGTGATTGCGGCCCCTGCTTCTTCAGGGAAGGTGACTGGCGTCAGAGATTCACCATCCAGGTCCAGAGCCTGATCAAAGGAGGCTCCGTCAAAACTTCCGATCACGGTAAAGCTTTGGCCCCAGAGTTTGATTTCTTCAGTGCCGTCGCTGCGGACACCCAGTGCATCAACAATGTTTTGCGGCAGGATGACGGCCAAACGGTCATCTTTTATGAACCAGCGTCCTGCCGTGAGGAGCTTGTCAAGCTTGGTGATCTTGGCCTCGGAGGGGGAGAGGCCGATCAAGCCCTGCAGCTCTGCACTGTTGTTATTGTACTGCAGAGGGACATGCACGGCCTGGCTGGGGTCTTTTGCTTCCAGCCAGATACGGGGCGCAATGTTGCTGGTCTCCTGAAAGCCGTCCGTCAGAATGCTTACTGCCTCAACCGGCAGACTTCGCCAGTCCACCTTCTTTAAGAGCAGTCCCTGGTAGGGGGCGGTTTCCTGGAAAAAGAGTCTGGATTGCCGTTCGCCGGATTTCACCGTGGTGAAACTCATGATGGTAAAGGTGAGAATGATAAGGGTCAGGCAGGTGAGAACCGTACGTATCCGTCTCCGTCGCAGGTTGGAAACACCAAGGAAAAAGGCGGCGGTAAAGGCCTTCCAGTGACTGATTTCTGCAGGCCGTTTATGACTGGCCCGGCGCTGGAGGAGGATCATCTCTTCTTCAAAGCGGAAAAAGATGATAAGGCTGACCATCAGTGACAGGCCGATGATGAAAAAGGCAAGGATGACTACTGTGGGACTGTAGGCCAGTTGAAAGGCGGGGTGGACCTGGCGAATGACTGCAATGAGGATAAGCAGGATTCCACTGAATGCACCGATCCGTTTGTAGATGTTTGCGTAATTAAAGAGGAAGCGCTCCATACAGAAGGCAAAGGGGACAAAGAGGGCAATGTAGAAGAGGACTCCGAAGAGCACATCTTTCTGAGTCTTTTCTACCTGCAGGTAGACCCGGTCTGCCAGGGCCAGGGACTCGGCTGCAGCACCACTGAAGATTTCATAGTTTTGTTCTGCAAGACTGACCTCTGCATTGTGGAGGGCTGTCAGACCGCGTGCTTCGAGCTGGCTGATCTTGTTGTCAAAGATACCGTGGCTTTCCAGGTTTTCAATTCTAGGCCCAAGCAGTGTCCACATATCCCGGGCTGTCTGGTAGACCGTGTTGTAAATTGCACTGTACTGATCCACAGGATAGCCAAAACCCATGGAATTTTCCTGGGTACCGTTGGTAAGGATCATCTTGCGGGTGAGTACATTGTCGGACAGGGTGGCCTTGAGCCAGGTTCCCGGGTCTGTGTAGATGGATGCCATGGTGGATTTGCGCGTGTCAATACGGCTGTACCAGTAGTGCTGAGGCGGGGCATCCCGGCGACCATCCAGGAGTTGGAGTTTTGTCTGATATTGAAAGCTGCGGGGTTCGAGCAGGCCGAATATGGTGGTCTCTTTGCAGCTGAAAAGGATGAGGTCGGTCTTGGCCTCCTGTCTGCGGATCTTAATACGGTAATTGCTCTTTCCGGTCTGCTTTTTGTCAATGGCCCAGAGGACCTCTCCGCTTTTTTCATCAAAGCGATAGCCTTCAATAATGACTTTGTCCAGGACATGTTTCTTGTCCGCCACTCCTTTGATGGTGAAGTAGCCTGCAGCATTCACTGTGGAGTAGTATTTTTGCAGACCCTGGTAAGAAAGCAGAGTGGTTTTTGCTGCCGGGTAATTGGCAAAGAGCTCTCCCTGAAGAAGGAGATTGGCACGTCCGGTAACGGTTGCAAATCCCATGCGGGGGAGTTTTCCTGATTGCAGCTGGGCAGTGGAGGCCATGGCCAAAGCCATATCACTGATGAGACGGGCCTGGTCTTCCAGATTCTGCCAGTTTATATTCTCTATAGTGTCCCAGGGGGTTCCCCATAATGCTCTGGCATCTCCAGTGCTTACCAGACTGATACCGAGGAAGCCGGCAAGGGAGGTCACCTCGCCACCTAGGGCCGGCTGATCGAGGAACCAGGAATCCCAGGAACGAAGCTGGCTGGGGCGGATGGTATCGATATAAGGATAGGGACTGGAACTACGGCCTGCGGTCTCATCAAGGAGGTCTGCGGTCACTGAATAGATACCCGTGCGGTGTACTTGGGCCTTGAGATTATAGAGAAAACCCTGGTGAAAGGCTCCCAGGCCGTTTCCGTGGCTGGACAGATGCAGGGAGACCATGGCTGCCACATCATACTCATTGAGCAATGATCTGAATGCTGAGGCGCTTTTCAGCGTCTGCAGGTGGGTCTTGAATTCTTTGGCTTTGGCCCTGCTGCTCTTAATGGCCTGAGGGATGGTCTCCTGGAAGAGTTCTGCCTCTTCCGGCACCAGATCATGGAAGCTGCTGCGCCAGCCTAGGCGTCGATAGGTGAGGCGGGTATCAGACAGATCCTTGATAGCAGCAGTTGTGGATTCACTCTTCTCCTTCTGTAGGCGGAGGTTGATAAGCTCCCGGGAAACTGTATCCACAGTAAATTTGAGATTATCGGCCACGGCCAGGGCAAGGATCTTGTCGCGTTCCTCATCTTCCTGCAGAGGCCAGCTCAGGTTCTCCAGCACATCCAGGTGTTCCTGTGCCTCCTTCAAGTCAGCCGTGAGCTGTTTTTTCTGATGGCGTAAGGTTTTTGACCTGCTGCTGACGCTCCAGATAAGATCCCGCATGCCGGCAAGAGATTGGCTGTGGCCGCTGGTGGCCACAAGAAGTACTGATCGTGCTGGATGTCGTTCCTGCAGATCTTGAGCCGTCTGCAGCAGGGTCGCAATGGAGGCGGCTTCGTCTGCACCCGGGGCACGGCCAGCAACAAATCCTGAGCTGTCATAAAAGGCTTCGAGGACCAAGAGCTCGTTTTTCAGTTCCGGATCGGAACCGGGAATCAGGGCATAGATATTTTCTGCTGTGGACTCCTGCCAATGAATTGAGGATCGGATCTGTACCTGTTCCGCCAGGAGTCCAGGACTGGCGGAAGAAATGAGAGGGAAGAGGTGACTGAGTTCCTCCTCTTCCATCCAGAAACAGGGGAGCTGAATGGGAGTGAGTTCTTCTTTTTCGATGAAGATGTATTTAGACAGGTTGTTGTTTCGGTTGAGATAGATTATGGCCTGTGCACCAAGGGATGCAAGGTGCTGCCAGTTCTTGCCAGAGTCGGCATCCATGACAATAATGGATTTTTCCAGCACAGCGCCCTGCATCTCCGACCAGTTTCCTGATCCAACATAGTAGAGCGGGCCGCTCAATACACCGTCAATGGCTTGCGGGGTAACGGCATTGTAGAGCAAATTGTTGAGGCGGATTCTCCTGTCACCGACCTGTATGCTGGAACCTGTAACTTTTCGAGTAGTAACAGGAAAGCGGTAGGTTTCAGCTGTGAGCCCCAGGGCCTGAAACTGCTCTTTTATAAAGGCGGCACCATTTTCTGCACCTTCACTGCCCGTGGTTCTTTCAGCATAGCTGCTCAGTCTGCCTATCTGTTCCTTAAGAGACAGCAGAGGCTCGGCAGCCCAGGCAGAAGAGACAGCGGTCAGGAGCAGAAAGAGTGGGACAATGATCCTGAACAGGGTGAGTTGAAAGAGAGACATGGTCGTCAAACAGGCTGAGACAGAAGGTCAGCTGCTCATTCCTCCGGTGTGGATTTCCAGTTCATCACGTTCCTGAATCTTCTCCACCCGTCCATCACGTATCCAGATCACCTGGTCTGAGACATTCAGCATCTTGAAATCATGGGTGGCGGAGATGACAGTTGTTCCCTGTTCCATGCTAAGCTGTTTGAGCAGGTTGATAATCTCTTCTCCTGTAGAGAGATCCAGGTTTCCTGTGGGCTCATCAGCAAGGATGATGGACGGATTGTTGGCAAGGGCCCGGGCCACGGCTACACGCTGCTGCTGACCGCCTGAAAGCTCCGACGGTTTATGGCTATGCCTTCCTTCAAGGCCGACCTGGCTGAGAAGCTTCATCCCCCGTTCTATTGCAGCCTCATTTGGTGTACCGCCAAAGGTCATGGGCAGGGTGACATTTTCCAGGGCAGTCATCACCGGGATGAGGTTGAAGGTCTGGAAGATGTAGCCGATTTTACGGCAGCGCAGCCAGGCAAGCTCATAGGCATCAAGCTGGGCAATATCCACCTCATCGATGAACACCTTACCCTGGGTGGGTTTGTCCAGGCCGCCAATCATGTTGAAGAGAGTGGATTTGCCGGATCCTGAGGGCCCCATGATGGAGACATATTTTCCCGTTTCGATCTTGAGGTTGATCCCTTTCAGCACCTTGACCACAATCTTCCCCAGGTCAAAATCCTTGGTGACGTCTGTAACGCGGACTATATGTTTTTTAGACATTAGACTTAACCTGCTCTATTGTTTGTAAATAAACTCAAAATCTCACGCCTCACGCCTCACGCCTTTCACCTCACTTCGATTTTTCACTGTTCCACCCGCATGGCCTCCACCGGCTGCATGTGGGCAGCCATGACTGCAGGATAGAGGACACCGAGCAGGCTCAAGCCGATACCGGTAACAATGGCCGTTAAGGTTGAAACCGAGATGGCCTGCCAGGGAAGAAGGTTGATGGTGTCAGTACCAAAACGGAGGAGTGCGACCAGGAAGGCGGTAAATGAACCCAGCAGTGCACCAACAAAAGAACCTGCAAAGCCTTCCATGACAGCCTCCAGGACAAATATTCGGACAATGAAGCGATCAAGGGCACCCAGACATTTCATGGTACCGATTTCTCGAAAGCGTTCCGTGACCGACATGAGCTGGGCATTGATGATGCCCACAACACAGACAAGCAGAGACAGGGTGACGATCCAGCGCTGCTTTGGAGATGCGGCAAGGCTGGTGTCTCCCGGCATAATATCGTAGCCGCAGCGCATCAGCATCTGGCAGAGTGTCGTGTCACCGGTTACCAGCATTGCATCAGCGATATCGATACTCACCTGACTGAAGGCAAGAAAAGAGACGGCAAGGACCAGGGTAAAGGTGGTGACAAGGGATCGAAAAAAACGTGCACGAATGGATTTATAGGCAATTTCAACAGATTTTTTCCAGGGCAAAACAATGAGACGAGTCATGGGCCTGATCCTTTGCTGCCGGAGATTCTAGAGGATTTCTTCAATTCAATACTCGCAAGAGAAAGGTTCTCAGTGCCAGGAGTTTCTTGCTGGGTTATGGAGAGCTTTTCAAGTAACTCCTGGATCTTTGCTGCAGTAATAGGCTTTTCCAGAAAAGCGTCCATTCCGCCATCCAGACATTGCTGCTGTACCTCGTCTTCAGACAGACTGGTGAGGGCGATGATACAGGCGTGTTTTCCCGTCTCTTGCTCTCGTTTCCTGATCTGCCGTGTCGCTTCCAGACCGTCTATCTTCACCATCTGGATATCCATGAGAATGAGGTCAAACTGGGACCGGGTACACTCGGAGAGGGCCTGCCTTCCATTCTCAGCAAGAGTCACCTGCCAGCCCATATCCACAAAAATTTTGGAGGCAATGGTGCGGCTTACCGGGTGATCATCTGCAATCAGTACACTATTGATCAGCTGCCGCTCTATTGCCAGGAACATGGTCTCTGGATCAAGGGGTTTGCTGAGATAATCATCCATGCCTGCGGCAAGACATCTCTCCCGATCACCCTGCATGGCATGGGCCGTCATAGCGATGATGGGGATATGTCCGCCATGGAGTTTCTCGTGGACCCGGATGGCAGCCGTGGCTTGATACCCGTCGAGCAACGGCATCTGTATATCCATCAGTATAGCATCAAAAGATCCTTTTCGGAAGCGCTCCACGGCCTCACTGCCATTAACTGCTGTGGTGGCCTGAATTCCTTGCTGTTCGAGCAGGGCCAGGGCCAGAGTCCTATTAACAACGTCATCCTCAGCCAGGAGGATAGTTTTACCTGGTAAAATTTCCTGTCGGCTGAGGCCACTCTGAACAACGGTCCCTGAGTTACCCGTTTTTTTGTTTGTATGCAGAGGCAGTTTAAAACGACTGGTAAACCAGAAGGTGGCCCCCATGCCTTCTTCACTTGTAAGACCGATTTCCCCTCCCATCAGTCGGCAAAGCTGGGAAGAGATCGAGAGCCCGAGGCCGGTTCCGCCATATTTTCTGGTGTGGGAAGTGTCTGCCTGGGAAAAAGATTCGAAGATAATGGCCTGTTTCTCCTTGGGAATCCCTATGCCTGTGTCCTGGATGGCAAAGTAGAGGAGGCAGTTGGTATCCGTCGATTCTGCAAGAGTGATTGTGACGGTGACTGATCCGTTTTCCGTAAATTTCAGTCCATTGTTGACCAGATTGATCAGCACCTGCAGCAGACGGGTGGGATCTCCGATGAGATGTGCGGGGATATCACCATCAATCTGTTTCTTAAGGGCAACATGGTGTCTGCCAGCCTTTGCTGCCATGAGGGAAAACAGCTCATTGAGCTTTTCTTCCAGGGAGAATGTCACTTCCTCAAGCTGCAGTTTTCCTGCCTCGATCTTTGAAAAGTCAAGAATATCATTGATTATCCCGAGGAGTCTGGTTGCTGAAGATTGCACCATCCGCAGCTGATTTTGCTGGTCAGGAGAAACCAGGCTCTCCATGAGCAGCTTGGTCATGCCCATGATTCCGTTCATGGGAGTACGGATCTCATGGCTCATGTTTGCCAGGAATTCACTTTTGGCCCGGTTGGCCGCTTCAGCCTCTTCTTTGGCCTGGATCAGAGACAGTTCTGTGTCTTTCTGCAGGGAGATATCCCTGGCTGTAACCAGGAGACCTCTGGGTTCTCCATGTTCATCCCGGAACAGGGAGATGGTCATGGCCGTTGGGAAGATGCTGCCGTCCTGACGCAGGTGGTCTATCTCGCTAAAGTGGTGTCCTCTCTTCCACACCTCCCTGAAAAAAGGTGTCAGTTCCTTTTCGTTTTGTTCCCTGGTGTGGAAGATGGTCAACTGTCGACCGATAAGACTGTCTTTGTCACTAAAGCCATGCATGTCGGCCCATGCCGCGTTGGCAAGAAGAATTTTTTCATTCAGGTCAGTCATGACGATGCCGTCAAAATTCTGCTCCACGGCCTGGGTCAGAACCCTCGATTTTTGCTCAATCTCAAGGTTTTTGGTGATATCACGGGAAATGACGAGAAAACCGGATGCGTCTCCTTCCTTGTCAAGCAGTGCAGTGACGCTGGTCAGGGTCTGGAATTCTGTGGAGTCTTTTCTCCGGTGACCGATGATTTTGATCATATGACCAACACGAATAACTTCTTTCAACATGCTTGCCAGGTTCTCTTCCAGCTGCTTATCGGTATGATGGATTGAAAGATTTTTCCCGAGCTGTTCCTCACTTCTGTATCCATGCATAGTGTCCCAGGCCTGGTTGGTGTATTGCATCACCCAGTCCAGATTGGTGATACAGATGCCGTCAATGGACTGAGATACTGCACGAAAGTAGAGCTGGAGCTGCTCCTCTTCATATTTTTTTTCTGTGATATCACGGATGATGGTATGAAGGAGTGTCTTCCCCTGGAGTATCATGGTGGTGATGGAAACTTCTGCCCAGAAGGGTGTTCCATCTTTGTGCAGATGACGCCATTGAAACTTATGACTTCCTTTGCGGATGGCTGTGGCCATCATTGCTTCATATTCTTCCCCTGATCTGCTGCCATTCTCCTGTTGGGGTGGAGAGAGTATTCCAGGATGGGTCTGAAACAGTTCCTCCTTGTTCTCATAACCAAAGAGACAGAGTGCTGCCCCATTACAATCTATACAATGGGGTGGGTCGATGAGGAGGATGGCATCCTGAGAGTTTTCAAAGAGGGTTCTGTAACGGTTTTCACTCTCCTGCAGCTGGCTCTGGGCTTTCTTGCGTTGTTCAATTTCTGCAGCCATCCCTGTTTTGAGCTGTTTTTCCATGGTGCTGGCGATCAGGTTCATGACCAGGAGGTAGGTAACCGAAAGAGAAAAGACGATAAGAGAAAAAACAATCGGATAAACAGATTGTTTTTTCTCAAGAGTGTAGAGATACCAGCCTGGCAAATCTATGGGGACGGATGCCGAGCGGTAGGTGAGTCCATCGAGAAGAACAGTGGGTTGGCTGACATCCACTGGTAAATCGTGCAGAGGACTGTTGCCAAACTGTCTGCTTTGAATAATTTCTTGTTTTTCCGTGGACGACAGAGGTCTTCCTGTATGGAAAAGCCATTCCTCCCTGCCCTTGGAAGCGGCAAAAACAATATCTTTATCCGAGATAAGCAGAGAGATTTCCGGCAGTGTCTGGTCAAGGATAGCAGTGATCTGTTCCAGTCCGGATTTGATCACTGCAACTCCCACAGGGGTACCATTGTCACTGCTAATCGGTGCACTGAAGTATAGGCCACGCTTATTAGTCGTCACCCCAAGGGCTGGATAGAATGAACTTTTCCCCTCCATACCACTGGTGAAGTAGGGGCGAAAACGGTAGTTGTTGCCGGTCAGGGTTTTGCCGCTGCTGTTGCTTGGAGTGGAGGCGGTAACCAGCCCTTCCTTATCCATGACATAGACAATGGCTGCAGAGAGGACATCCCGAACAGCAAGTAGTTCTGCGGTGAGTGGCGGAAAGTTTGGCGGGGTCTGGTGCAGGGCACTGAGAAGGACATCAGGTTGTCGTCCTAGTCTTGTGGCAGCCGTGGTCAGCTGTCGGATCAGGAAGGAGTTGATCTGGTAGGCGGTGAGAGTGGTATGTCGTGTGTGACTATTCTGGAAGTACAGGTTTTGTCCCTTGATCACAAGAAAAATCAGGAAGCAACCGACAATTGCACAGCCGAGGATAAGAAAACCAATTTTTTTCTTAAGAGCCGGGGGCCAGCTGGGTGTAAGAACAAAAGTCGTCATGGCAGAGGCGCTGGTTTCTTGGTTTCGTCTCAGATGCTGAACAGGGAATCATTTACGGTTAAGGGTTCGCTCAACAAGAAATGAGTAGCGTTGCGGTGTCGCCTCGGAATGCGAAGTTGTTTTTGAGTGACCCCCTAAAAAAGCATATCGTTTTTCCTCCTCCTTTGTCAATGCACGGGGTTGCAGACGGTTTTTAGCGGGTGATTCCTGATGATTTCCTGGAAGCGAACAGGGTGGAGACCCGGATGAGAGGCGATAAGATCCAGGAGGATGGCAAGGAAGGCAAAGGCTGTCTGGTCCATGCGCTGGTGATGGATCATGATCCCGCTTCTCCCTGCAGCAAGTCCCTGTTCAAGCTCTCTCAGCAGGTTGTGCAAACACTCTTCCGGGTTTGCTTCTTTCCGGGTGTGAAGATCTGCGTTGATCTGGAGATCAGGAAGTTCTGGAGGGGAAAGGGGGGTAGCACCAGAGCTTCGGGAGACACCCTGGAACCCAAGATCCTGGAGACCTTGCAGGGTGTCGAGGCTGCAGCGGTTCCATGGCGGAGTGAAAAAGGGCGAAAACAACTTGTCCATGATGGTGGTCAAACGTTCTTTACCCTTTCTCAGGTCATGCACCTGCTCTGTTCGCGGTCGAGCTGGTCCAAACTCCTGTTTTTTGCCTTCAGCCTCATGATTTCGATGCAGCCATCCGTGCTGGTGCCAGCACCACTGACCACTCTGTTTTCCGGTGAGAGCAAGGAGCGTTTCAAAACGAACAGGAGTGAGCCAGCTGGGAACAACGGCAAGACAGAGGGGCAGTCTGGCCGCTAGAAAGAGTTGTATCAGCTGGCTGACCTGTCTTCCTGGTACACCAATATCATCGGCCCGAAAAAAGACTTCTGCCTCTCCTTTTCCCTTGGCAAGTCCTCTGTCCACAGCGAGTTGGAGCTGTTTTTTTGTGTCTGCCGGGAGTTTCCTGTACAGAGAGGCAATCATAGGCCTTGTTTACTCCAGGCTGTTTGTTCAGTTATGAGTTCGGCAGTTGCCCGGGCACCACTGAGGATTGCCTTGCTTTTCTGTTTTTTCCGTTGCACCATTTTTTCGATCTGTCTTGCCAGGCGCGGAGGAGCAAGGTCGTCAGGTTCAAGGATGGAAAAGGGAGAAGAGGAAGAAAATGCTGAAATTCGTATCCTCTGCTCACGGTTTTGGGCAAAGGGATA
>DAOVAI010000115.1 GCA_030671085.1 Pseudomonadota bacterium | reverse complement strand
ATAGCCTGAGTCATATCAGGGATGGTATGAGATTCAGGCTGCACATGCACCTGCAGGCCGTTGTCCGTTACCGTTTTTGCAGTAATTGGTCCAATTGCTGCAATTACTACATCACGCAGAAGAGCAGTAAGTTCAGTGCGGTCTGTAGCGCCCACCATGGCAAGAAAATTCCTGACAGTGGAAGAACTGGTAAAGGTCACCATGTCCACCGCTCCGGACTCAAGCTTCTCACGCAGCTGTTCCCTTTTCCCCTCTGGAGCCACATTCTGATACACCGGGGCAACAGTCACCTGCGCCCCTGCACCGCGCAGGGTCTCAGGAAGAATTTCCCTGGCCTTCACTGCCCTTGGAATAAGGATATTTCTCCCTTCCACACCCTGGTCAAGAAGGCTCTCTGCCAATCCTTCCCCGGTAAAAACTGAAGGGAGAAGATCGGCCCGAACACCATAATCCATGAGAAGATCCGCCGTGGCCTTGCCTACGGCGGCAATCCCCGGACCCTTCATATCCCTGGCATCCTTACCCTTGAGGTACAGCCGCTTAAAAAAGTAGTTCACAGCATTGAGAGAGGTGAAAAGTATCCAGTGATACTCATCAAGACGCTCAAGTTCTTCATCCAGAACCTCATACGATTCCACAGGTTCAATCTTGATTGTTGAAAATTCCAGACAATTGGCACCGGATTCTTCCAGACCTGCCACCAGCTCCGAGGCCTGCTCCCTGGTCCTGGTAACCACTATCCGTTTTCCAAACAGGGGACGCTTCTCAAACCAGTCTATTGTGTCACGCAGCTTGACAACCTCGCCAACGATAATCAGGGCAGGCGGCTTAATACCCGCCCCCTGAACAATTTCTGCAATGTTCTCCAGAGTCCCCACCACCGAACGCTGTTCTGGAGTAGATGCCCAGCGAACCACGGCCACAGGGGTCTTGGGATCACGCCCATTGTCAATAAGGTTTTTGACAATGACAGGCAGATTTTTGATGCCCATATACACGACCAGGGTGCCGGCACCAGTGGCCAGCTTGGCCCAATCGATTTTGGAACCCGGTTTTGTCGGATCCTCATGGCCGGTAATAAAGGCCACCGATGCAGTGTACTCGCGGTGAGTAATAGGAATCCCGGCATAGGTGGCAGCAGCCGTGGCCGATGTCACTCCGGGGACCACCTCAAAAGCTACCCCAGACTTGGCCAGCTCCTCGACTTCCTCTCCGCCTCGCCCGAAGATAAAAGGATCTCCACCCTTGAGACGGACCACGGTCTTACCGGCAAGGGCCCAGTCCACCAGCATCTGGTTGATCTCCTCCTGGGTATGGGTATGTTTAAAGCCACCCTTTTTCCCGGCATAGATCAGCTCCGCCTCTTTGGGCACGTGCTTGAGGAGTTTAGGACTGGCCAGGTAATCGTACACCACCACCTCTGCCTTCCCGAGGAGATATTTTCCGCGTACGGTTATTAACCCGGGATCACCCGGGCCTGCACCTACCAGATAAACCTTACCAATCCGTTTTTTGCTTGTCTGTTTACTCATAATTATCCAGCAAAGGGATCCAGGGATCCCAAAAAAAGTTAATAAATTACAACATCACGTTTATCACACCAAAAAGGCCTGTAAGCGCTTGCAGGTGTTGAAGATTTACGCAATAAGCACAGCCTGCTATACATCAGTATGCAGGCTGTGCTTATTGCGCAAAGGTTCGGTGCCTGTGAGCGCTTACAGGCCTTTTTTTAGCAACTTTCGCTCAATTCATCAAGCAAAGATGCGGCAAGAAGAGGAATCATCAGTTCATGATGTCCGGTAATATGGTATCCGCGTCCTCCCTGGGCAGTGGGCCTGTTCACCACGTTGGTCAGGGGACGGTACTGTTTTATGAAATCAAAATTGGCTGTGGTAAAATTATCCACCCGATGACCGAGATTTCTCACCAGGGTCAGGGCCTTTAAAAAGACCTCGGGCAGCAGCACGGCAGAGCCGATATTGAGATAGGCCCCTCCCTGCAGAGCAGCCACCTCAGCACAGAACAGGCGAAAGTCGTGGTATGATGTTTTCCCGATATCTTCGCCTGAGGCAGAGGGATGGATATGGATGATATCCGTTCCGATGGCAACATGGACGGTAACCGGAATCCCCAGTCTGGCAGCTGCTACCAGCAGGCTCTTGTCATTATGGGGAAAATCCCTGGTGAGCAGATACTCTCCCACGGCCTGGCCCATGCCTATATTTTCTTTTGCTCCCTGTGAAATGGCGCCATTGAGGACTTCACCAGTCTCACGGGCCGCACCAAAAGCACCGTCGCCAAGGACGTCACCGACCTCTTCAGAGGTGGATCCCGTCATAGCAATTTCAGCATCATGGACAATACAGGCCCCGTTCATGGCAAGACCAGTTATGATGGAACGCTCCATGAGATCGATAAGCACTGGATTGAGCCCCACCTTGATTACATGAGCACCCATCCCCATAAGAATCGGCCTTCCACTCCGATGAACCTTTGCCAGAGAGCGAACGAGCTCGGGGAAATCGTGCCCCAGGAGTTGGTCTGGAAGGGACCCGAGAAAGGTACGCAGACTGGAGTTTTCCTTAATCGGAGTTGCAAAATCCTCCACCGTTACCTTGGAATAACGATCATGGAGGGAATAGGTTTTCAGTCCACTGAAATCAAGCGGTTCAATCTTCACCAAAGATCTCCCTTTCCACGAGTTCACAGAGCAGATGTTCCACCCAGAGATGAACTTCCTGAATATGGGCCGTCTTTGATGCAGGGACATTCAGAGTGATATCGGCAAGCTGTCCCAGCTCGCCGCCGTCTCCTGCCAACCCCCCGGTGAGGACCGCGGTACGCATGCCGATCTCTTTGGCAACCTCAATCGCCTTGATGACATTTCCGGAGTTCCCGGAGGTGGAGATGCCCAGGGCAAGATCTTCAGGCTTACCCAATGCCTGGACCTGCTTGGAAAAAATTTCAGCAAAGGAAAAATCATTGCCGATGGCAGTGATTGTGGAGGTATCTGTGGTCAGGGCAATGGCTGCCATGGGCTTGCGATTAATGAGGAAGCGATTCACAAATTCAGCGGCCATGTGCTGGGCGTCGGCTGCACTGCCGCCGTTGCCGAAGATGAGTATCTTGCCCTTCTCACGAATGGTCATCACCATCTGACAGGCCAGATCCACAATCGCCTTGTCGCTCTCCTTGACAAAGGCCTCCTTGGCCTTCACCGAATTAATCAATGCATCGGAAACAATCTGTTCCATAACGTCAGTTCAAAGTTGAAAGTTGTAAGTTAAAAGTGACAATCTCGTAAAAACTCGAAATTACCGATGGCTAAGTAAAAAACTTCATATGCGAGGCGCGTGAATTTTCTATCATTTCGGCGTACTAAGGTACGTCGTAATGATAGAAAACTCGCAGCAACGAAGCAGATGAAGAGTTTTTATGACGCCATCAAAAGTTAAAAGTTAAAAACCTTCCCATTATCTAAAGTATCTTGAGCAAAAAGGCAAAAAAAATGGGCATACCGTAAGTTGCTACGGGTATGCCCAGGTGGAAAAAGACTGCCACGAAGACAGCTTATCCAGGTACTAAAAAGAATCAGTCCAATTCAGCAAGAATTGCGGTAGTTACCTCTTTAATACCCATGGAACCATCAACAGAGATTACTTTGCTATCGGTCTTTTTGAAATAATTTACTGCTGCCATGGTACCGGTATCGGTATCATAGTAGATTCCATGACGTTTATTAATGGCATCTTCGTCCTGATCATCAGGACGTGTACTGAGCTCGCCGCCACAGACACGGCAGACCAGTTTTCCCTCTTTTTCTACAGGTTTGATGGCCTCAAAGGCGATGTGATTGGGATGATTGTTGTCATTGGCACAGAGACGACGCCCCATGATACGATCTTTGGCGATCTGACGATCGAGGAGGATCTCCAAAACGTAATCAACCTTCATCCCTGCTTCTTTCAAAGCACTGTCAAGAGCCTCTGCCTGGGCAAAAGAGCGAGGGAAACCGTCGAGCAGCCAGCCTTTTTCTTTGGATTTGGCGAGAGTCTCAAGAACCATGGGAATGGTAATCTCATCAGGTACCAGATCTCCAGCTTCGATAAAGGCCTTTGCCTTTTTTCCGAGCTCGGTTCCGCCCTTGATGTGCTCACGAAAGATGGCACCGGACTCAATGTGATCCATGCCGTACTTCTCTTTTACGATGGCACCCTGAGTTCCCTTACCACTGCCGTTTGGTCCAAATGCAAGAATGTTTACAGCCATGTTTGTCTCCTTTAAGCAAAAAAGTATAGGCTTGAGTACAAGCCAAAAAAAACGGATACGACCTGTACCTGTATGAATTTATCTATGAATGAATACTCACTCAAAATAGAGCAGAAAGGGAAATATAATCCAAAAACAAAACCCTTGCCACTAAAATATCCGCTCTTACTTTTTGACTTTCCCGGGGAAAGGGAGTAGTTTTCAACCTGAAAATCAGGTTTCTTTTTTCCACTATTCACTCAAGGCCGCCTCCCTCCCTGGCGGCTTGCAAACAATACAACCTGGATTTGACAATCCAGGTATAACAACAGACAACGAGCTATGAAACAGATACATGTGGGCCTCATTGGTTTTGGTACCGTGGGCAGCGGTCTGGCGCAGACCCTTTACAACCAGAAAGACCGACTTATACGCAAGGTTGGCGCCCAGGTCGTTCTTTCCCGGGTGGCTGATATCAATATTGATTCCCTGCCGGAACAGTTCAGCGAAGCCAGGCTGTCAAAGGATGCAAACGATATCTTCACCGATCCGGAAATCGACATTGTGGTGGAGCTGATCGGAGGTATGGAACCGGCAAAGAGTTTTCTCCTCGAAGCAATCAAGCACGGAAAGCATGTGGTCACTGCCAACAAGGCCCTGCTCTCTGTGCATGGCAAGGAAATCTTTGAGGCAGCTGTCGCCAACAATGTGGAAGTGGGATTTGAGGCCAGTGTAGGCGGCGGTATTCCGGTGATCAAATCATTAAAGGAAGGGTTGGTCGCCAACCGTATCGAGTCCATCATAGGCATCATGAACGGCACTGCCAATTACATCCTCACCAAGATGACCGATCATGGGGTCCCTTTTGCTGAAGTATTGCAGGATGCCCAGGAACTGGGTTTTGCCGAGGCTGACCCCACCTATGATGTGGAAGGCATCGACACCGCCCACAAGCTGGCCATCCTCATGACCATCGCCTACGGAAAAAACGTTCAGCTCGACGACGTCAATATTGAGGGGATCAGCAAGATCAAGCCCATCGATATCGAGTTTGCCCACGAATTCGGCTGCCGAATCAAACTCCTGGCCATCAGCCGCAACCACGGCTCCCATGTGGAAGCCAGGGTCCACCCCACCATGGTCCCGGAATCGCATATGCTGGCCAACATCAACGGGGCCTACAACGCCATCCACTTCACCGGCGACACAGTGGGCAATGTCCTGCTCTACGGACTGGGGGCCGGAATGATGCCCACGGGCAGTGCAGTTGCCGCCGATGTGGTGGATATCGGACGCAACATCCTCTGCAGTTCCGTTAACCGGGTGCCCGCTCTTTCCTACCTGCCGGAGAATATCGGCACCCCGACAATCACCCCCATGGCAGAACTTATCTGTCCCTACTATTTCCGCATCACGGCCCTGGACAAGCCTGGAGTCCTGTCCACCATCTCCGGCATCTTCGGAAAGCACAACATCTCCATCAAATCCGTGATCCAGAAAAGTCAGCATGAAGAGGAACCGGTAAATATCGTCATCCACACCCATGAGGCAAATGAAGAGGCAGTGCAGAAGGCGATCGGTGAGATCGATGGCCTGGAGGTGTGTACTGAGGCCACGGTAAAAATCCGCATCCTGACGGATGATGAATAGAGCTACCGGGAAATCGATGAAATACCTTATCCTTGTAGGCGACGGCATGGGAGATCTCCCCTTGCCTGAACTGGAAAACAGCACCCCGCTGGAAGCTGCCCAGACCCCAACTCTGGACAGCCTCTGCCGGCGGGGAGAACTCTTTCTCACCCGCACCATTCCCGAAGGCTACCCGCCAGGCTCTGATGTGGCCAACCTCTCCCTCCTTGGCTACAAACCGGAAGAGTACTACACCGGCCGTGCCCCTTTAGAGGCTGCATCCATAGGGATAAAACTTGCCGGTGATGAAACCGCCTTTCGCTGCAACCTCGTGACCCTCAACCGGGAAGAGGAAAACAAGGTCCGCATGATCGACTACTCAGCAGGCCACATCAGCAGCGATGAATCCCACCAGCTTATCGAGGCCCTGGAGAGAGAGTGCAGTACAGACCGCTTCCATTTCAATGCTGGAATCAGCTACCGGCACATCCTGGTAGTGAAAGGCGACTATCCTGCCATGGATACGGTGCCGCCCCATGACTACATTGAAAAAGACATAACCGCCCCCTGGCTGCGCTACATGACAGACCCCGAATGGAAAGAACTCCTGGACAAGACCTGCACGGTCCTGGAAAATCACCCGCTGAACCAGAAAAGGATAGCAGAGGGAAAAAATCCGGCCAATTCCATTTGGCTCTGGGGAGAGGGAAAACTGCCGGCAATGCCGTCCCTGCATGATCGTTTCGGCCTGCAGGGAAGCCTGATTTCTGCCGTGGACCTGCTCAAGGGACTCGGGATCAGCGCAGGGTTGGAGATCATCAATGTGCCGGGGGCCACGGGCTACATTGACACCAACTATAATGGCAAGGCCGACGCTGCCCTGGACTGCCTGAAAACACAGGATTTTGTCTTTGTCCATGTGGAAGGACCGGACGAGGCCGGTCACCAGGGCCTCCTGCAGGACAAGCTACAGGCCATTGAAGACTTTGACAAAAAAATCGTTGCTCCCATTGTTCAGGGTCTGCGGGACAGAGGTGAAGAGTTCCGAATGGTAGCCACCATGGATCACTACACCCCTCTTTCCCTGCGGACTCACATTGACAAGCCCGTCCCTGCCCTCCTTTACGACTCCCGAGAGGAAGAAAAAGGCTGCGGACTCACTTTTTCCGAGAAAACCGGCGACAAAGCCGGTCAGGAGGAAGGAGGAACTCTCCCCAACGGGGAAGCTCTTATGTTAAAGCTTCTTCAGCGAACACCTTAGAAATACAGTGGAAAACAAAAAACATCGTTGCACCTACCGGGTGCTGTACGGGGACACCGATGCAGCGGCCGTTGTTTACAATGCCAACTATCTCCGGTTCTTTGAGATCGGCCGTACTGAAATGATGCGGGAGAAGGTCTGTTCATACAAGGAAATTGAAGAATTAGGCTTCATCCTGCCTGTAACGGAATGCTACACACGCTTCAAGGCCCCTGCCCGCTACGACGATCTGCTCATCATCGAAACCCGTATCAATGAACTGAAAAAAGTGACCTGCAAATTCAGTTACAGAATCCTGCGCCAAGACCTGGAAACAGGTAACGAACAACTCTTGGCCAGGGGATACACGGTCCACGCAGCCATCACCCGGGAAGGCAAACTAACCTCCCTTCCGGATGCTATCACTTCCCGCCTCCAGGCTCTGCTGCCGGACGCAGACTGAAACATTACCGCCCCCCTCTGTGCAGAGACAATTTCTTCTTGACATCCACCTTCCCAGGGTCTATATTGTCGCCAGCAACGCGGGGTGGAGCAGTCTGGTAGCTCGTCGGGCTCATAACCCGAAGGTCAGAGGTTCAAATCCTCTCCCCGCTACCAACAAATTCAAGGACTTACAGCATTTTAGCTGTAAGTCCTTTTTTTGTTTTTATATCCTCTTGCTACCCAGGTGTACAAAACTCATCTCCCTAAACTAATCAAGAAAGCGGTAGGTTCAACTATCTCGCCATGATGCAAGGCGTCATTTAAGTTACTAAAATCGTAGGGATATCGTAGCAATCTCAAGT
>DAOVAI010000222.1 GCA_030671085.1 Pseudomonadota bacterium | reverse complement strand
CTGCGCGGTGCCCTGCGTGAGGATCCGGACATCATCATGGTTGGTGAGATGCGAGACCTGGAAACGATTTCCCTGGCCATGGAGGCAGCCATGACCGGTCATCTGGTGTTTGGCACCCTGCATACCCTGAATGCCATGAAGACAGTGGATCGTGTTGTCGAGATCTTTCCGGCAAACCAGCAGGGCCAGGTGCGATCCACCCTTTCTGATGCCCTGAAGGCCGTTGTCTCCCAAACCCTGTTTAAGCGTAAGGATGTGAAAGGACGCTGTGCAGCTCTGGAGGTCCTTGTGGCCACCCCAGCCGTCCGAAACTTGATTCGAGAAGCGAAGACCTACCAGATTGCCTCGGTTATGCAGACAGGAAAAAAATATGGCATGCAGACCTTGGATGATGCCATCATGGGTTTTTTGGAAAAGGGGATGATCAGCGCTGATGACGCCTACTCCAATTCCGTGGAGAAATCAAAATTTCTCAAGTTCTTGAAAAAACCGCCCTCTGATTTTACCGAGGTTTAGGGGCAAAATCATTGGCCGTCTGACTCTTCAGCGATGTCCAGGTATTTCTTGACCGTTCGCCGGTCGAGGCCGGTTGTCCGTGCTACGGCCTGATAGGTTCCGTGTTTTTGGTAGAGTATCGTGCAGTAGTATGCTGTCAGCTCGGTCACGTTAAGGGTTCCTGCCTCTAAGGCGTTGTGAAGGGGCTGTCCATGCACAGTGTTGTTTGCTGGTATGGGTGAGCCACTGCAGCGGTCATTGAGTAAGATCTGTCTGATGCACTGTTCCAACTCTCTGACATTTCCCAGCCACGGGTAGTTTCTGCCCATTTCTCTATCAATGACTCCCAGGATTCTGTCTGATAAGTCTGTGTCCTCATAGCCCGTTATTTTGTTCAGGAGGACGCTCGTTAACAGTTCAAGTTCACGGTGATCTTCACCAATCCTCTGTCGTAGAGACGGAATTTGAATTCTGTCCGAACTGAGCCTGAAATAAAAATCATTACGAAATGTTCCCTGCTTGCGCATCTCATCAAGGGGGCGATTGGTGGCGGCAATGACCCTGCCTGAAAACCGTTTTTCTTCCTGGCTCCCCACTGGTGAAAATATCCGATCCTGAAGTACTCGTAACAATTTGATTTGAGTCGGGATATCGGCATCTCCTATCTCGTCTAAAAAAATTGCTCCATAGGGTGAACAGACAGCAAAGATACCTTTGTGACCATAGAGGGCTCCGGTAAATGCACCTTTTTTGTGACCAAAAAGTTCCGACTCGATGAGCTGGGCAGAAAATTGAGAGAGGTTGCGGGAGACAAATGCAGTGGTGAAGTTTTCACGAAAGGTATTGCTCTCGCGGTCAAACGGGATGTACCCTGAGCGTCCAATGGCAGCGGCAGCAAGACTCTTTCCTGTGCCTGTCTCTCCGAGAAGCAGGGTGGAAAAATCTTCCATACGCTGCCACAGGCTATGGGCATATCGTTCAATATCATGGGTGAAGATATTATTCCAGAGTTGGGCACGTAACTGCATCATGGCTTGGCTTCTTCCGATCAGGCCATGGTGGATAAAAAAATAGGCACGTCGCATCTGGAAGAAAAGGGAAAAATAGTGCAAACTCTCTGATGGAGAAAAGCCAAAGTCTTGCAAAAGTTGCAGGGCCTCATTCGCCTCTTTCAGGGGGGTCAGCTTTGCCTTTTTGTCTGACTGCGCCAGGATGTGTCTGTCCAGTGTGCTGGAGTATCTGTGGAACACATGAAAGAGGAGCAGGTTTCTGGCCAGTTGCCTGTCTGTTTCCAGGGTAAAGGATAAGAGGGGCTTGTGATCTGTTTGTTTAAGCCTGGCAACCTGCTCTGTTGCCACTTTGATTACCCTGGCCAGGATAGCCTGATCAGGAGAGGTCGCCGGTAGCCCACTGATCCTGCAGTCAGTCTGTCGTCGCTGGGCGGTAAAGGGGTTGTCGTAGATGGCCCTGGAAAAAAGGGTAAAGAGTGTCCGTTCGCGTTCTGTCAGTGTATGGCTCATAATGGACCCGGAAAAAAGTATTTGATTGAATGTTCAATTAATGGATATCATGTATACATATAATGTCAATATTATTTTCGGGGCGGAGTAAGTGATTACTTGTTTTTTATTGGTTTTAGTATGTTACCTGCTATGCGTGGATCTGGCACACTATCTGAAAAAGGGAAGTTGTTTTACAAACCCTTTTTATTGCAGAGTGCTATCAGTGTGAGGAGATAATGAAGGACAATACAAACCGTATGCAGGAGGTACGGGCAGCCAGGACAAAGTTTCTTGCCATGGCTACTACCTACTTTCTTGGGGTCTTCAATGATAATTTTTTCAAACAGGCAGCGCTGCTGCTTGCCGTGGTGGCAGGACAGAGCGGCCTGCAGGGAAGTGCGACTGCCCTCTTTTCCCTGCCATTTATCCTCTTTTCTGCCTATGGCGGCTGGCTTGCCGATCGATTTTCCAAACGTCAGGTGATTATTGGGGTGAAATTTCTTGAGGTGCTTGCCATGCTGATGGGCGCCTATGGCATTATGACCCTGAACTGGACATGGATACTGGCCATGGTCTTTCTCATGGGACTGCAGTCCACCTTCTTTGGCCCGGCCCTCAATGGTTCCATCCCAGAGCTTTATCCTTCCTGGTACGTCACTAAGGCCAATGCCTTGTTGAAGCTGGTAACTACAGTGGCCATCCTTTTGGGTATAGCGACAGCTGGAATTGCCCTGGACCAACAGTGGCTGGATACCGAGGTTCCTTTTGGAAGAATTCTGGTCTCTCTGGTGGTTCTCGCTGTTGCATTTCAGGGGCTGGCCACTGCCTTTGGTATCAAAAAAATCAAGAGTGCCAGAAGCCAGTTGTCCTTTCCCTGGACAGGCCCCCTGGTCTCATTACAAGACTCTATTCATCTCCGTCATGACCCACCCCTGCTGTTGGCTGTGATCGGCGACGCCTTCTTTTACTTTCTCAGTCTGCTGGCGGTAATGGTGATCAATACCATGGGAATCAGTCAGCTCCATATGTCTAAAACGGCCACAAGCCTGCTGGCTGTTTCCCTCATGGTTGGAGTCTGTATTGGTGCACTTGTTGCAGCGCGTATCACCAGCTCCGAGCG
>DAOVAI010000078.1 GCA_030671085.1 Pseudomonadota bacterium | reverse complement strand
ATAGGGGAGATCCTCATGCTCAGGCGATAGGGTCAAGGCCTGTTCAAAGTAATGCAAGGCCGCAGTTGGATCACCGGTTGCATAGAGATTTCGTCCTCGATAAAAATCGAGGTAGTAGGTGTCTGGAACCAGCCCTTCGAGCCTGGCAAGTTTTTCCTCAAGAAGCCCAGGGTCTTTGACCAGTTCTACCAGGAGCTTTGCTGCAAAAAGACCCACATCATGCATCATGGAACGTTCCCGGAAATGAGCACCGGGAACAATCGTATAGATGGCAGGGATCTGCAGTTGAGGATGGGTGACGTCGATCATAAAGGTCTCCATCCCCTTTGCAGCCAAGGCTTGCACACAGTTTTCCACTTCCACCCGGATATCGTGATCAGCCAGGTTAGCCATGTCTGAAATCTCCACAGTTGCCTCGCTATCGGTAACATGCCGCATCTCTTTCATGATCAGGGGTTTGGGAAGCCCGGAGGCCACATAATTGGATCCGCTGTTAAAATCTCCGGCAAGCTGGGCCACTTCTGTCACAGCACGTATCAGTGCCTTTTCAGGGTCAGGCGTTGTTCCGGCAGTGTAGACGATCTCACTCTTTTCAGGAAAGGTACTGCGGTCAATGGCAAGGGCCCCCACCGTGCAGATCCCGGTATCGAGACTGAAATCATTGAGATAGAGTTCAATGTCGTTGGCCTTGAAAATTTCCAGGAGATCTCTTGCAACAGGATCAGAGACGCTCTCAGGAACAATAGCAGGGGTGGTGATTCGCTCATGGGTCACCAATGCGCAGACGTGTCGTTCTACAATCTCACAGATTCCCTGCAGGGCAGCCTCTTCAAGGGTATTGCCGGCAGAGGGCCCATTAAACTCATTAATGGCAAAAAACCAGGAAAAAGGAATCAGGATCTCTTCACCCTTGCCAAGGTTTGTGGCCCAGGTCCACTGCATGGGAATTCCCTTGAGTATATCTTCCACAAAGGCAACATCATGAACGCTGTCATGGACAGATTGCAGGAGATATTCAGGCGCAAGGACTGGATAACCTCTATCCCGCATCTCCTGATAATCGCCTTGCAGAAAATTGTCAGGATTATCCTTAAAGGTGAAGAAGGAAAATCGCTCACCCAGTTCCATGCAGGCAGAGGCCTGGGCCTGGATTGCCGAGGCCCCCTTTCCCATCTGTTTCTTAGTGCCGGTCATAGCGCGAGCATCTTCACCGCAGACCGAGAAATAAACAGGGATTCCCAGCCGGCCATTATCGATCCGTTTCACCTCTTTTAAGATATCGAGGTCGAGATGCTGCAGTTTTTCCTTGAATCTCTTGACCGTATCTTCAGGGCAAATAGCCTTGTCCTGATCAGTTGTAAATGTTTTCTGACACTCTTGCAGACGAATGATTTTTTTATCCATGTTCTCTTGGTTGTATGACGATAAAGGGGTAACAGGCAGGGAACGACTTTTCCCTGCCTTGCATGCTTAAGACCAATTTTTCATCAGTCTTAAGCAAAACAGAACACTATACAGAGGATGGCTGCTTTTTGCAAAGGGGGGGGCTCTTTTTCAGCCCTCTTTTGTCAGACAGGGTGCAGGAAGAATGATTCAGCAGGACAAGGATGGAGAACCAGGCTGCCCGGCGGCAGAGACATCCATAACGGTTTTTTAAAAAACTATTTTCTGCTCACAACCGTTGCTTGGCAGAAGTCATGCAGACGCTCTTTCCAGGTCCCAATGCCAAAATCGATTTCGACCATCCTTGAAAGATCATCAGCAATGGTCAACTGCAGAAGTAATCGCGTGGCTGGAATGAGTGTACCCGCCCTTTCCGACCACTCTATTACTGTTAAGCCTGAAAGGTAGAAGAATTCTTCAAAACCGAGATCTTCCACTTCTGTTGCATCGGCAAGCCTATAGAAATCCATATGGTAGAGTGGAAGTCTGCCGGGGTATTCTTGAAGAATGGAAAAACTGGGACTGGTCACATAACAGGAATCAGGCACCTCCATTCCCTTGGCAATCTCCTGTGTTAAGGCGGTTTTCCCTGCGCCAAGATCACCGCTGAGGCAGATAACATCTCCGGGCAGGGCGAGTTTTCCAAGAAGACGACCGAATTGTTCAGTCTCTTTCAGGTCATGTAAAATAAAAGCAAAGAGGGGCATCACTCGCTCCGGTCAGTTGCAAGGGTAAAAACGATAGAGGTCCCCCTTCCCGGGCTGCTGTTGATGTCCATTTGTCCTCCCAGGATTTTAACCCGCTCAGCCATTGCCTGCAGCCCCATGCCTCTTGTTTTGCCGGTATACATGGAGACGGCTTCAACGTTAAAGCCGCTGCCGTTATCATGCACGGCAAGTACAATAACATCCTCTATTATCCTGGCCTGAACCTGTATGTTTTTTGCTTCCGAATGTTTGACCACATTGTTGAGGGATTCCTGCAGGAGCCGATATAAGTGCCTCTGCTCCTCCACTGAAAAATAGGCCCCCACCGGTTCCATGTTGATATCGATGTCAATATCACTGTACTCGAGAAATCCACTGAATAAATTGTCAAAGGCTGCATCCACACCCAGATCATCGACAAGCATAGGCCAGAGTTCCCGGGAAAGATGGCGCACATTTTCTATCTGTATATTGACAAATTGCCTTAACTCCCGGAGGCCTTCTGCGGTTTTTTCTTTTTGGCATTCCTCATCTTTATACAGATTGTTTTCCAGGGCACGTAACTGCAATTTGAGGGCGGCAAGGGACTGACCAAACTCATCATGGAGTTCCATGGCGATGCGCCGACGTTCATCATCCTGGGCGGTGATCAACATGGCTGAGAGATCGCCCAAGCGTTCCTCGGACAAACGAAGACTTCTTTCAGCTCTCTTCCTTTTGGTGATGTCTCGAACAATGGACCCCAGTATCCGTTCGCCAGTTTCCAGATCCATGCAAAAAAAGTTTATTTCAACATCGAGATATCCGCCGTCTTTTTTCAGCATTCTCATTTCTCTGGCGGGCGTAGGGCTGGAATCCTGAAGGAGCCTGGCGACCTCTTCCTTGAAAAGAGACTGATCATCCGGGTGCAGGGCTGAGGTCAAAGGAGACTTCCTGCGATCATCATCAGCACTATATCCAAGAAGCTGTTGCGTAGCGGGATTACAGTAGATGCAATTCCCCTGCGGGTCAAAGAGTATGATCATATCCTGGGAGGCCTGGGTAAATTCCCTGAATTTTCCTTCACTCTCCCGAAGTGATACTTCAAGTTTTTTTCTCCGCTGGACATCTGTTTTCAGAGCTTCGTTGACGATGAGCAGTTTCTGGTTCACCATCTCCAGATTTTGGTTCTTTTCCGCAAGTTCCTCTGTCAGGGAACTGTTCTCTTGTTTGAGAAGGTAGAGGTCACGAGACCGCTCTATGACCAGGGTCAACTCTCTGGTATCCCAGGGCTTGAGGATATACTGATAGATACGACCACGATTGATGGCATCCATCACATACTCAACCTGATTGTAGGCAGTGAGGATGACCCGAATCGGATCCGGGTTGAGCTCATAGATCAGGCTCAACATTTCAGTACCGCTGAGCCCGGGCATGCGCTGATCGGAAATGATGAGTCCGATATCGTCATTTTCCCTGAAACAGCTCAATCCCTCTTCTCCTGACCGGGCGGTGATAATCTCATACCTGTCCTGGAAGATCATCCTGAAATTAAGGATATTGATCTCCTCATCGTCAACAAAAAGAATTTTGAACAGTTTCATAATGTTATTTCACTTGTCCGTTAGGAAATCATTGTGCTGCAGCCAGTTGTTATCCATCATACCCTGATCACACTTTTTTTCAAAGTACCGCAAAAAAGGTCAAACCCGGTCAAATCATTACATGCTTCTCCTTCATTCCCTATCGTTATCTTTTGCACTTTCTTTGTTCCACCAGGTCATCAGCAACTGGAAATGGTTGTAATAGAGCGGCAGGGTGTCGGGTTGAAGAAAGCTGTTATGATAGGCAATGCGGTGAACATTCAGATACCAGTTTGGGACAAGGTAATAGCCGTACCACAGGATACGGTCAAGTGCCTTACAGGCTGCGGTTAATTCTTCCTGGGTCTCTGCATAGATTATTTTCTCAACCATTACATCAACAACAGGATTTTTGATCCCTGCAAGATTCTTGGAGCCGGGGCGGTCAGCCGATTCGGAGTGCCAGGAGTTTTTCTGTTCATTGCCGGGTGACAGGGACTGGCCATAGACATGGACAGTCATGTCAAAATCAAAATTCTGAATTCTGTCTGCATACAGGGCAGGGTCAATGGTGCGGTAATCAACTTCCATGCCAAGTTTTTTCAAGTTGCGGACATACGGTGCCATGACCCGCTCAAAAGATGGGGAGACCAGCAGGATTTCAAAACGAAATTGCTTTCCTTCCTTATTGCGTAAAGCTCCCTTTTGGATTGTCCATCCAGCATCTTGGAGCAGCTTGCGGGCCTTACGCAAGTTATTGCGCAGTCCTCCCTTATCCGTGGAATCAGGCGGAGTCAGCGGACTGGTAAAGACCTCTGCGGGGAGCTCTTTACGAAAAGGCTCCAGATAGGAAAGTTCCAGTCCGGAAGGTAATCCTGTGGCAGCAAGATAGGAGTTGCTGAAAAAAGAACTGGTCCGCGTATACTGGTCATAGAATAACGATTTGTTTGTCCACTGAAAATCAAAAGCAAGTCCAAGGGCTTGACGAACGCGTACGTCTTGGAAAATCGGCCGTCGACTATTCATCAGAAACCCCTGCATTCCAGCATTGTTTTGATGAGGGTACGTTTTTTTTATCAGAGCCCCTGTGTCAAACCGTTTCCCCACCATATCACGAGCCCACTGCTTGGCGATATTCACCATCATGAAATCAAACTCGCCTGCCTTGAAGGCCTCCACAGCAACAACCTGATCCTTGTAATAGTTGATGGTTATAGTGTCAAAATTGTACATGCCCTTACGCACCGGATGATTACGTGCCCAGTAGTTGGGATTTCGCTTGTAGGTTATGAATTTCCCCCGGCTGAATTGGGAAACCACATAGGGGCCGGAACCAATTGGGGCAACCATGGCCTCAGCCCCTTCACCGGTAAAGGGATGTTTTTCATAAAAGGCCTTGGACATGACAGGGATCTGAGCAGCGATCATATGCAGTTCTCGGTTCGGACGATTGAAGAGAAACTGCACCCGGTGTGCATCAAGGACCTTGGCCTCCTTGATATCTTGATAATAATATGGGTAAAAAGGGTGTACCTTATCGCTCTTCAATGTCTCCAGAGAAAAACGAACATCTTCAGGGGTCACCACCGTGTTATCTGAAAATCGTGCCTCTTCGTTGATGGTAAAGGTGACTGATAATCGATCTTCGGCAAGTTCGATATCTCTTGCAATCAGTCCGTATTCGGCAAAGGGTTCATCAAGGCTCCCTTCAGCAAGGGGTTCAAAGACAAACATCTCCAGGCCAAAAGGAGCTGTCCCTTTGAGGGTGAAGGGATTCATTTTATCAAAGCTGCCGATATCATGGAGGGACAACTTCCCTCCTTTGGCGGCATCCCTGGAGACATAATCAAACTGTTTAAAGTCAGGAGCGTATTTCAGCAGACCGTCAATGGAAATCCCATGGGCAGCGTGCAGAGTGGTAGCACTGAACACGAAAAAGAAAAGGGTGACAAGAGAGGAAACAAGAGGGGACATTTTTGGATTCTCCGGTATCAATTCTGGACAGTGATAAAGAGGAGGTGTGGAGCTTCACCTCTTTTAAGCTATTATATTCTGGCAACAGTATCATTTTTCAGGTAATATGTCAGATTTTCCTGCCGTTGATTCCGTATTTTTGGACTCACCCGGTAACAGAAATAAGGTTTGCATGGGGATGGAGAATTTCCTTTACTGCACCCTTTCTTAATAATGGAACTCTATGGAGTACACGCATGGGAAAAACCATAGCAGGCAAAATATTTGATGCCCATCTCCGGGACACCCCCACTCCGGAAAACATGGTGCTCGACCTGGACGTGGTGTTGTGTCACGAAATCACCACCCCCATCGCCATCATGGATTTAATGGAAAAAGGGATGGACCGGGTTTTTGATCCAGGCAAGATCAAGGCCGTTATAGATCACGTTACCCCGGCCAAAGACTCAAAGACCGCAGCGCAGGGAAAAATCATGCGCGACTGGGCCAAGCGAAACAAAATCAAGGACTTTTTTGATATAGGTGCAAACGGTGTCTGCCACGCACTCTTCCCGGAAAAAGGATTTATTCGTCCCGGTTATACAGTGATCATGGGCGATTCCCACACCTGTACCCATGGCGCCTTTGGGGCCTTTGCCGCAGGCGTTGGCACCACAGACCTGGAGGTGGGCATCTTAAAAGGTGTCTGTACCTTTCGTGCCCCGGTATCTATGAAGATTGAGATAAGCGGTGAATTGCAGCTGGGTGTTACAGCCAAAGATGTCATTCTTGCCATCATCAAAAAACTCACCGTGAACGGCGCCACTGACCGGGTGATTGAATTTGTCGGTCCAGTGGTTGACTCCATGAGCATGGCTGCCCGCATGACCCTGTGCAACATGGCAGTGGAGGCCGGCGCTACCAGCGGACTCTGCTATCCAGACCGGGTGACGGCCGAGTATCTCTGGCCTTTTATCAAGGACGAATATACGACCATTGATGAAGCTGTCAAAGATTTCTCCAAATGGCACTCTGATCCGGATGCTGAATACATTGAGGTCCTGCAGTTTGATGTTTCCAAACTGGTCCCCATGGTCACCTACGGCTACAAGCCCGACCATGTGAAAGATATTCAGGATATGGAAGGAACGGTGGTGGATCAGATATACATCGGGTCCTGCACCAACGGCAGGATAGAGGATCTGCGCGATGCCGCAGCCATCCTGAAAGGTCGTAAACTGGCAGCAGGGGTGAGAGGGATCGTAACGCCTGCCACGCCAGCGATCTATTCACAGGCCCTGGATGAAGGCATCATCAAAATTTTCATGGATGCCGGCTTCTGTGTCCTGAATCCCACCTGCGGCGCCTGCCTGGGCATGAGCTCAGGGGTACTTGCCGAAGGAGATGTCTGTGCCTCAACCACCAACAGAAACTTCAATGGCCGCATGGGGAAAGGTGGCATGGTCCACCTTATGAGCCCCTTCTCTGCAGCTGCTGCAGCCGTGACAGGAACCATCAGCGATCCAAGACCATTTCTCGTTTCAGAAGAGGTATAAGGTATGAAAACATTCGGAGGTCCGGCAATCCTGCTGGACAGAAACGACATCAATACCGATGAGATTATTCCTGCAAAATATCTCACCGAAATTAGCAAAACAGCACTGGGCCCGCACCTGCTCGAAGACCTGCTCCTCAACGACAAGCCTTTTGACAGCCACTCTCAGGCCATGGAACAGGCCAAGGTGGTAATCGCCAGAACCAACTTTGGCTGCGGTTCTTCTCGCGAACATGCGGTTTGGGCCTTTGAGGTGAATGATATCAACGTGGTCATTGCCGAGAGTTTCGCCCGGATCTTCCGGCAAAACATGTTTAACTGCGGGATCCTTGCCATGGAGTTGCCCAAGAGCGATATTGATGCCCTGTTTGATATGTCCGGCGAACTCACCATAGAGGTGGATATGGAAAAAGGGGTTATGAAAGCAATCTCTGCTGATGCAGCACAGGATCCTTTGCAATGCGCATTTGCGCTGAACGCCTATGATAAAAACCTGGTCAGTGCCGGCGGCTGGCTCGCTTTTGCCGACGCCAACTATTAGACGCTTAACGGCTAACAAAAAAAAGGCCATGACGCGATTCTCGCGTCATGGCCTTTTTTTATTATTTCCAGAAAGAAAACGTTACAGCCCAATCTCCTGCAACTTTCCTATGATCTCCTGCTGTTCCTCACCAATCTCTTTCGGGATTTCCACTCCAACCTTGACATAAAGGTCTCCGCGGCCACTGAGCGGTCCACTTGGCAGACCGTGCCCCTTTAATCTCAGTTTGGCATCTCCCTGTATCCCTGCAGGCACATTGACCATGAATTTCTTTCCGTCAAGAGTCTCCACCTCTATCTTGGCTCCGAGGCAGGCTTGGCTGAAAGGAATTTTCTGTTCCAGAACAAGATTGTCACCCTCTCTTGCAAAGCGATCATGTGAGACGACATCCACCTTCAAAAAAAGATCTCCTGCCAGCCCTCCAGGAGGGGCTTGCCCCCCCTTGCCCTTCAAACGCAGTTTTTTTCCTGTCTCTATACCCTTGGGGACCTTGACGCTGACATTGTGCGGGGTTCCATTATGACGTAAAGCAATGCTTTTCTCTGCCCCATGCAGGACATCTTCAAGGGTTACTGAAATCTGGTAGGTCAGATCCTGCCCTTTGGCCGGCTGCTGACAGGAACCGCATCCGCCACCAGAAGCGCCCTGGTTGAAAAAGGAATGGATACCGCTGCCCCCTCCTCCACCCATGTTCATACGAAAGGGACTGCCACCGCGACTTTGCCCGCCAAAACCAAACTGGCTGAGGATATCATCGAGGTTGAAATTCCTGAAGATATCTTCCTGGGAATACCGCTGGTGGAAATCAGTGGATCCGTAAGCATCATACTGTTTCTTCTTCTCCGGGTCGGAAAGAACCGCATACGCCTCACTGATCTCTTTAAACTTTTCCTCTGCCGCCTTGTCTCCCTTATTTTTATCCGGGTGAAACTTCAGGGCAAGTTTGCGATAGGCCTTTTTTATCTCCTGGGCAGAAGCACCTTTGCTTAACCCGAGTTGTTCGTAATATTCCATTGATATGTAAAACCCTTCTCCCTTTACATTAACTTAACAAGGCTGGTCGAATTTTCTCATGTTCCGACAACAGACCTTCACAGGCGTCTTATTTTCATACGCCAGTATAATCAAACATGTTATCAACAATAGGAATGGCGACTGGTGCAGTCAAGAGGCGATAAGGAGATAGGAAAGGATTTTTTAAAAGGAACCGCAGAACATCGAACAAGGAATTTTGAACTGCAGAAGTGAAAAAACTTCGACATTCGACATTCCCTGTTCGACATTCGATATTTTCTTTTAAAAAGGAACGTCGTCACCGGTACCGCCACCACCGTAGGTTCCTCCACTCGGCGGTTCTGGCATCGGAGGTTCACTGTATCCGCTGCTGTCACCCCCCATGCCGCCACCTTTTGGCGTCAACATCTGCATGTCGCGGGCTACAATTTCAGTGGTGTATCGGTCATTACCGTTTTGATCCTGCCATTTTCTGGTCTGAATCTTTCCTTCGATATAGACCTTTGAACCTTTGTGAAGATATTCCCCGCAGATTTCGGCAAGCTTGCGCCAGGCAACAACACGATGCCATTCTGTGGTCTCCTGTTTCTGCCCTTCCTTGTCGGTCCAGCGCTCGGTTGTGGCAACTGTAAACGTTGCAACCGGAGCTCCAGCCTGGGTGTAGCGAAGCTCGGGATCTCCACCGAGGTTACCAATGATCATTGCTTTATTGAGCATATTCCCTCCTGCTATCTATGAATGTGAGTAATACTGCCCTGATGGTCGTGGAAACTTGCCGCCAGGTAACGTCTTATGCCGTGAGAAGTTTATGTAATACCACAGCCCCCTTCTATTTATCCAGAAGAAAATATGGAATCAATCATAGAACTTTCCGAAGAGAGTTTTCCATCAGGATCTTGCCGATATTTTTTCAGTTGCAGACTGTCCTGTCGAGCATCGCCGGAATTCCACCCCTTTCTTCCGGAGTATATCCCATCACCTCTTGCCAGATTTCATCACTTTCCATGCAAAAATAGATGCAGGTTGATGGGTCTGCATATCGCTTAAGAAGTTTGTACAGATGTTGGTAGAGACGGACTCGCCGAGACCGAAAGTAGCGTTTTTTGTTATCCAGCCCTTCAATAAATTCCTGGTAATAGATACGCGTCCTTGGAAACCGATTCGTGCCAATGGTTTTTAAAGAAGGGAGGTAACGAAGGGCCCCCAGGGAAATCCAGACAATCTGTTCGGCCGGGACTGCCTGGAACAATTTCTTCACGGTTTCTTCATATCCCTGCTCCCAGCCGGGATGGTCGATAATGGGATCAAAATGAAAGGCCAGTTTATAGCCCCACTCTGCACATTGCCCGGCAGCAGCCAACCGTTCATCCAGAGTGGCGGTGCGGATCTCCTCTTTTTGCATGACAGGAGTGGAGTTGAGCGACCAGGCCATCACCGTTCTCCCATTATGACGCAACTCTTTGAGATTGTGAATCACCCCGCTCTTGGTTTTCAACTCGAGGATACCCTGCTCCTGATCAGCCATATACTCAACCAGTTGACTGCTGAGATGAGTCAGTCGGTCAAGGGCCATGGAATCGGTAAACTCACCTGTCCCTATACGAAAGAATCGATCAGGCTCACTTGCAAACGCACTGTCAAGCTCTTGAAAGAGATTCTTAGTGTTCACAAAAAAAGTCAGCCATGGCTTGTTGAGGTAGGCTTGAAGAATGCAGTACACACAATCCATGGGACAGTTCATCCCGATATTTAAGACCTGGTAGTCGCAACACTGATACTCCCGGGTGCCGGGACAGGGTTTGAAGAAATGTCCACGATTTTTGCACAGCAACAGGTGATGCTTGCCTAGAGCCAGGTTGTCCGGATATTCTCCTGAGATTCCTTCAGGATCCTGCCTGTCCTCAACCACTGTATAAGGTAGGGCGGCACGTTCCAGGATCTCACGGGTATAGTCCAGCTCCAGACAGGATTCCTCGACATGGATCTGTCGAATATAGAGAGAAGGATCTTTCCAGGATCGTGTTTCTGTCATTTTCGTTCCATAATTATTACTTAACGTTCTGACTTGATTCATTGCGTGGTACACACAAAAATATTTTTTAGTTTTCAAACCAGGAAGCTCTTTGCAGTCAGAAGAGAGGAGTCAACA
>DAOVAI010000089.1 GCA_030671085.1 Pseudomonadota bacterium | reverse complement strand
TGCCGTTGACCTGTGCTGCGGTCAGGAACAGGGCGTCATAATTTATGCCTCTGAATGATAGCTGGGAGGTAAATGAGCGCAGATGATTACGGGATCCTTTTGCCAGGTTCTGGTATACAATTTTGATATCCCTGTTATCCGTCCGGGCCAGAAAATCGTAGAGATCTTTGATGTCAAGATCTTCTATGGTTGCGCCAACCTGCAGCGCTTCAAGCAGTGATTGACTGCCCTGCTCTACCAGTGAGTTATAGAGTTCCTGCAACTCAGGATCAGTAAACACTCCTCTAGAGGAATCACGAATTGGATCCACAATAGAGTATTTATCGATCAATACCTTGACTGAATCCATATGGCGTTGTTCACTTTGAGCAATATTGGCAAAGACAGGTTGCTTCCACTTCTCATAAAGTACCTGGTAGACATCCCGGGCCAGCTTTTCCTCTTCACGCATTTTGCTCAAGCCAATCTCTTCCTCAGCACTCAAGGCCTGCTTCGGCAAGCTTGCCGCCATCGTTGACATATCGCCTCCCTGGCCCTGCCCGGCCCCACGCCCGTATCCTCTACCCTGCGCATCTCCATCTACTGGTACGAGCAGCATTCCTGCAACAATGGCAAAACTTACAGTGGTCATCAGCTGTTTATTCAATCTCACAATCATTCCTCCTCGGCTATATTTGCAAGTCGTTAGCGTTGTGTTACAGTTTCTTGTCGTTCAAAGTACACCAAGAAGCGTGCCAAGTTTGCCCACCCCTGCCTTATTAATTAAAATCAGCTAGTTATATGACACAACAGCTCCTCAGCAAAACAATTATATTCGACAATTCATGTTTCCTATCGACAAGATTGTCGTTCCAGCAGAGCCTGGAAAGGAAGAATAATGACGAGATTGGTAGAGAGAGAAAGAACAGAACATATCTACCTAAAAACCCAATTTGAAGAATCAACTGCAATGGAGGGCTCGCCAAAAAAAAAGGCCCTTCTGAACTTAATCAGAAGGGCCTTAGGGAGGGGAAGAAAAAATGAAATATCATTTTTTCTTTACTCTATCAACAACCGTGCCACTCGCACGAGACACCAGCCAACACATTGAAACTAAAGAGTTTCTAAAAACTGAACACCTGGCTGCAGTGTCATACGCTCTGCAGAAGTGTACCTTTTTTACCCACCCTCTGCGAACAACTGTATACTTTCTACCCAGCCACACT
Organism: Pseudomonadota bacterium; assembly: GCA_030671085.1. Classification (GTDB taxonomy): domain Bacteria; phylum Desulfobacterota; class Desulfobulbia; order Desulfobulbales; family Desulfocapsaceae; genus Desulfocapsa. Next base: position 8,775 of record DAOVAI010000089.1, on the reverse strand, counting down.
CACAAAAGACAGATCAAGAAATATGCACCTCTGCCACAGCACCGCCTCGGCGTGGGTCTCCTGCTCCCCCCTCTCCCGGTATCACAGCATGCACACCGCCAAAATAGACGCCGCAGGCCTCCCATTCATTGACCTGCACCCTTTGCCGCAGACGATTGACAGCCTCTGCAGAAAAGCCAGGTTCAAGTTGGACTCTCTCACCATCCCAGTACAGGCGAGGAGCGCTGACCGCCTCCTGGATTGATCGTCCAAAATCTACCACCTGGCTCAAAACCTGGCTCACCGCAATACGGATTCTCTTGGAACCACCGCTGCCAATGACCAGACAGATATCGCCATCCTTGACCAGTAGAGAAGGCGACATCATCGAACCTACACGCTGCCCCGGAGGGCTGGAATGAAAGCCCTGAGGATGCAGATCATCCTCTCCCATCATATTATTCAGCATCACTCCGGTATTCGGGGCAAAATAACCGGAACCTTCACCATTGGAACAGGTCATGGCAGCGCAGTTTCCATCCTTATCAGCAACGGAGATATGCGTTGTCCCATGGGAAAAGAGTCTGATATTCTCCGTAGCCAGTTCTGCGTAAGCCTTGTCTTGCAAAAATGCCTGCAGATCGGCCGGGGTCATGAACCCGGTTTTCCGTATTTTTTCCACTTCCTGCATCAATCCCGTTGTATGGAGAAGATACTCTGCAGAACCAAACTCAAAAGCAGGGGCTCCTTCACGGGAAAGCAGAGACAGGGAAAGGCCGATCAACGAACCTCCCATAGAGGGCTGTGGAGAGGTGAGAAGCTGATAATCACGAAAAGGAACAGCAAGGGGCGATCGCTCTTTGACCTGGTAAGCAGCAAGATCCCTGCGGGTCAGCAGTCCGTCTCTCTTCTCCATATCCTTGTCAATCCGGGCAGCAATCTCACCGTAATAAAAATTATCTCCCTTATCTGCCACTATCTCTTCGAAAAAAGCAGCCAGGGGCTGATTAATCAACCACTCATCTTCCTGCAGATAACTCCCATCCGGTTCATAGATGGCGCTCCCTTCGGGAAAAAGGGTCATGATAGGACGCAGAAGCTTCAAAAAATAGGCCTGGTTACTGTTCAGCCTATGTCCCCTGGCTAGCTCCAGAGCAGGTGCAACCACTTCAGCCAGATCCATGAATCCCAGACGTTTATGAATATGGAGCAGTCCTTTCAGGGTTCCCGGTACTGCCACTGATCCGAGCCCCACATTGAAATCCTGTTGCGAACCGGAAAATTGTATGGTTACCGGGAAAAAATGGGGATCGGCCACCGAATTTTTCAGGCCAAGGCCCGGGGTGTCGACAAAGAAATCAAAAAAAAGATCCTGGCCCTGGTTTGCAGAATGGCCAAGCAGCAAGCCGCCGCCTCCCAGGCTATTGAGGGCCGGTTCCACTGCACTTGAAGCAAAACCTGCTGCCACCACGGCGTCAAAGGCGTTGCCTCCTGAACGGAGAACAGTTGCTGCTGCCTCACTGACCAGGGGATGGCCTGTTGCCGCTATGGATTTCGTATATTTTTTCATTGCCAGAACTCTTGATGTAGTCGTTCGATAACTTTTCTAAAATCACCGGATTCGGTATAGACCCGTCGTTGACTATCCGCGCCTGTGCCATTTTTCAGAATCCTGTCAAGCATCCTTATATACCGCTCTGAGCCAAAGCGTTCTGCCAGGGGTTGGATCTTTTGCAGCAAGCGCTCCACTGCCTCACGCAGCTTCATCCTTCCACCACCGAGGAAGCCCAATGGATCAACAAAAGTTCCCTCCAGGCCATAACGCACGGCCTGCCATTTATTACAGCGGAGAAACTGCTGACTACACCTTGCTGTGGGCAGCGACGACTCGGCAAGGGCTGCAACAAAACATTGAATCAGGGCAGTGAGTCCCAGGATGTCACCAAAACGGGTGGGCAAATCACAGGCCCTGATCTCCAGGGTGCCAAAACCAGGATGCGGCCTGGCATCCCACCATAAATCCTTGATGGATTCAATCACTCCAGCCTCTCTCAGCATCACGACCTCGGCAAGAAAACTGTCCCAGTCACCGATCTGTTCATAAATTCCTGCAAGCGGCAAGGCCTCAAACAGCTTTGTCCGATAGGACATGAGCCCGGTATCTTCTCCCTGAAAAAAGGGAGAAGAGGCAGAAAGGGCCAGCAAAAGAGGTAAATAGGGTTGCACCATGTCACAGACCCTGATGGCCGTATCTCCGTCAACCATACCCACATGAACGTGGAAGCCCTGGGAGATAAAGCGGCGACCGACTATCTGCAGTTCCTCCATGATACGTTCATACCGTTCATCTTTGGTCAACACCTGATCCTTTGACCTGGCAAAGGGGTGGAGAGATGCGGCAAAGAGAAGGCAACGGTTATCCGCGGCCAATTCCTCGGCCATGGCACAGGTCTGAAGCAGGTCATTTTCAACGTCTCGAACAGAGTGACAGATATCTGTACGAATTTCGAGAATGGAGCGTATCCATTCGTGGGTAATGCGGGGACGAAGAATGGCAGGTGCTGTGTTTAGAAGGACCGGAGCCAAGGGAGCAAGATTCAGGCTTTCCTGATCCAGAGTCTGAAATTCCAACTCCACCCCCAGGGTATAGGAAGGGCTGGAAGTAAATGTTAGCGGTGCAGCTTTTTCACCGGGCGTCATTGGGCCTCCTTCTCTTGCTTGTGCTGTCAGGACGACACACTGCCCTGCAGGAATTCCAGAGCAACGCGTGCGTACCAGGCAGCTCCTATGGCCAGGACTGCTTCATCAAAGTCAAAGGTCGAGCTGTGGGCAGGGCCTGTCTCATCAGAGATATGTGCGCCAAAGCGGACCATACAGCCATTAACCTTCTGCAGATAAAAAGAAAAATCTTCTCCTCCAAGACTTGATGGCCCCTGAGAGAGAATAGTATCTTCAGGAATTACCGCTGCGGCAGCCTTACGGGCCACTGCAACCCCTGATGCACTGTTAATTACAGCCGGGAGATAGTCCGGAAACTCCAGCTTGCAGGACACTGCATAGAGGGAGGATATTCCCTGAACCATCCGTTCCAGGCCGGCAAGGAGTCTGCTCCTGGCCTCAGGATGCGTTGAACGGATAGTTCCTTCAAGGATCGCCTCTTCGGCAATAACATTATGTGTCTCACCGGCCTGCACACGTCCGACAGTGACCACTGCCGCATGATTTGGATCTACTTCTCTGCTGACCAGCGTCTGTAGGGCGGTTATCAAACCCGCAGCAGCCACAACAGTGTCTTTGGCCTCATGGGGCCTGGCAGCATGACCGCTGCTCCCCTGTAACCTGATGATAAAGGGATCGCCATAGGCACAGATAATTCCTTCATCCACGGTCATGCTGCCAGTGGGATAGTGGGTGTCTATGTGGCCGCCAAAAATTGCGCTCATCTCGTCTACTGCCCCTTCTGCAACCATCTTTTCAGCACCGTTGCCACTCTCTTCAGCCGGTTGAAAAAGAAACCGTACCCGCCCGGGGAGGTCCATTTTCCCAAGCAGGGCGGCAGCACCAAGGAGCATGGCAACATGGCCATCATGGCCACAGGCATGCATGCTTCCTGTGACTGTGGAGGAAAAGGGAAGCCCGGTCGCCTCTGCAATGGGAAGAGCGTCCATATCCGCACGGAGCCCGACAATCCAATCACTGTTTGCTGGGCCAATTTCAGCAAGGACACCGGTCCCGGCCACTCCGGCTTGCGAATCAATACCGAGTTCGCTCAATTTTTCGCAAATGTAGGCAGCAGTCTTGTACTCCTGAAAGGATAACTCGGGATTTCGATGGAGGTGCTGACGAATCCCCTGCATCCAGGTAAAGAGTTCCGAGCCCACCATCTGCTGCTGTTCTGCTTCTGTCTGCATATGCTATTCTATCCGGATGGAGCCAATATCAGAATCATCTGTCTCCGATCCAGTCTCCTCCGGCCCTTCTTGCAGAGTCTGCTTCCTTGCGTATTCCTCTTTTTCCGGACCAATGGATTCGGTTTCTCTGATGATTGGCGGGGGTTCGCCGGGTGCTTCTGCAAGCACCTGTTCTTCTTCGTCTGGATACTCCTCCACTGGGATTGTCCCTTTGGCAAAGGGTTGTTTAAAGACCGCTATCATTCCATCTTGAACTTCCATTAACGAAACGACCTCCCAACCCGAACTCCCAAATTCATTGAGCGTAATTTCTATTTCAGACTCATCCAGAAAGGCACTGCCGAGTATCCCTTCCTTTTTCATATCAAATCGAACCGTCTTATAACTCCAGCGCATCATTCATCTCCTGGCAACACATCTCAGGGAATAAGAAACTCATCATCACGAAATTGACCCTCATACACCTTGCCGTTGGCCAGAATCAGTTTGCCCTGGCCGTTCCTCCGGCCTCCTGTAAATCCTCCTTCATAACGACTGCCGTCTGCAGAGGACAAAATAGCATAACCGTGGGGAAGATCATTGAGGAAATCGCCATTGATCATACTGCCGTCTGCGTAGGTCAACTTTCCCCTGCCCTCAAAACGACCCATCTTGAAATCACCTTGGTAATGACTTCCGTCACTGAAAAAATAGCTTCCTTTCCCGGTAAAATGGTCATTTTTCATATCACCAGCATACCTGGAACCATCGGGATAGCTGAATATCCCGCTACCCTCTTTTACACCTTGAACAAAGTCCCCCTCATACCGGCGGCCATTACTATAGGTATATATTCCTGTGCCATGAAGTTTTCCTTCCCGGATTTCTCCCTCATAGGTGTCACCGCTGGCATATTCAATGCGTCCGTTCCCGTGCATAAGCCCCTCTTTCATCTCACCCTGATACAGCATTCCATCGGGAAAGAGAAATTCGATACGCTCTGCAATAGGCTTTTTGGCGCCTGACTGATAGACACGTCCCTGATAGAGGACATATTTTTCCCCGGTAGGCGATACAAGCTTAACCTCTTCCATATCCACTGCGTTCTGTGCCTGGCTATTATCGTCCTCAACAGTGGCAAGCTCTATGGGCGACTCCTCTTTTACAACAGGTTTGCCGTCCTGGAACTCTCCGCTGAATACTCGTCCGTCACCACCGGTAAGTGTCCCCTGGCCATTGGCTTTTCCATTGCGGAACGCACCCGCATAGTGCGAACCGTCGGCATAGAAATGTTCACCCCGGCCATGCCGCTGATCCTGGTAGAACTCACCCTCATAGCGACTGGAGTCTGGATAATAGAGGATGCCTGTGCCCTGCTTCAGACCGTGCACAAACTGTCCCACGTAGCGGGTGTTGTCGGTATAGAGTAACTCTCCGTCACCATGTCGATAATTATCGAGGAACTGCCCACTGTATTTTCGGCCATCACCATAAAGGAGATTTCCCTCACCGTTATAGGCATCTCTGTCAAAGGTGCCCTCATAACGGGTTTTGTCAGCTCCTTCCCACACCCCTTGTCCCTGGCGCTGTCCTCTGTAAAAGTCACCTGAATACCTGCTGCCGTCAGGATAGGTTTTCACTCCCTTGCCAGCAGGCTGGCCATTGTGAAACTCTCCTGCAAACCAGGTCCCGTCCACGTAGGTCAGCTTGCCCTGTCCCTCTATGAGATTACTGCGGAATTCACCCTCGTACTGACGACCATCACCAAAGATCAGCGTCCCTGTGCCATGATACTGGCCAAAGGAAAATGTTCCGGAATATTTCGACCCGTCACTGCTGGTCAGGACGCCTTCTCCGTCTATGACGTTATCGTGGAATTCCCCCTCATAGCGGCGGCCATCCGGGCTGGTCAGGATCCCCTTTCCATGGAATTTCCCTTTTGCCAACTCTCCCCTGTAGACGGTGCCATTGGCAAGCTTGAGCACTCCCTGACCGTGAAGTCGTCCGCCTTTAAAATCACCTTTATATTGTCGGCCATCCTCATGCACCAAGGTACCAGACCCGTTTTGACAGTCCCCTTCCAAACACTTGCCAAGACCAGTGGAGGACCAGAGAAGTGATATTCCACACAACAAACTGATCAGTTTTTTTCTACTCTGCACCAAAAATCCTCTTTTGCATCGTGTTGCTTAACAACACTCTTCCTTTTATTTCTATCAGCCATAGATCTTCTTTATCTCTTCACCAATGATCTTAACTCCCTTTGCCACCTGCTCTTCATCCTGGGAATAGGTCACCCGGATACATTCATCACAATGTTCCCACGGAGACTCCAGGCCTGGAAAGAAAAAATGCCCGGAAACCACCAGCACCTTTCTCGCCTTCAATCGCTCATACAATTCATGACTGGTGATGGGCAAGCCCTCGAACCAGAGCCAGAGGAACATGGCCCCTTCCGGCTTATGAATCCTGTAAGGCGTGCCTGCCAGTTCTTTCTGAAAGAGAGCCACCGCCTTTTCCATTTTAGTCTGATAGAACGGCCTGATCACGTCTCGACTGAGTTCAAGAACCTCCCCGCTTGCCACAATCTCCTGGGCAAGCATTGCGCCAAAACTTCCCGTAGCCAGGTTCATAATGGCATTCATCCCGGATACCGCCTTGATAATCTCCTTGCGGGCCACGATGATTCCAGTCCTGGCGGCAGGTAAGCCCAGTTTTGACAGAGAGAGGCAGACGACGATATTCTCATTCCAGACAGGCTTGACCTCGGTATAGATAATACCTGGAAAGGGTACGCCATAGGCATTATCCAGGATCAGAGGCACATCATACTTGCGGGCAAGAACATCAAGGGTGGCGATTTCCTCATCGGTCAGTACATTGCCCGTGGGATTAGTCGGCCGCGAGACACAAATGGCACCGGTCTCTTCCCCAATGTTAAGGTTGTCAAAATCAACATGATATTTAAAAAAATTATCTTCCAAAAATTCAATCTGGGGCCTGGTGGAGATGAAAAAATCATCTCCATGACCAAGGTCGGCATAGCCGATATATTCTGGTGCCAAAGGGAGACGGATTTTTTTGGATTCACCTTCCCGGTAGGGACCTGCAAACATATTAAAGAGAAGAAAGAAACCAGCCTGGCTGCCATTGGTGAGGCAGATATTTTCAGGCCCCACGTCCCAGCCATACTCGCGGCTCAGGAGTCTTGCCAGCACCTCCCCGAAACTTTTCTCACCCTGAGGCGGATCATAGATACCGATGAGCTTTTGAAAGGACTCTGTGTCAGCAGCAAGGGCCTGCAGACGTTTCTGCATTACCTGCTGAAAACCAGGGACATGACCGGGATTACCGCCACCCATCATGACCATGTCACTACCACCTGCAGCCAGGGCATTGCCAAGATCATCCATCAGGCTGAGAATACCGGCGCCGCGGGTATACTGTTCTCCAAAAAGTGATAATTTCATAGTCTGCCGCCTCCGGATGCTGCTTTTATATTACGTATCACGAAACCCGACTGATAAATTCCAAAGATGAGCATCATTCTCCTCTTTTTCGACGTAAAGTTACCTGCTCCCCGGCTATGCCCCAGTTGTCCGGATCAACCTCATCAATAACAACAACCGTTGTTGCTGGATTTTTATGCAGAACTCTCTGCAGTAATTCAGTTACTCCAGCGATCAGTTCAGATTTTTGTTCAGAAGTTACCCCTTCTTTTGTCACTCTAATATTTACATAAGGCATTTTAATTATCCTTTCCAGCAATTCACATATTCCTGCTTTGCTCTAAACCATCAGGTCAGGCCAGCCATTTTGCTCCAATTCCTCCTGGAAAAGAGCGAAAGGGATTATTTTTCCAATCATGAAAACCTCTCAAAACTCAAGAGTAGCATTTTTTTCTAAAAGTGACAAAAAAAGAGCCGGCTCCGCCAAGGGCCATGGCAACTCCAACAAGGATAAAGCCTAAACTGATAGAGGAGATGTCGCCGATCAGACCGATCAGAGTCGGCATGACACCTCCGCCCAGCAGAAAGGCCAGGGGAAGGCAGAGCGACACGGCCAGGTTTCCAAACTCAGGCGGGCCAAGTTTTGAGAGCAGGGCAAATCCGGATGGGAAAAAACAAACAGCAACCAGGGGTTGGGCCACCACAAGGACCACCAACCAGATTCCGGTGTCCATTATGGCCATCAGACCAGTCAACAAACCTGTGATCAGGAGAACTGCACTCATGATTCGATGATTGCCATAGCGATCACCAAGCCATCCAGCTGCCAGAGGCATGAAAATGGAAGCCACCCGGGAAAAGGCAAGCAGGGTATTGGCCTCCCGTGGCTCCATCCCATGATCAGTTACCAGAAAAAGCGGAGCCATTGAATAAATGCCCAGTGTTGAACAGATCCCCAGAGAAAAAAGGACAAACATACCCCAGAAAGATCCCATACGCAGCAACGAAGCTGAAGAGGAAAAATCAGGGGCCTTGCCCCTGTCCTGCACTCCATGAGAACTAAGGCCGTATACCACTCCGCTAATGATCAGGACAAGCCCCAGCAGGGCCAATCCCTGTTGCCAGGAAAAAAAGGAGAGAAGCAGGTCACAGAGCAGTGGAGCAGCTACAAAACCGAGGTTGGGAGCAAGTTCATGAATGGCCATCCCCCTGGCCCAGTCGGCAGGATCGACGAGCTTGGTTATGGTTGCCAGGCCTGATGGAAAATAGAGCCCGGCGCCCAGACCAAGACAGAAAAGGCTGAGACGCAGGGTGATGAGAGTAGAACAAAATGCCAGGGTAAAAAGGTCCAGGCCAAGGAGTATGGTTGAAAGAACAATGGTCCGTTTATGACCGATCCTGGCAGAGACAAAGCCGGAGGAGAGGATGGCAAAGAAATAGCCAATGGAGATAAAGAG
>DAOVAI010000212.1 GCA_030671085.1 Pseudomonadota bacterium | reverse complement strand
AACGTGTTACAGAATACTCTTTCAGAGAAAAAGCTGTTACTTGAACTTGAAGCGAAAAATATTGTTCCCGAGACAGGGCTCTCCAACTATTTCTGCGGTGGGCCAGGGTATGGCAATTGGAGATAATAGAGCAGCCAAAAGTCTAAAAAGAATATGCAAAGGGAGGTGGAGACACCTCCTCTTTAAAAACTCATTGCTCTGATTATCAGGCGGATTTACACAAAACGGAGGGTAACTATTCAGCAGCACTTCATCTGTGTCCGATCAGGCTTACTTACATAGAACTACTATAGTTCGCAAGCCTGCTTGAACACATATAAAGCACTGCTGAACACTTACAGTATGGTGGTTTTGCTAATTTTGCAGCCCTACCTGAATAGTTACAACGGAGGAAAAACTATGATGCACTGGATGGGTAATGGCGGTATGGGCTTTGGTATGGGATATGGAGGATTTGGCATGATCTTCATGCTTCTCTTCTGGCTGCTGGTTATCTGGGGGATCGTTTCTCTTATCAAACATTTTTTCCTTAAAAAAGAATATCATGCCGATCCTCCGCAATCAGCTATCGAGATTGTCAAAAAACGATATGCCAATGGTGAAATTCAAAAAGATGAGTTTGACAGGATCATGAAAGATCTGCAAAGCTGAATTTTCAAAGGTTACCACAGAGTTTTCCCTTCCTTTCTTCACTATTCGAGGCGTTTGTAAACATTTCACCATTGACATCTCTAATAAGCGGTCTTAGCATCTGAACAGATGCTCATATATCCATATGCAATATAGTAGGGAGAGAAAATGCCAAGAGAAGATCGTTGTCAATGCCGGGTTATCCATGAGGAACGGATAGCCGGGGCCAGGGAAACCGCGCTGGATAAAAGAGAAACTGGGTTGTTGGCCCAGTTGTTCAAGGCCATGGCCGACCTGACCAGGCTCAAGATCATTATGGCTTTGGCTCAAGACGAGATGTGTGTCTGTGACCTTGCCGCCTTTCTCGGAGTATCGGAATCAGCAGTGAGCCACCAGTTACGAATGCTCAGGCAGTTGCAGCTTGTCAGCAACCGGCGGGAAGGGCCTGTACTTTACTATCGGCTGGCAGATCACCATGTAAGCAAATTGATCGAATTTGCTCTGGAACATATTCGGGAATAATCAGATGGAACCTGATAATATTATGGAAACAATCATCACATTTATGACGGCTGCAGGACTCCAGTCATGGTATGTTTTACTCGAGGCTGCGCCCTATATTCTTTTTGGTCTTCTTGTTGGCGGCCTGCTCAAGATTTTCATGTCACCGACCTATGTGGCGCAGCATTTGGGCCATGGGCGTTTTTTATCGGTGGTCAAGGCCGCTCTCTTTGGTATTCCCATCCCCCTCTGCTCATGCGGGGTGCTGCCGGCGGCAGCTGCGCTGAAAAAACAGGGTGCTAATAATGGCGCCACCACCGCTTTTCTGATCTCTACTCCGGAATCAGGGGTGGATTCCATTTCTATCACCTATGCCCTGCTCGATCCGATTCTTACGGTGGCGAGACCCATTGCTGCCTTTGCCTCCGCTTTTGTGGCCGGATTTACTGAAAATCTGGTAAACCCGCCTTCTGCCGCGCCGATTAAACCAAATTTGAGTTGCACTGTAGATAATTGCTGTGACGGTGAGGATTGCTCACCTGAAGAACACGCCAGGCATCATTCGTTTCCTGAGAAGATATGGCATGGACTGAAATATGCTGCAACCGATATATGGGATGATCTGGCCGGCTGGTTTTTTATGGGTATCTTTCTGGCCGGATTCATTACGGTTCTTGTCCCTGATGAATTGTTTGCCACCTATCTGGGTGGAGGGCTGTCCTCCATGTTGCTCATGCTGGCCTTTGGCCTTCCCCTGTATATCTGCGCCACGGCTTCCACCCCAATCGCTGCCGCCCTGATCCTGAAAGGGGTGAGTCCCGGTGCGGCCCTTGTCTTTCTGCTGGTTGGGCCTGCCACCAATGTCACCTCTCTTTCGGTGCTGGTTGGCCTTCTTGGCAAGCGGGCCACGGCAATTTATCTTGTCTCCATTGCAATTGTTGCAGTAATAAGCGGTCTGATGCTTGACGCAGTGTACAACTCATTCGGCATCAGCGCCCGGGCTGTGGTTGGCCAGGCTGCCGAGATTCTTCCCCATTGGCTTGTTTTGGGATCAACACTGCTTCTGCTTATTCTTTCCATCAGGCCTTTGGCAAAAATCATCAAGGGCTGGTTTGTCGCTGATGATAAAGAATGCGGCTGTTCCTCAGAGAGTTGTGAAACAGGGCATCACCATGGAGCGGCATGAATTTTACCTTGATTGTCAACAGTGACAACCCTGAAATAGTCTGGAATGATTTTCGGACAAAGGGTCTAATCTCTATCAGGTAGTCGTATTATGAATCGAAGAAAATTTATAAATAAAAGTTTGTCGACTCTCATGCTTGCCGGGCTGGGAGGGTATGGTTTTCTGAAATTAAATGTTCCAGATTCAGGCGTTGCCCGGGCTGGAGATACTTTTACCAGACCTTTGCCGGTGCCACCGCTCTTGGAAAACCTCTCTTCCGATCCTGATAAGGCTCATTTTATGCTTACAGTGCGAAGGGGTGGGCGTTCTTTCTTTCCTGGAGAGATAACTCCAACCATGGGATACAACGGAGATTTCCTCGGGCCCACCATTCGAGTAAGAAACGGGCAGCAGTTCGAGATTGATGTTGAAAACACCCTGAACGAGCGTACCACTGTACATTGGCATGGACTCCATGTTCCCGCAGAGTGGGATGGCGGCCCGAGGCAGACCATACCCGCTCAATCCCACTGGAGACCCAAATTTACCATCAAGCAGCAGGCCGCTACCCTCTGGTATCATCCTCACGCCATGGGGCTCACCGGAGAACAGGTGTATAATGGTCTGGCCGGACTTTTCATTATTGAAGATGAAGTGTCAGAAAATCTCGATATTCCCAAGACGTATGGTGAGGATGATTTCCCCCTTATCATTCAGGATCGCCGATTTTTTAATGATGGTCGCTTTGCCTATGCGCAGAGCATGATGGATGTGATGCATGGGGTTATCGGTAACCATCTTCTGGTAAACGGAGTAGAAAAGCCTACTCTTGATGTCCCTCGAGGAAAGGTACGGTTTCGGGTATTAAACGGTTCTAATTCCAGCATTTACCAAGTTCAGTTTGCCGATAACCGCGCTTTTTTTCAAATTGCCACTGATGGTGGTTTTTTGGAGAAGCCGGTAGCACTCACCTCTTTGCTTCTCTCGGCTGGTGAACGGGCTGAGA
>DAOVAI010000005.1 GCA_030671085.1 Pseudomonadota bacterium | reverse complement strand
ATCAGATCGTTGATCATGTCAGCCACTGCTGATTCTCCAGATCTGACAGATTTCTTGTCAAGCTGCCAGGCGGTATCGGTCCTGCCGAGGACCACGGCGGCCGGGAGCTGGTCGCTATAGTGTTGCAGTCGTTGAGCTGTCTTCGGCTCTTCAGCAACCGACTCTGTTACGGGAATCAGACTGTAAGCGGCCGATCCTGGAATGATCTTATTTTCGCTGTTGAGCCTCACATCCAGGCGAACAAGGGCCGCCCCCTTTTCTCCTCCGTTGACGATCAGGGTCCTGTCTACGGTTTCCAGCTGTGGCAGGTATTCATGGGAATGGCCGCCAAAGATAAGATCAATCCCCTCAACCCCGGCAGCAAGCTCACGGTCAAGATCAGCACCAATATGGGTTACAGCCACTATCAGATCGGCACCCTTTTGCCTCAGCTCAGAGACCATTTTTTCAGCCACTGCAAGGCTTGACCCACTTAAAGATACATTGCCACTGGTGGTCACATAGGGAAACTTTGGGGTCATCAAAGAAAAAAAGCCAATACGGACTGTATTGTACTTCCTGATCAGTAGCGGCTGACAGCTCCCCTGCAGCGGAGTCTCCTTGACTGCCAGGTCTGAACAGAGAGAAACAAAAGCCGTTTTTTCCAGGGCCTCAGCGAGCAGGCCGGGCCCCCGGTCAAATTCGTGATTGCCAAGGGCCAGGATTTCATAACCTGCTGTTCCAAGAAGATCAAAGATGGCCTTCCCATCGAATGTATGGAAGTAACGCCCCATCAGGTCATCACCTGAGGAGAGGACGATGACAGGTCCCTGGCCCTGATTTTTGATTTCCTTGATAAGGGCAGCGATTCGGGCTATCCCGCCAATAACCGCAATTTTTTCGCCCCGGCCGGCCAGATCAATGGAGCGGTGGACTGGCTCCAGGTGTCCCTGCAGGTCGGCTGTGCCGATAAAGGTCAGCTGCTGGACCGCCTTTGTCATGGGCGGAGCAGCTGAAATACTCGGACAGCTTATGAAGAGTGTAAGGAGTGTTGAAAAAAAGATGCGCAGTGTGTTGTTCATTCTCTTCACCTCAGGCCGATTATTTATCTGTAATCTCTCTCTAGTGTCCCGTTAACTCAGAAATGACGCATCTTACTTACCCTTTTTCGCGCTTGCTTCGTTACGGTTTGATTCACATAGTACAACTGATGGCGTCGTAAAAACTCTTCATCTGCTTCGTTGCTGCGAATTTTCTATCATTACGACGCACTTTAGTCCGCCGAAATGATAGAAAATTCACGCGCCTCGCATATGAAGTTTTTTACTTAGCCATCTCAAATTTTAAGTTTTTACGAACTTGTCACAACTATGCTTATCAATCCGTGCCTCGCAAACACAAAAAATTGTGGCGCAATATACGACATTTCATCCTTGACGTGACACTCGCCATCTTGTCATGATAACCAGGATGAAGTCAAGGTCACTGCTTTACTTCCAAGGGGATGAAAAAAGAGATCGACAAATCATTTTAAAATTGTTCATATACTCGCAAGGCTTTGTTTGACACAATCAGAAACAGAAGGAGGAGCTTAGGATGAGTGGACATGGACACGAGACACCGGAAGAAGATCATTCAATCTACACAAAGGTTGGAGTTTTCTTTGTCTTTGTTATTGTAGGTTTTTTTGTAATTGGTATGATCAACTGAAGCAAGCGGACAGAATGAGTAAAACCGCCAGGGAGAGAACTCCCTGGCGGTTTTTTTTTGCTTTTGTGTTGGAGGCGTATGGCTGGGAAAAAAAAGTTTTATGCAGTGGCAAGCGGGCGTAGGCCAGGGATCTACACCTCCTGGCCGGATGCCGAGGCTCAGGTCAAGGGCTTTGCTGGTGCCAGGTACAAGGGTTTTGCCCTGCGCTCCGAGGCAGAGGCGTGGATGGCAAATCCTGAGTGGCAGGAGAAGCGGAAGAAGCAGGTCAAGAAAACAGTGCAGCAGGAGCAGCCTGCAATTCCTGTTGACCGAGTGGAAATATACACCGATGGCGGGGCCATCAATAATCCAGGGCCTGGCGGCTATGGGGCGATCATCCTTGCAGAGGGGCAGGCACGGGAGCTCTTTGGCGGGTATCAGCTCACCACTAATAACCGGATGGAGCTTATGGCCTGCATCAAGGGTATTGAGGCCCTGCCGGTGCGTGACAAGCCGGTTGCTCTCTACTCTGATTCCAGCTATGTGGTCAATGGTATCAGCAAAGGCTGGGCCAGGGGCTGGCGCAGGCGTGGCTGGCTGAAATCCGACAACAAGCCGGCCCTGAACTCCGATCTCTGGGCACAGCTGCTCGACCTCGTAGAGGACTTAGACATCAGTTTTCACTGGGTCAAGGGACATGCGGGCCACCCATTGAACGAACGTTGCGATCAGCTGGCCGTAGAGAATGCCAGAAAAGATAATTTGCCTGAGGACATAGGCTACAGACCATGAGTGATCAGGAAAAGAGGCGTCAGCCCCATGCGTTTCGGGAACTTGGGCCAGAAACCGTACTCAATCTTGTTGAGTCAAGCCTGGAAATTCCCTGCACGAATCTCTGCAGACCGCTGAACAGCTATATCAACCGTGTTTTTGAGCTGGAAGCCGTGGACGGCAGAGGATTGGTGGTGAAGTTTTACCGGCCGGGTCGCTGGTCGCAAACGGCATTACAGGATGAGCACGACTTCCTGCTTGAGCTTGACCAGCATGAGATTCCGGTAATTCCGCCTCTGGTCTTGGCCAATGGAGGAACCCTTGCTGAGCACGAGGGACTCTCTTTCTGCATCTTCCCCCGTTGCGGGGGGCGCAGTTTCGATGAATTCAGCGAAGATCAATGGCTGGAGCTTGGGCGTCTGCTCGGTCGTTGTCATGCGGTAGGTGCTGTTCACCCCTCCCGGGACAGGCTGACCATGGCTCCGGAGCATTCAACAAGAGAGCAGGTAGACTTTATTCTGGAGAGCGGAGTCATCGCCCAGCCGGAGACTGCTGGCAGGTTTTCATCATTGTGCAGTGAGATTATTGATGAGATAGCCCCGCTGTTCAAGGATATAACACTCAGCAGAATCCATGGAGACTGCCATTTCTCCAACATCATCCACCGCCCGGGAGAATCTTTCTATCTCATTGATTTTGATGATATGGCCATGGGTCCGCCGGTCCAGGACCTGTGGATGCTCCTTCCCGGCATACCCGAAGAATCCCTCCTTGAGATTGATCTGTTCCTGGAAGGGTATGAGACATTCCACCATTTTGACCAACGCAGTTTTCGGCTCATTGAGCCTCTGCGCGCCATGCGTTTCCTCCACTATATTGCCTGGTTGACCTACCAGTATGTGGCAGATGGAACGGCCCCTATTATTCCAGATTTTGGTTCAGGGGAATACTGGCAGACTGAGATCGCTGACCTGCAGGACCAGTTGCAGCGGATCAGGGAAGGGGGTATAAGCCTCGGCAATATAATATAGTTAGCGAAGATTTTTTTCACACAGAGAGCACAGAGGAGATGGAGGGAAAGCATTTTTTTGTTTTTCTCTGTCTCCTCTGTGCTCTCTGTGGTTTTAATAAAGTTCTTTTATTCTAGAAAGATAGTCGAATACGATACGTGAGGGGAACGGTTTGCCCGAGGTAAAGAGTTCTTGACAGATGAATTGTCCCTATCTATTTATCGTTATATGGCGATATATAGATAGGGCAAGGAGAGAACGGATGAAAGAGTTTATACGAGTGATGAAGGCCCTGTCAGATCCCAACCGCGTACGGGTCTTGAAGCTTCTACAGGAAAGGCCGCTCTGTGTCTGTGAGATACAGGAACTTTTGCAGCTGGCCCAATCCACGGTCTCCAGGCATATGAAGACCCTGGAAGATGCTGGTCTGGTTGAGCATGAGCGCCAGGGAACGTGGATTATCTATCGTCTGATCACACATTGCCAGTCCGTGTATGGAAGTGAGATGCTTTCTTGTCTTGCTGAATGGCTTGAAGATGATGATGAGTTGAAACAGATGCACCGAAAACTTGGACTGGTGTGTAAAATAAAAGAAACGTGTAGCCCCTGAGGAACAACGATGGAACCATTACAAACCTTACCGCAGGCCGGCTGCGGCTGTGCTGATAAAAAGTCAGGCTCTTCAGCCGATAAAAAACATGTATCCACCGGAAGGTCTCTGGCCCTGGGAATTGCAGCCCTTGCGGCCTGGTATCTTCTCTATGGCAGTCTCCTGCCCTTTTCCAATTATTTTTCCTATACCGTTCTGGGGCTTGAGCAGGGGGGCCATCTTGGTGCAGCTGTGCAGTTTTTTGTCTATGATACTCCCAAGGTTATGCTCCTTCTCACCCTTGTGGTCTTTGGGGTTGGGGTTTCACGTACCTTTGTCACCCCGGCGCGAACACGGAAAATACTGGCAGGCAGGCGGGAGGCCACTGGCAATGTCCTGGCAGCCATGTTTGGCATCATCACCCCCTTCTGCTCCTGTTCGGCAGTGCCTCTTTTCCTGGGATTTGTGCAGGCCGGCATTCCTTTGGGAGTCACCCTCTCTTTCCTCATTGCAGCACCCATGGTTAATGAAGTAGCCCTGATCCTGCTGTACGGACTTCTGGGGTGGAAGGTGGCTGCACTCTATCTGGTGACAGGGCTGACTATTGCTGTTGTCGCAGGATGGATTATCGGCAGGATGAAGATGGAAAAGTATGTTGAGGATTGGGTGGGGGAGATGCGCTCGGGTGAAGCCCTTGTCCTGGCACAGAAATTTACCTGGGGAGATCGATTTGAATTTGGTAAAGAGGCTGTGCGTGATATTGTGGGGAAGGTGTGGCTTTATGTGGTGGCAGGAATCACGGTGGGTGCACTCATCCATGGCTATGTTCCGGAAAACCTGATGGTCTCTCTCATGGGAAAAGATGCCTGGTGGTCAGTACCGGCTGCAGTCCTTGTTGGAATCCCCATGTATTCCGGTGCTGCAGGCATGGTACCCGTAGTCGAGGCCCTGCTTGGCAAGGGGGCAGCCCTTGGCACAGTCCTTGCCTTTATGATGAGTGTGATTGCCCTGTCCCTGCCGGAAATGGTGATTCTGCGCAAGGTGCTCAAACCCAGGCTGATCGCAACCTTTATCATGGTGGTGGGAGGAGGCATCCTCTTTACCGGATATCTTTTTAACCTGCTGATATAGAGAGTAAGAGGTATTAAGGCAGAAGACTGAAGGAAAAGAGAACAGGAGATTATCATCGATACAAAAGACGAATTGCTCTGCTACTGTTTTGCTCACAGCCGTAAGGATATTGAAGAGGATTTCAGAAAAAATGGGAGATCCACCATTCTGGAGGCGATTATGGCCGCTTCCAGGGCCGGGGAGTGCCGCTGCCAGGAGACAAATCCAAAGGGCAGGTGATGCCTGGCCGATGTCCGCCGGGCGGTGGACGAGATCAGCGGCTCACTTCTTCTTAACCATTGAGCTTGATAATGGGTGAAAAACGCAAAAAAATCCTCTTTCTCTGTACCGGAAATTCCTGCCGCAGTCAGATGGCAGAGGGCTGGGCCCGTCATCTGCATGGGGAGCGCATTGAGGCCTGGTCGGCAGGAATAGAGGTCCATGGCCTGAACCCTATGGCAGTCAAGGCCATGCAGGAGGCGGGAGCGGATATCAGCAGTCACTGGTCAAAACATGTGGATGAGCTGGCGGAAACAGATTTCGACCTGGTCATTACTGTCTGCGGCCATGCTGATGAGAACTGTCCCCTGTTTCCGGGGGATGCCAAGGTGATGCATCACCCCTTTGATGACCCCCCGCAACTGGCAAAAAATGCAGGCTGCGAGGAAGAAGAGCTGGCCTGCTATCAACGAGTCTGCCTGGAGATACGAGAATTTGTTAAAAGTCTTTAGTGCCCCGTCAACTCTAAAATGACGCATCTTGCTTACCCTTTTTCGCGCTTGCTTCGTTACGGCTTGACTCACATAGCACAACTATGCTTATCAATCCATGCCTCGCAAGCACAAAAAATGGTGGCGCAATATACGACATTTCATCCTTGACGTGACACAAGCCAATTTTGACAGACGTTTCTCCCTGGCATTACGAGTATCTATGGGGTAGAACAGGAGCTGATGATTCGATCTTTTTTTCAGGGAGAAATATGATACGAAGATGTTTGATAGTTTTGTCTTTGCTGCTGCTTTTCGCCTGTGCACGTCCGGGCGACGAAAAGCAACGTTTTCTGGCCTACAACGATGGGACAATCCTTGATGAGGAGACAGGGCTCATGTGGGCTGCTGCCGACAATGGGCAGTCCCTGGCATGGCCGGATGCCAAGGAATACTGCCGTTCTTACACAGGTGGTGGGCACAACGACTGGCGACTGCCTAAGAAAACGGAATTAGCAGCCCTTTATAAGGCCGGGATCAAGAAAGACGAAGGAGCAATCACCATTCGTGACACCCTGGTCTGGGCTGCCGAGACCAATGATACGAAAGGCGCCAGCTGCAATTTTACAATGGGAGGCTGTAGTTGGATGGAAAAGGCGCTTTCTTTTGCTCTGCGTGTCGTGCCTGTGCGTGACACCCGAAAAATGGCAATATCGCCTTCACCCTCTTCGTCCGCTGCGCCGCCGCAAACACCTGAGCAACGCCTCCGGGTCATTGATCTGCTCCATAAGGAGCAGTTGATTACGCAGGAAGAGTATGAGCAAAAAAGGGCCGCAATTCTCGATGAACTCTGATCGATCTGCGCCATTTTCCTGCACAATTTTCCCAGCAGTTCCAAGTGATGTGGACAGGGCCTTCCACGACCTGAGCAGAGACATGGATCCCAACCTGGTCCATGTCTTCCTGGATAAGCTGCAACGCTATGCTGCCAAGCCGGATCGGGCTCTTTTTCTTGCCGAACATGAGAGCAAAATAATCGGATTTGCCACCATCATCAATCGCTCAGACGCGCCGCAAGGGCTGGATGCAGCCGCAGTCAATCTTCTGCAGAACTATGCTTGCGGCACCGGTCTCATGGTCCTTCCGGAATTTCGTCGCAGGGGGGTTGCTTCCATCTTTGTTCGATACTGGGAGCAGTGGGCCCAAGAGAACGGTCTGTCTGGGGTCTGGGTTGTCACCCGGCAGATGGGCGACTGGTACAGGCACTGTTTTCAGTTCTCTGTGCTCGGCACCACAGTCCGTCATGCAACAGAAAAAACAGTGCTTGCCAAGAGCATTCCTCGGGCTCAACCGGTGTCTGTAGAGAGAAGCCGGACAAGCTGGGGCAGATGAGAATGGTTGCAGATAATTTATTCTACCAACCCTAAAAAAAAGTGGTCGCAACTGTTTGCGGATGTCGCGGTGAACCATCTGTCTTGAATGAGTGCTTGCCCGGCAATTTGATGAAGCAATGGATTTTATCCGGGCTGCAGAGTTGAACAGTTCTCCAGTGCCTTGCTGATGTGATCGCAGAAGATTTCCCCTACTCCTTCCAGCATTCCCAGGCCATGGTCTATGGCAGATATGGAAACGCCGGCTTTTGCCAGTTGTGACTTCCACGAATCCGGATCCGGCCCGGTCAATTCCCGCTCGAAATGTCTGCCTGCCAGCAGCATAAAGGGAATAAGACAGGCTGAGTCAAAGCCTGCTTCCTGAACGCGTTTGACCATTTCTGCCGGCGCTGGATAGCCTTTCAGCAGGGCGAGAAAGATTCGTTTTCCAAAACGCTTCTCCAGGAAATGTTCAAGGGCTAAATATCCGGTCCAGGCGGGATGGCTGGTGCCATGACCGGCAATAATCAGGGCCTGATTGGAGTGCTCATGGGCGATACCGTCCAGGCAGGCACAAATTTTTTCATAATCCGCAGGCGCGCTGAGTAAGGGCATACCCATGGATACGCTGACCGGACTGCTCCGTGCTGTCTGGACAAGTTTATGGAATTCATGGCCGGGCCACAGATGCGCAGACTGCAGCACTGCCTGCTTGCAACCTTGCTGAGAGAGTTTCTCTAAGATCGCCTCCGGGCTGGGATATTCCTGTCCATCTTTTCCACTTTTTTTTGCGCTGATAACGCGAGAGGAAAAACTCCACAAGATTTCGTGTCCGGAGAAACGCTTACGGATCTGGGAGTCAAGGAAGGTGTATGTACTCAAGGCCTTGGAGGTAGTGCCGAATGCGCTTATGATAATGGGGGTGTTCATGGAATATTGTCAATGATTGAGAAAAGAAATAGTAGTTTTTTATACCATATGTTGTGGTGGAGAAAAAGGAAATACCACGCTGTGCATATGATTGGGGGAAAATAAATGAGAACACTCAGGAAATATGGATAATCAGTTGACACGGAAGAGCAAATACGATAGTACAAAGAATTGAAGTAAAAAAATTTGTACGAGTTGTTACTTTTGTACTCGAACAGCATGTACATGTTAGACGGAACAGTTCAAGTTGTTACACTCTGTTATTGAGATGGATTGGCAGGTTGGACGCCGACTTTGGCTTTTCAGGAGAGGCCGAGTCGTAACATTTAAAGAGGAAGGAGGAAACAAGATGGTGAAAAAATTTTCCATGTTGGCTCTTGCCGGTCTGATCGCGCTGCCTGCAGTAGCTTCTGCAAGCGGTGGAGCAAATGCCAATGATCTGGAGCGGAAAATTGAAGAGTTGAGTCTGCAGCTGGATCAGCTGAAAGCTCAAATGGCCGAGGAAGGTGTAGGTGCTGTGAGCAAGGCAGATTTTGATGATCTGGCCGATACCGTCAGTGATATGGAAGAGCGTTCCGATAGCTGGGACCTGGCTGCTCGCATAAAATTCTACGGTGATTTCCGTGCCCGCATGGACTACTACCGCGCCGAGGGCGTTTCCGGTACCACATACAAAAATGATATAAACTGGACCAATCGTTTTCGTCTGAACATGCGTGTCAAGGCCACTGAGAACGTTGAGTTTAAGGCTCGTCTTGCCATGTATAAGGCCTGGGGTATGCAAACCCCTGCTACAAACGATATCAGCCCCTTTGTTGGTGGACAGTACCCCTTGTTTGATGGGAACACTACCCGTTCAGTCAGCGATAGCGCCCTGTATGTTGATCGGGCCTTTGTAAACTGGAACAACATCGGCGGAAATCCTCTCTGGTTCTCCATTGGTCGTCGTCCCACCACTGATGGACCCCCTGCCGAGCTTCGCATGGGTACCGATCACCGTCTGGCAACGCCGTCACTCTATATGGATTGGCCATTTGATGGTATTTCCATGGGCTATGCCTATCGTTGGGGATCCGAGGCCATGGGAACCGGTCGTGTCCGTTTCTGCTATGGACGTGGATTCGAGAATGGACTGCAGTCTGATGACTCTCAGAACCGTCTGGCTGACACCGATTTTGCCGGCCTCAGCTGGGATGTCATGAAGAAGGGAAATCGCTTTGCATACCTTCAGTCATTCATGGCCTTTAATGTCTTTAACTATCCGGCCTTCTCCAGTGATCTGGTGAACGCTTTTGCTCCGGATATGTTTGGTCCTCAGCTAAACGTTGGTAATATTCTCCATACTTCAGCCGTTTATGAGGATAAGTTTGGAGATGTGGATATCTTTGGTGTAGCAGGTTGGTCCATGACAGATCCAAGCGAGAATGGTATGTTCAACGATTTGGTTGGAATGGGCGCTGCTCAGCAGATGTCAGCTATGGGCTTGTCTCCAGCCATGATTCAAGGTGCATTGGCTCAGATGGGTATGGGAGATGCGGAAATCACCCCGCATACCGATTCAGAAGACGGTTATTCCGTTTATCTTGGTGCCCGCTACAACATAGATTCCGTTGGCCTGAAACTTGGTGCTGAGTGGAACTACGGTTCCGAATACTGGATTTCCATGTCTCCTGGTCATGATGATTTTTACGCATCTAAACTGGCTACCCGTGGTCATGTCTTTGAGGTATATGGAATTTATGACCTGCCCACAGGTGAGGCCATCTCCAAATACGCCAAGACCTTTATCCGTTTTGGATACCAGCGTTACGAGTATGACTACTCCGGCTCCATGGACTGGAACATGAGACCATATGACCTGGATGATGAGGCTTACATGGCCGCTTTAAATTCGCAGGGTATGGATCCTGTTGACAGTGCAGATCAGGTTTACCTGACCTTTGAGGCATTCTTCTAGGCCGTTTTACCTGTTCCACATGCAGTAGTATATATGGGGAAGATTCCGTAAGGAGTCTTCCCCATATATATTTGGTTTCATGGTGATTTTTGTGCAAAGTCATTTAACCGAAAACAGAATAGTCATCGCAAGCACTGATCGACATCATGGAGTCAGTCGCGTCCCCTTTCATTCCAGGAACCTCAGTTATGGCGTTGGTGACGATGTCCTGTCTGTTCTAGAAAACCGTAAACGCCTCAAAGAACAGCTCTCAATTATTCATCTTCTTTCTGCCAGGCAGGTACATGGTGATGATATCTTTGTGGCTGAAGAGAGCCTCAATGAAGACCTTGAAGTAGATGGCTACGACGCCCTGATGACTGATATTTCCGGTATCGGCCTCATGATACAACAGGCCGATTGTCAGGCTGTAACCCTTTATGATCCAATTCATTCCGCCATTGCCGCAGTCCATTGCGGCTGGAAGGGGAGTGTCCTGAATATCCTTGCGAACACTGTTCAGGCCATGGCAGAAAAGTATTCCTCCCTGGCAACCACTCTTCATGCCTATATCAGTCCTTCTCTTGGGCCCTGCTGTGCTGAGTTTGTAAATCACGCAAAAGAGCTCCCACCCTCCTTCCTTGCCTTTCAAGTAAAAGAGAACTATTTTGATTTTTGGAGTATCTCAAAAATGCAGCTGATCAAGGCAGGTCTGTATGCGGAAAATATACGAACAGCAGGTCAATGTACCTCCTGCTCAAGCGATTACTTTTCTTACCGCCGTGCCTGTCGTCAGGCAGATGGACGTACCGGCCGATGCGCCACCATAATTGCTCTTAGAGCTAACAAATAAATTCCAATCCGGTGTAGTTCAACATGCGCTTACTCGTTGTTGAAGATGACAAAAAAATTGCATCCTTCCTGGAGAGGGGTCTGCAGGAGGCAGGATTCAGTGTGGATATCTGCCATGATGGCCTGGACGGTCTCTCTCTTGCCCTGACTGAGCCCTATGAGGCGGCAGTGATTGATATTATGCTCCCCGGTCTTGACGGTCTGAGCCTGATTGAGCGGATCAGGGAGCGAGGCATCCAGACCCCTGTCCTTATCCTCAGTGCCCGGCAGTCTGTGGACGATCGCGTTGAAGGCCTGCAGCGGGGCGGGGATGACTACATGGTCAAACCCTTCTCCTTTAACGAGCTGCTGGCACGTATTCAGGCCCTCCTCCGACGAGGGCAGAAAGGCGGTGAGACCGGAACACTCACTGTGGGAGAATTGCAGCTTGATCCACTAAAGCGTGAGGTAAGACGACAGGGGGAGAAGATCGATCTTCCCGCCAAGGAGTATGCACTCCTGGAGCTCTTAATGCGCAATCCAGGACGTGTGCTTTCCAAAACATCCATATTGGAAAGGATCTATGAGTACAACTTTGACCCCCAGACCAATGTGATTGATGTCCTGGTCTGCCGCCTGCGTAACCGGGTGGACAAGGGGTACGGTGTCAAACTCATCCATACTGTCAGAGGCATGGGCTATGTCCTTCGTGCTGAATAACCGCCTGCTGCTCAAGCTCAGACCAGGCAGGCCCCTCTTTTTCTTCCTCCTTATCTGGCTGCTTTCCGGCCTTTTTCTCTTTGCTCATCTCCAGATCCTGAAAAGTCAGATTCAGAACCAGGGAGTACAGCGTCTGCAGCTCGGCCTTGACAACTATCTTCAAAGAAGCGGAGTCAATGCCAGAGGAAATTTTATCCTGGAGAGAGAAGTTCCCCGGGAGATGGATTTTATCCGTCTTGTGAGAGACCGGGATCAGCTGCTCTTTACCGGCAATACAACGATGGATTTCACAGGATTGGTGGATTTGGACCCCTTAGCCCATGGAATTTGGGTAGATCTTCTGCAACCGGCTGATTCTGGCAACTGGCTCCTGGTGTCCAGGAAGCTTGCCGGTGGAGGAGTGGTTCAGGCCGGTAAAGATGACACCAGCGCAGGAATTGCCATATACAGAAAAGCGGTGAGCGTCTCTCTGTGGATTTTTCTCCTGGCTGTCCTTCCCTCTCTTGGGCTTTCTTTTTTCCTGAGGTATCTGCAGACGCGGCCTTTGCAGCAACTCGAGGATGATATAAAAAGGGTTCTGGGGCAAAGGCCGCTGCCGCTGCCGCAGAGGCACAAGCAATATGAGGAACTCACACCGTTGTATCTGCAGCTTGAGCAGCTCTTTCGCCAGAACAGGCAGTTGATCCAGGAGATGCAGTCTTCACTGGATAATGTCGCCCATGACCTGAGAACGCCCATGACCAGATTGCGGGCAGTGGCAGAGTATGCCCTGCAGTCTAAGAGAGATGATCCGAAGCACTATCGCAATGCGCTTTCTGACTGCCTGGAAGAATCGGAGCGGGTACTCTCTATGCTCAAAGTCATGATGAGTGTGGCCGAGGCCGAGGCCGGCACCATGCGTCTGGAATTGGAAGAACTGGATCTTATGAAGACGCTGGAGGATGTGGTGAGCCTCTATCAATATGTGGCGGAAGAAGCACAGATCGCTGTCTCCTGTAAAGGGAAAGAAGGGATCTTTGTCCGTGGTGACAAAACTCGTATCAGTCAGGTGTGGGCCAATCTTCTTGATAACGGAATAAAATATGGCCATGAATCCGGAACAGTGGAGATTCATGTTGAGCGAAGAAACGACCAGGCTGTTGTCCGCTTTTGCGATGATGGTATGGGAATTTCTGCCACAGAAATTGACCGCATCTGGGAACGGCTGTACCGCGGTGATCGCAGCCGCAGTCGTCAGGGCTTAGGCTTGGGATTGAACTACGTCAAGGCCGTGGTTGAGGCCCATGGCGGGCAGATCCTGGTTACGAGCAAAATCAGGGAGGGATCCTGTTTTGAGGTAAGCTTGCCCCTTTGCGAAGGCAAACAGTCAGGGACCCTCAAAGTCACAGATCAGCGGGGCATGGTCGGAGAGGCGGATATCGGGGATGGAAAAGTTTGAGACGCTGAGTTCCGGACTATGGAAGATGAAATCCAGGTGACGTTTGGGAGCATGGCTGGGATGTGACGGCAGTCCTGTGAGGTTGGCATTGACAAGCCCTGAGGCGGCCATAAAAAGCTGCAGTTCACGATCTCCGCCAAAGGTGTTGAAATCACCGGCCACGATCATCGGTTTTTCGGTGTGCGCGAGGAGGCGATGGAGATGCTCGAGCTGCTGCTGCCTGTGCTTGAATTTCAGGGAGAGGTGGACAATGAAGATAGAGACCTCCTCGAGTTCCACCTCAATGACCAGCCGTTTGATCCCCTCGTTAAAATAGTGAAAGTGATGCCTGCTGATTGCCCTGTTGGTGAGCAGGGCATTACTCTGCTTATTCAGTACGGGAATCCGGTTGGCCAGCGACTTGTCGCCATACTTGGTTTCCACCACATGAAAGTGGTCCAGTTTTTTGGCAATGGCCTCAGCCTGGCAGCACTTCCCGGAGCGGTAGGAGCCGGAATCAACTTCAACGAGGGCTATGACATCGGGACTGACAGAACGGATAAAGGCCACTATCTGGTCAAGGATATTTCCGGTCTGTTTGAAAAATCCGGTAAAGGGCAGGGGCAGATGATACCCGGCGCCATGGCCTGTGGCGTAACGTATGTTATAGAGTAAAAAGCGCATGCATTATAATAACGGTTTTCACATTGCTTTGCAATCATGCCTTTTTTTGATTTATTGCATATGGTAGAGTAATGCTCTTATGGTTGGAAATTGATTCATTATTCGGTTTTCAGCAAGGATGAAGAAGTTAGAATGAAGGAGTCACTATTCAGAATTCAGTCAGGCGCCATCGGCGCATGGCAAAATGGGGTGTGTTCTTGCCTTTGCTGTTTCGTTCTGGCGAAGCCGGGTAAGGTCATGCTGAATTCTGACTCCTGAATTCTGTAACCTATCGGTTTTTTAGACAGGACAGACCATGACCACAATACATATCGGATCAAGAAAGAGTAAACTCGCCATGTGGCAGACAAACACCGTTGCCGCCATGCTCGAAGAAAGTGGCCTGAAGACGGTGATCAGTTCCATGGAGACCAAGGGCGACAAGATTCTGGATGTCTCCATTGCCAAGATCGGCAGCAAGGGAGTCTTCACCGAAGAACTCGAAGACCAGCTGAGTAGCGGAGCAACCGATATAGCTGTGCACAGTGCCAAGGATATGCAGTCCGTCCTGCCTGCAGGTTTTGGTCTTATTGCTTTTACTGACCGGGAAAAGGTCAATGATGTCCTTGTGTCCGGGGATAAGTCCATAGACCTGGAAGAGAAGAGCCGCAAGATTCGAATCGGCACCTCTTCAGTACGGCGTATTGCCCTTCTCAGGCATTTTTACCCTCATGTGGAAGCCGTTGAGATGCGTGGGAACCTGCAGACCAGGATCAAAAAAATGGAGGACGGCGCCTGCGATGCGCTCATGCTGGCCTATGCTGGAGTAAAGCGTATGGAATATGATGATATGATCATCAAGGTCTTTTCCGAGGAAGAGTTCATTCCTCCGGTGGGACAGGGTTGCATCGCTATTGAGGCGGCAGAAGGCATGGATTCGGAAAAACGAGAGAAAATCCGGGCCTGCCTCAACAACGTGGATTCAGAAGATTGTCTGCTTGCCGAACGAGCCTACCTGCGGACCATGGAAGGGGGCTGTTCCATCCCGGCCTTTGGTTTGGCAGTTCTTGACGGGGAGCAGATTGTCCTGCGCGGGGGCCTGGCCAGTCTGGATGGAAAAACGGTTCTGGTGAAGACGGAAACAGGTCCCAGAGCCACGGCCGATGAGATCGGACAGCGACTGGGCAGTTATATTCTGGAAAACGGCGGCCAAGAGATCTTGGCTGAAATTCGACGCATCCAGGGCTGAGCCGTCATTTCCCGCAGACTCGTGTTAAATACTCAAGCCACTGCTCAAATCCCTCTCCGCTGGTGGAGGAAAGGGGCATGACCTCCAACTCAGGATTCAGCTGCAGGGCCTCGGCCTTGGCCTCCTCAACAGGGAAATCAAAGTAGGGAAGGAGATCGGTCTTGGAGATGATAAAGAGTTGAGAGCTGATAAAGGCCTTGGGGTATTTTGCCGGCTTGTCCGGGCCTTCCGGAACTGAAACCAGGACCAATCGGTGATGTTCTCCTAAGTCAAAGGTGGCCGGGCATACCAGATTGCCCACGTTTTCAATAAAGAGCAGATCGAGCTGGTCACCGCCAGGTTCTTTTTCCAGGAGATGCAGCCCCTTGTGGATCTGGGCAGCGTCCAGGTGGCAGGCCCCGCCAGTGGTCAGCTGGATCACTGGAACGCCCTTGGCCCGAATCCGTTCCGCATCCCTGTCTGTTTCAATATCTCCCTCTATCACGCCGATCCGAAGGCTGTTTCCCAGGGCCTCAATGGTCTTTTCCAGGAGTGTGGTCTTTCCCGAACCAGGGCTGGAGATCATGTTGATGGCCACTGCCCCCATCTTTTCAATGTGGGCTCTGTTTTTTTCTGCCATGGCCGTATTGGCGGCCAGCAGGCTCTGGTGTACCTCAATTACCTTTGAGTCGTGGGAGTGGTCAGGAGTCAGGTCACAGCCGCATGAATCGCACATAAATATACCTTTCTTATTTGGCTAATCCGCCATCTCTGTCATTCCGGGCTTGACCTGGAATGACAGAGATGGCGGACTACTGGGGAGCTTTTGCTCTTTATTCCATCTCTACCTGGCGGAGAATAATATCATCTCCTCCTTGGGGGATGAGAAGGGTCTCTGTACAAGCTGGACAGGCGTCTGGTCTCTGCTCTGTCTCTATTTCTAAACCGCAGCCACAGCATCGATAGGTGGCGGGCGAACTTTCTATGACCAGGCTGGCCTCTCGGGTCAATGGGGCTTCTTTGGAGAGGATGTCAAAACCGAATTGAAACGAGTCAATGACTACCCCGGAAAGGGGACCAATTTCCATGCGCACGGTGATAACTTTGCTCTTGTTATGTTCCCGGGCCAGACCATGAAGCTGGCTGAGCAACCCCTGGACAAGGGACATCTCATGCATGGCTGCTTGTCTTTTTCCGGTCTATTTCGTGTCCCAGCTCTCTGAGCCGCTGCACGAGCAGGTCACTGATTTTTTCTACTTGAGATGCCACGGAATCAGACATCTCAAGTCCGGTGGCCAGGCTTTCCGGTACCACACAGAAAAATTCAACGGTCTCAGGGCTTATCTCACGCAGCTTACAGATATCGAGGATCTCAAGGATCCCCAGTTGATGCGGTGACATCCGCGTCTGCATGGAGCCATTTTTTGCCTCTTCGGCCGTAAACGTGTAGAGACTGCCGGGTGCTGCATCCTGGAGGTTGACCACATCAACGATAAATATCGGGTCGTGTGTTTCGAGAAAGGGCGCCATGTAGATGCCTGCTGTTCCCCCGTCCATTATGGTGACGGAGTCGGGAAAGAGGTACTCTTCCTCAAGATAACGGACAACATGAATACCAAAACTCTCATCAGAGAGAAGGAGATTGCCGATACCTAGAATTCCAATCTTTTTGATCTCTTTTTCCATTCCGTTTCCTTTAGCAGATTCTGGGCAGAGGTTCCCCATGCAGGGGGGGGATGACCCTGGAACCGCCTATATTAGTACGCAACACAACCTGGCCAGGGGTTCCTCTCTTCAGAGTCCCGATAATAGCACTCTCTTTGCCAACAGAAGTGGACTGCATGATTTGCAGGGCCTCTTCCGCCCGTTCTGGTGCCACCAGGGCAAGACATTTTCCTTCATTGGCCAGGTAGAGGGGGTCGAGTCCCATGATCTCACAGGCGGCCCGTACCTCATTGTTTATGGGAATAGTTGTTTCCTGAATTACTGCCGTAAGTCCACTGGCCGTAGCGATCTCATTGAGCGAGGTTGCCACTCCGCCCCGGGTTGGGTCTCTGAGGGTGTGCAGGCAGCCGGAAGGAAGGGCGTCAAGCAGGTCCGACACCAGTTCGTGGAGAGGGGCTGAATCACTGGCAAGGTTTCCATCAAGGCTGATGCCTGCTCTTCGGGTCATGATGGTGATGCCATGATCTCCCATGGAGCCGGAAAGGAGGATGACATCTCCCTCCCGGGCCATGGTTGAGGAGACATTGACTCCTTCAGTCACAATGCCGATGCCCGAGGTATTGATAAAAATCTTGTCGCCCTTGCCCCTGGGAATAACCTTGGTGTCACCGGTGACAATGGGAACGCCCGCCTCTTTGGAGGTCACTCCAATGGAGACGATGACACGCTCCAGTTCCTCCAGATCCAGCCCCTCCTCAAGGATCAGAGCAAGACTCAGACAGAGGGGTCGGGCCCCGCGCATGGCCAAATCATTGATGGTGCCATGAACGGCCAAGGTACCGATGTTGCCGCCCGGGAAAAATATCGGGTCTACCACATAACTGTCTGTACTGAAGGCCAGCTTTCCCGGCTGGTTGTCGAGCACGGCACTGTCTTCCAGAGAGGCAAGGACATCATTATCCAGATGCTTGAGAAAAAGCCCGGAGATAAGTTCCTGGCTGGCAATACCTCCACTGCCGTGATCAAGCAATATACAGTTTTTCGAATTCATTTTTTATGCAATACTCCACAAATATGATATTTTTTCCTCACACCTCACACCTCACACCTCACACCTCACACCTCACACCGCCTTCACCCGCCATACTTGTAAAAAGCGGCACAGGTCCCTTCACTGGAGACCATACAGGGACCCACAGGATTGGTGGGGGTACAGCGGCTGCCGAATAAAGGACACTGGGGAGGCTGCTCTTTTCCTTTGAGGATCTCACCGCAGCGACAGCCCTTTGGTTCCTCGGCAGGCTCCAGTTTGATGTCGAACCGTTTTTCCGCATCAAAATGGGCATAGCTGTCCCGAATGGCCAGGCCGCTCTCTGGGATCATCCCCAGACCGCGCCATTCCATGTCAACGGGCTGAAAGATTTCGTTTACCATCTGCTGTGCCCTTGCATTCCCCTGCCAGCTCACTGCACGGGTGTATGCATTTTCCACCTTGGCCTCCTTCCGGGCTATCTGTCTGGCCAGCAGGATCAGGGCCTGGAGGATATCTGCCGGTTCAAAGCCTCCCACTACACAGGCCAGCTTATAGGTCTCTGCAAGGGGCTGGTAGGCCCTTGCCCCGATGATACTGCTCACATGGCCGGGACAGAGAAGGCCGTCAATCTGCAGATCAGGGTCATCGAGCAGTGCCATGAGCGGCGGGGGCATGACCTTATGGGTGGAAAAGACAGCAAAGTTGTCTACATGGCTGTTTTTGGCGGCCATGATGGTTGCTGCTATTCCAGGGGTGGTGGTCTCAAAACCGACCCCGAGGAAGACCACCAGCTCTTCCGGATTCTTGCGGGCAAGCTCCAGACTGTCCATGGGGGAGTAGACGATGTCCACCCTGGCTCCCTGGGAAGAGGCATGGGCCAGGGACAGGCCGCTGCTGCCGGGAACACGGAACAGGTCGCCAAAGAGGGCAATCCGTACATTATCCATTTCAGCCATGGCCAGGATACCATCAATATGGGAGGCGGAGGTCACACAGACCGGACAGCCGGGGCCGGAGATCAGTTTCACTCCTTCCGGAAGCAGGGATCGAAGCCCGCTGCGAAAAATGGCCATGGTATGGGTGCCGCAGACCTCCATGACCCGGAAAGGTCTGCTTACGGAACGATGCAGTTCTTCAAGGAGAGGCGCTGCCAGGGCCTGATCCCGGAATTCATCAACATATTTCATGATCTGTTGCCTGTTGCTTCTCGGGCTTCCACCTTTTCGGCCATCTCGCGCATGAGGCGGAGATTGGTCTTTGCTTCCTCGGCCTCCAGGGTGTGGATGGCAAAACCGGCATGGATGATCAGGTAGTCACCAATCTTGGGCCAGCGGTCCACAATATCAAGCCGGGTTTCCTTCCTGATCCCATCAGCATCGACCAGTGCGGTCTGGCCTGAGAGAAAATCATCCGGACTCCCCTGGATTTCAAGGACCTTCATGGGTACTGCCAGACACATGGCGTAAACCTCCGATAACTGCCTGTCCCAGGGAGATGCCGCCATCATTTACCGGAATTGTTTCCCCGGTATGGACTGCGAACTGTTCCTGTTCCAGAAGAATAAAAAGACCTTCAAGGAGAAGTCTGTTCTGCATGCAGCCGCCGCTCAGGACGATGCTGCGTATTCCCGTTTCTTCAGCAAGCTGACGCAGGCAGAGAAACAGGCTTTGAATGAGGCAGAGATGGAAATCAAGGGCTATCTGGGCTGCTTGTTCTCCCTCTGCCAGCTGATCAAGGAGTTGCCGGATCAGTCCTGCCTGTTGCAGCAGCAGACGATTGTCAGCACGAGTGATTTCCGGCTTCCATCTGCAATGTGCAAGAAGTTCTTCCAGTGATTGACTGGTCTTTGCCTGCCTGGCCAGGGATTCCAGTTCCATGGCTGCCTGGCCTTCGTAGTCTGCTTCCAGGCAGATGCCAAGGAGTGCCGCAATTCCGTCAAAGAGACGGCCGCAGCTGGAGCTGAGGGGGCAGTTGAAGCCCTTGTCCATCATCTGTTGCAGGGCCAGTCGTTTTTTGCTGTCCACCTGGCTGAGCCCCTGGGGGAGTTGTGATTCTCTCATTCCAGCACTGCCAAGGGCGTGGTGGAGCAGGGATAGTCCCATGCGCCAGGGGGTCTCGGCAGCAGCATCACCGCCCGGAAGCAGCATGGGTGCCAGGGAGCCGATCCGTCTGTAGCTGGAGCAGTCTGCCTCCAGAATTTCTCCGCCCCATACGGTGTTGTCGTCGCCAAGTCCGCTGCCGTCCAGGACCAGGGCCAGGACTTTTTCCTGGATGTTATGTTCAACCAGCACTGCCGCGGCATGGGCATGGTGGTGTTGCACTTTGTACAGGGGCAGGCCCAGCTCTCGTGCATAATGGCTGCTCAAGTAATCGGGGTGGAGGTCGCAGGCCACTGCCTCTGGCTCCACCTGCAGAAGCTTTTTGAAATGATAGATGCTTTCCTTATAAAAATCCAGTGATTCCAAATTAAAAAGGTCGCCTATGTGCTGACTGAGAAATGCATCCTGATCCCGGGTCAGGCAGAAGGTGGATTTGAGGCCCCCCCCGCATGCCAGAACCTGCGGCAGCTGCCAGGGAAGGGAAGTTGCTGAAGGGACATAGCCGCGGGCTCGGCGCAGGAGTTGCGGGCCACGCGGGGTGATCCTTGCCACCGAGTCATCGACACGGGTGACAATCTCCCTGTTGTGAAGAAGGAAGCAGTCTGCAATCCCTGAAAGGCCAGTCAGGGCCGCATCGTTACCGGTGAAGATTGGGGCACCACTCTTGTTGCCACTGGTCATGACCAGGATTTGCGGACAGTCTGGTTGCCGGAAGAGAAGCTGATGGAGGGGGGTATAGGGCAGCATGACCCCGATTTCATCAATACCAGGCGTAAGGTCTTCAGTCAGCTGCCCCTTCTTGCGGGGAAGCAGGACAATGGGGTGCTCCACTCCTGAGAGCAGCTTACTCGCCTCTGTGCTTATCCGGCAGATCCTGCCCGCCTCTTCCAGATTCGCTGCCATCACTGCCAGGGGTTTGGACTTTCGCCCCTTGCGCCTGCGAAGTCGCTCCACCGCCGACTCCGAGTCTGCATCCACGGCCAAGTGAAAACCACCCAGCCCCCTGAGAGCCACGACCTTCCCCTGGCTTAGGGCCTGGGCTGCCTCTCGAAGGGGAGAGGAGACGGTAAGCTTTGTTCCACAGTCGTCATGCCATGACAACTGTGGCCCGCAGTCTGGACAGGCATTGGGCTGGGCATGGAATCGACGGTCTTCTGGGGTTTCATACTCTGTTCTGCAGGCAGAACAGAGCGGAAACTGTTTCATGGAGGTGCCTGGGCGGTCATAGGGAATGGATTCCACAATGGTGAAGCGCGGCCCGCAGTTGGTGCAGTTGGTGAACGGGTAGGTAAAACGTCTGTTTTTCGGGTCATGGATATCCTGCAGACAGTCTTTGCAGAGGGCAATATCTGCCGGGATGATAGTCCTGCTGCTGTCTGTGCAGAGACTTTTGAGGATGGAGAACTCTGTGAATTTTTTCAGGGTCTGCCGGGGATGCTGCACCAGGGAACTGATACGGGCCAGCGGAGGTGGTTCAGAGCGGAGTGCCTCAATAAATCCCTGAATGGATTCCCGTTCCCCTTCAGCCTCTATGACAACGCCTTGGTCTGTATTTATAATGGTACCGGTAATGCCCAGCTGCTTTGCCAGACGATAGACAAAGGGGCGGAAACCAACGCCCTGGACTGTGCCCTGGACAATGATTTCCACCCTAGAGGGGTCGTAAAAATTCTTCATCTGCTTTCTTGTTGCAAATTGTCAGTCACTGCGACGAATTCTCTGTACGCTCTATTCCGTCAAATTTGCATGCCTCGCAGATGAAGTTTTTCTTAGCCATCGGGAACATCGATCTTTTTGTGAATCTATCACCCATTCTTCTGTTTAAATTTTTTCCCGGTAATGATTGAAGAAGTCAGCCCTTCCGGAGACCTGATGTCATTCCAGATCACCAGGTAGATATGAACAAAGGCAAAAAGAATAAAGTACCACATCAGCAGGTGGTGAATAAAGCGGCCCTGTTGCTGAGAGCCGAAGACGGCTCCACCCCACCCCTGCCAGAACAGGGATTCCGGATAGAGCATATAAAAACCGCCGATCAACTGAAAAACAGCAGCTGCAATGGTGAGGACATAAGTAAGGCCTGCCAGGACATTATGTCCCAGCCGTTTATCATGCTTGTCGCTGAGATAGCTGTAATAGCCAACGGTTGTGGTCAGGCTTTTGATATTTCTGGGAGTGACTGGAAGGATATCCCAGATTCGCTCCTGCCGGTTGCCAAAGAGATAGAGATACAGTCGCACCAGTACAGCCGCAGCAAAGAGATAGCCTGCCAGAAAATGGAAGTAGCGCATGGTGGCCATGGGGAAGGCCCCGGTTCCCTCCAGGGTCGTATTGGTCCATGGAGAATTAATATAGAACCCGGTCACCACCAGGGTAACAATGGACAGCACCAGGGACCAGTGGAACAGACGGAGCAGAATACTCCAGACATTTTTTATTTCATAGTTCATGTCAGCCCTCTTTGTCATGAAAGAAGTTGCTTCCTTATAGTGCTTTCACCTTGATCATTTCCTGACCATTGGGGTCAACCATGTGCACGGCGCAGGCGATACAGGGATCAAAGGAGTGGATGGTCCGCAGGACCTCCAGGGGTTTTTCAGCATCAGCCACCGGATTGCCCACAAGAGATGCCTCATAGGGACCAGGTTCACCTTCTGCATCACGCGGACCGGCGTTCCAGGTCGAGGGGACCACGCACTGGTAGTTCTTGATCTTACCGTCCTGGATGACGACCCAGTGAGAGAGCATACCCCGTGGCGCTTCATGGATCCCATAGCCCTGCTGTTCACCCTTGGGAAAGACCGGTTTGTTAAAGATCTCCAGATCGCCCTTGCCGATATTGTCCACCAGCAGTTCCCAGTGTTTGATGGCCAGGTCGCCGAGCATGGATGCGCGAACCGCCCGTGCCACATGGCGGCCCAGAGTGGAGTGCAGAATCTCCGGTCCAACCGTGACCCCGGCCACACTGGAGATCATATTCAGTGCACCATTGACATTTTTGACGATATCCTTGTGGCCCTGGGCATAACCCACCAGCATCTGGGCAAGGGGCCCGACCTGCATGGGTTTTCCCTGGAAACGGGGAGCCTTGATCCAGGAATATTTTCCATCATCTTGAAAATCGGTGTAGTTGGGGACGGTTTCTTCCTCATAGGGATGTTTAGACCAGTCTCCGTCGTACCAGGCGTGGGAGATGTTTTCCACAATATTTTTACTGAAGTAGTCGTCCTGGAAGGAGTTGATCCCCTTGACCGTAGATAGGTCGCCGCCCATGATGGTACCGCCGGGAAGATCAAATTCTGTGGCCTCTTTGTTCAGGACCATGTCCGGAACGGCCAGATAGTTGGTGACTCCTGCTCCGTAAGGAAGCCAGTCCTTGTAGAGTGCGCCCACGGCAACCACATCCGGCAGATAGACCTGCTGGATGAATCCGCGAACATCATCGATCAGCTGTTTGATCCAGTACAGGCGTTCCATGTTCAGGGCTGAATCGCTGTCCGGGTTCAGGGCTGTGGTTACCCCGCCCACAGAAAGATTCTGGATATGCGGATTTTTGCCTGAAATGATTCCCAGGGCCTGGGTGGCCTTTCTCTGGTAATCAAAGGATTCGAGATAGTGGGAAACTGCCATCAGATTGGCTTCGGGCGGCAGGGTCATGGCTGGATGTCCCCAGTAGCCGTTGGCAAAGGGACCGAGCTGGCCGCTATCCACCAGAGCCTTGACCTTGCCCTGTACTGCGGCAAAGCGTTTGGCACTGTTGCCGGGCCACTCCGAGAGGCTTGAGGCCAGGGCCGCGGTCTTTTTGGGATCTGCAGAAAGGGCTGAAACCACATCTACCCAGTCCAGGGCTGACAGCACATAAAAATGAACAATATGATCCTGAAGGGCATGGATGGCCATCACAATGTTACGGATGTACTGGGCATTGATGGGAATCTGCATGTTCAGGGCGTTTTCCACGGCCCGAACTGAAGCCAGGGCATGGACCGTGGTACAGACACCGCAGATACGCTGGGTAAAGATCCAGGCATCACGGGGATCACGGCCCTGGAGGATGGCCTCAATGCCTCGCCACATCTGGCCTGAGGACCAGGCCTTGGTCACTTTTCCTCCGTCTACTTCTGCGTCTATGCGTAAATGACCCTCAATTCTAGTGATGGGGTCGATGGTGATTCGCTGAGCCATTGTGTTTTCTCCGTATGAAAAAAGGTTGCCGGCAATAATTGATGGCGTCGTAAGTATCGTGTCGTTTTTTTGTACGGCGGGAACGGTTCCCCGCCTTCTATGCCTTATCCTTGTCTTTGCCTTTGATCATGGACTTGCCGATACCTACTGCTGCATGGATACCGGCTGCTGCTGCTGCCACACCAAGGATTTTTTTGCCGGCACTGTCGGCATCGGTAATAATCCCGGTTCCGGGAATGGAAACCTGGGGCAGTCTTTCATAAAAGGGGGTCATGGTATCCCAGAACCCCGGTTCCGTACAGCCAACACAACCGTGGCCCACAGATACCGGCCACACATCTACATCATTGAAGCGGGCAGCCGGACAGTTGGAAAAGGTCTCTGGTCCTTTGCAGCCCACCTTATAGAGGCAGTAGCCGTTTTTGTGACCAAAGTCACCGAATTGCTCGGCGAATCTGCCCTCATCAAAATGGGCACGACGTTCGCAGTGATCGTGAATTCTGCGGCCATAGGCAAAGAGCGGTCGACCCAGGTTGTCACAGTTCGGCAAGCGCTTGAAGGTCAGATAGTGCAGGACGGTGCCCAGGAAGGTTACAGGGTTGGGCGGACAGCCGGGGATGTTGACGATGGGAACTCCGGAAACCAGGTCCTGCACCCCTTTGGCCCCTGTAGGGTTTGGGGCGGCAGCCTGGATCCCGCCAAAGGAAGCGCAGCTGCCGATGGCAATAACTGCAGCTGCCTTGGGCGCTGCTTCTGCCAGGATGTCCATGGCAGTGCGTCCCGCAATCTTACAGTAGATACCATTGTCCGCGGTAGGGATCGCTCCTTCCACCACCAGGATGAATTTTCCTGCATTTTTTTCCATGGAGTCGTGCAGGCTTTTTTCGGCCTGGTGACCGGAGGGGGCCATGACCGTTTCATGATAGTCAAGGGAGATGATATCCAGGATGAGACGAGCAATATCCGGGTGGGATCCGCGAAGCAGGCTCTCGGTACAACCGGTGCATTCCTGAAAGTGGAGCCAGATCACTGTTGGCCGCTGGGCAGATTCAGCAGCTGCTACAAGTCTTGGGATCATGGCCTCGGAAAGGCCCAGGGCGGCTGCGGCAATGGTACAGCTCTTAAGAAACCCGCGTCTACTGATATCGGGATTCAGATCGATGTTGCCTGCTTGCTCTTCCATACTCATCTCCTCTGGTTATCCCCCTGGCAGCGGATCAATCGTGAAAGAAGGGTGCATCACGAGAGCCTGTTTTGTTACCTGGTGTGTCTGAGCCGGGAAGGGGGCTTTTCCTGCTCTACCGGATTGGAAACAGCTGGCTGTTCCAATCTGAGAAAAAACGGGACAGCTCTAGTCTCATTGTGATGGTATAGCGATGTTAAATAAGAAGTCAAAAGAAAATGACTCAATAATGGCAGTAATTTTTGATGTTTCCATAAAAAATTTTGATATGAGACTAAAAGTGTCACAGATACGGGAAAATAGTTGTTCATGACTGTTTGTGAAAGCACTGTTCTTCAGGGTATGTTCAATCTGTTGGAAGGAAGAGGGATGAAAGGTGCTGTGATGAGTTTTCTCTTGCAGAAGCTGATTACCCTATTAGGTGTGGCCATCGGTGAAGATCTCGGAGAGCGGCCAGTGGAATTCGCCGGCAAGCTCAAACCTGCGTAGGAAGAGGTGTCAAAGTTCCCTTGAGCTGATGGGGTTTTTTCAGGAGTGGTTGGTCAATTTATATCAGGAAAACTGATAAAAAGTGGACTCCCTTCCTGCACAGCAAGGGAGAGGGGGAGGTTGATTAGGCTGAAGGGATTTAAATAGAGAATGTCGAATATCGAACAGGGGATTTTGAACCGCAGAACGGAAAGGAAACAGGGGGAAGGTCAAAGAAAGCAGTTTGTAACTTGGCCCTCTAATCAATTCCAGGCCTTATTTCTTCAGACCGAAAACACCTTTTTTCTCTGAGGAAAATGCTGGACGATAGCGTTTTCTACGGGAAGAGCTCCGTCCTTTGGAACGCGGGTGATTTTCGCTTTCCCGGTGAGGCTTTTTCTGCAGAGAGGACAGGTGAAGATCTGCCTGCTTGCCGGTGACAGACTCCAGATAGAGTTCGCAGAACAGTGAACAGGCCTTGAAATAGCTTTTCTTTTTTAACCACTTGGGCCAGGAGTCATTTTTCCGGTAGCGAAGGAACTGGGGCAGGTTGGAAAGGAGAATCACCATCTCCTGGCGGATGGAGCGACGCAGATTCAGCTGCGTACCCAGTTCCTGGTCCAGGCTTTCGCGCAGAATTTTGGAGAAACGAAAGGCTGCTGCCCCTTTCAGGTTCTGACGAACCAGGTCAAAACGTGCATTGGCCCAGGGAATGAGAAGAAAGGCCAGGAGAAAGTCATTGGCCAAGCCTCGCTGTCCAGATTCCTTGGCCAGCAGTGCACTGCGGTCAACAACCTTTGCCAGGGCCATCAACTGCTCCCGGTAGGGCTGTTCCTCAGCGGCTTCTTTTTTGAAAAGCGTCTTTTTATACAGTCCCAGAACACCGAAAAAGAGTTCCGACTCCAGGGCCAGGTCAAGCCATTGACACAAGGCACCACCGTGCAGATCCCTGAAAAATTCATCGCGAATCCGTGAAGGCGGGCAGAGGGTGAGCTTTTCATGGTGGGAACAGATGGCCTGCCAGCTCTCAGGTGCGATGGTAAAGTTGAGTCTGGCTGCGTGGCGGATGGCCCGCAGCATACGTACCGGATCCCTGGTAATACGCCGTTCCGGATCGCCGACGATGCGGACCATGGAATGATCGAGGTCGTCAATGCCGCCTACGTAATCAATAATAGTATTATTTTCGATCTCGTAGAACAGGGAATTGATGGTAAGATCCCGGCGCTGGGCATCTTCATCCAGGCTGCCGTAAGTGTTGTTGGGTGCAAGGACTGCCTCTGGGCCATCGATATCATACTCGCTTAAGGAACGCAGGGTGGAGATCTCTATCTCCTTGCCGCGAAAAAGGATCTGAACCAGGCGGAAGCGTCTGCCAATGGTTCGGCTGTTGCGGAAGAGTTTGCGGATCTGCCCTGGTCGGGCATCGGTGCTGATATCGAAATCCTTGGGCGCCTTGCCCAGATAGAGGTCACGAACGCCGCCACCCACCAGGTATCCTGAGTAGCCATTATCACGGAGCACACGGAGCACATGCATGGCATCCCGGTCAAGCATGTGATGCCGAATGGGATGATCGTCAGGGGGAATGATCCGGGGATCGCGGGAAAAAGTCATAAGCGGGAGGTGGTCAGGATGCTGCCGGACTGAATCCTTGTCCTTCTTTGTATACTGATGTCTGCAATTTTTAACTCGGCTAGTTTCATCTATCTGGTTTAATACTCTTCTCTATAATCTTTTGAGCAAAAAATGATAATGCCTTGCTTGCCTGCTTTTGTCAAGCAGTGATGGCGGGATAAGGGAGCAGAACAGTGGCATTTCTCCAGGATCATTCTCCACTAAAAGGGGTGGAAAATAATACGGAAGTGGTGAATTTTCCATGCGTTGTCCGCATATGCTTGACATTTCCCGGGAATTGCGTTTAATTTTATTCTTTTTTACAACTGTAAAATCTTGGAGGAAGAGTAGTGAAGATCAAGGCCCTGAAAGGCTTTAAAGACATCGTGCCGGGTGAGGTGGAGTTGTGGCAGCGGGTGGAAACCGTTGCCCGTGATATTTTTACACGTTTCAACTTCTCCGAAATCAGGATGCCCATACTGGAGAAGACCGAGCTTTTTGCCCGTTCCATTGGTGAGGCCACCGATATTGTTGAAAAGGAGATGTACACCTTTGTCGACAAGCAGATCACCATGCGGCCCGAGGCCACGGCATCTCTGCTTCGTGCTTATGTCCAGCACGGTCTTCATGTGCAGAAACCCATCCAGCGTCTCTTTACCATCGGCCCCATGTTCCGCCATGAACGTCCCCAGAAGGGCAGGCTTCGTCAGTTTCACCAGATGGATGTTGAGGTGATTGGGGCATCAAACCCACGAGTTGATGCCGAACTCATGGCCATGGGGGCCATGCTCCTGGAAGAGCTTGGAGTGACAGTGACCCTGGAGCTGAATTCCCTGGGCTGTCCAGCGTGTCGCCCTGGTTTTCGTGAGACCCTGCTTGCCTTTATAGAAGATCGATATGGGTCGCTTTGCGATGATTGCATGCGGCGCAGCACGACCAACCCGTTGCGGGTTCTGGATTGTAAAAATCATTCCTGCCGAGTCCAGGTGGAGGAGGCGCCTTCCATCCAGGAACATCTCTGTCAGGAATGCAGTGACCATTTCAGTGTGGTCCAGGCTGGGCTGCAGCAGCTCGGAGTCAGCTACAGTCTGAACAAGTTTATGGTTCGGGGCCTGGATTACTACACCCGGACTACCTTTGAGTTTATCACCGGTGACCTTGGTGCCCAGGCAGCTGTGGGTGCCGGAGGACGCTATGACGGCTTGATCGAACAGCTGGGCGGCCCAAAAGTTCCCGGAGTTGGTTTTGCCCTGGGCATAGAACGACTGGTACTCCTCCTGCAGCAGAAAGACGGAGTAGAGACAGCTCAAGGCGAGATAGACCTCTTTATTGCTGGTCTGGGAGAGGCAGCCTCTGAATTTGTCTTTCCCCTGGTCCATGCTCTGCGCCAAAAGGGCTTGCGTGCTGCCATGGACTATGAAGGCCGCAGCCTGAAAAGCCAAATGAAACAGGCGAACAAGGCTGGAGCACGATATGTTCTGATCATTGGCGACAATGAATTGGAACAGGGCCAGGCCGTTTTACGAGACATGCAGAGCCAGGAACAGGCTGAGATTGCGATAGATCAAAATATTATTGAAATGACTCAGTTACTCTTACAACGCATTGCAAAAACAGATACCTGTTGAGAACGTCGAACATCGAACGTCTAACATCGAATTTTGAATAGAAAAACTAACAATAACCACGGAATGTAACTTGTTCAGAGTGCCTCAGGTTCGTTCGATTTATTATTGACGTAATAGTAGAGCTATACGCCAATAATAAATCGGACGAGCGGAGTCTCGTTTCACTCGCTTACCTGGGGAGCTCTGGACGAGTTACAAATAAGCTTATGGAATCAATGGGAACTATGCGCAGGACACACTCCTGCAATGATCTGACAAGCGCCAATATCGGTGAAGAAGTAATCCTCATGGGCTGGGTCCTGCGCAGGCGGGATCACGGCGGTGTTATTTTTATCGATCTGCGTGATCGGTATGGATTAACACAGGTGATCTTTAATCCCGAGGTCAACGCTGATATCCACAGCAAGGCCCACCAACTTCGCAGCGAATGGGTTGTTGCTGTCCGCGGCAAGGTCGCGGCCAGGCTTGACGGTATGGCCAACAAAAAATTAGCAACCGGTGAGATCGAGGTCTTTATTGATGAGCTCCGTATCCTCAATACCTCAGAGACCCCGCCTTTCCCCCTGGATGAAGACAGCGATGTTTCTGACAATATCCGCCTCCAGTATCGCTACATGGATCTCAGACGACCGGAGATGGCATCCAACCTGCTCATGCGCCATACCGCGGTCCAGTCTATCCGTAACTATCTGAACGAGAATGAGTTTCTTGAGGTTGAGACGCCCATGCTCACCCGTTCCACCCCGGAAGGGGCTCGGGACTACCTGGTGCCGAGCAGGGTCAATGCCGGGAAGTTCTATGCCCTGCCCCAGTCACCCCAGCTCTTTAAGCAGCTGCTGATGATAGCCGGTATGGATCGCTACTATCAGATCGTTAAATGCTTCCGTGAC
Organism: Pseudomonadota bacterium; assembly: GCA_030671085.1. Classification (GTDB taxonomy): domain Bacteria; phylum Desulfobacterota; class Desulfobulbia; order Desulfobulbales; family Desulfocapsaceae; genus Desulfocapsa. The sequence continues at coordinate 7,535 of DAOVAI010000005.1, read as the reverse complement.
GAGGACCTCCGTGCCGACCGTCAGCCCGAGTTTACCCAGATCGATATGGAGCTCTCTTTTATGGATGAGGAGCAGATCATAGCCATTACCGAGGGCATGATTGCCAAGCTCTTCAAGGACACCCTGGGCCTTGATGTGGCTCCGCCTTTTAATCGGATTAGCTATGACGAGGCCATGAATCGTTTCGGTACTGATCGGCCTGATACCCGTTTTGGCTTTGAGCTGGTGGATCTCACTGAGATTGCCCGCACCTGTTCTTTCAAGGTCTTCCGTTCCATAGCTGATGGCGATGGAACCGTACGTGCTATTAATGCCAAGGGCTGTGCCACGTTTTCCCGTAAGGATCTCGATGTCCTCACCGATTATGTGGCCCAGTTTGGGGCCAAGGGGCTTGCCTGGGTGAAGATGAAGGCAGACGGAGAGTGGCAGTCACCCATTGCCAAGTTCTTCAGCGATGAGGAGCGGGCAGCCATGAGCAAGGCCCTGGATGCTGAGGAAGGAGATCTTCTCTTCTTTGGGGCTGATAAGGCTTCCGTTGTTTTCCCGGTCCTGGCCGAGCTTCGGGTGGAGCTGGCCCGCCGTCTGGATCTCCTGGACAAGAAGAGCTTTAACTTTGTCTGGGTCACTGACTTTCCCCTGGTGGAGTACGATGAGAACAAGAAACGCTTCCAGGCCCTGCATCATCCCTTTACTGCCCCCAAAGAAGAAGATATCGATAAGCTGGAGATAGACCCGGCATCCGTTTACAGCCGGGCCTATGACCTGGTCCTGAACGGTACTGAGATTGGCGGCGGATCCATCCGTATCCACCAGCGTGATATCCAGGCCCGGGTCCTGTCAGCGCTCGGTATTGGTGAGGAAGAGGCCAATGACAAGTTCGGCTTCCTCCTTCGCGCCCTGGAGCTTGGCGCTCCGCCCCATGGCGGTCTGGCCTTTGGCCTGGACCGGCTGCTCATGATCATCACCGGCAGCGATTCCATTCGTGAGGTCATTGCCTTTCCCAAGACTCAGAAGGCCACCTGCCCCCTCACCGAGGCCCCGGCAGGAGTCTCCAGGAAGCAGCTCACCGAGCTCTACCTGCGGCCGGACTGGAAAGAGTCCTGATCATGATTATCGGCAGTCATCGCCTTCCTGCGGTGACTGCCGTCTTTTCAGCTTCCCTCTCCCTGCCGCTCCACTCATCCTCAATCGTTCCTGTGAAAATCCAGTGCTGACCAACGATTTTTTGCGAAAGATTCGCTACAGCCTTGATCTGAAAGATGAAGAGATGCTACGGATATTTCACGCCTCCGGGCAGGAAATAGAAAGGGCTCAGCTTTTTACGTTATTGAAAAAAGAGGATGAGCAGGGATTTGTACTCTGTTCTCAACCTCTGTTAAATGGTTTTCTTGATGGCCTGATCATTTTCTACCGAGGTTCCCTCAAAAAAACGTCTGCACCGGAGAAACCGATAAAGATAAACAATAACACTATATTACGAAAAATACGCATTGCCCTTGCCTACCAGGATACGGATATGCTGGAGGTCTTCAGGCTTGCCGGGACAAAGATCTCCAAGTCTGAATTATCAGCCTTTTTCAGGAGAAGGAGCCACAAACATTACAAGGAGTGTGGCGATCAATTCCTTCGCCATTTCCTGCAGGGCCTTGCCCTGTATAAAAAAAGACCTGTCAAACGAGAAACGATTTCCAGACAAGGAAATGTATGGCTCAGGCGAAAAAAATAAGAGAAAAATGGCCCCTTCCAACTGATCTCGTGAAATTCACAAAATCACACTAAAGAGCAACTGCGGCACGGAGTCACCCGTGGTGCGCTTATTGCTCTAGATGTCTCGAAGTCAGGAGTTAAAGCCAAATTCTGCCAGCTGGATCAGGAATACCCAGATCCCGGCAAGGAACATGATGCCAATGGCCATGGCCGCCAAGGCGGTGTCGATCCCTTTTTGATAGCGTTTGAGCAGTCGTTTGAGTGGATTATGCTTTTTACGACTGACCTGTGTCCAGCTTCCTGTGGGCAGTGCTTCCTGGAGATAATGGGTTTGACTGATGCAGATCCTTTTTTTCACGATACATCCCTCCTTGTTTCTTTGTGTTATGAGGGGAGTGTAACAGGGTCAGGTGCTCACAGAGTGAGCACCGTCTGAAAAAAAGGAAAAAAAGAGATGTTTTTTGGGCAGAGCGTTGTTCTGACCAGGAAGTTTTGGCTGGAAAAGGGAACCCCAGCCATTGTTCACGCATGGGGGCCTAGGGAATTTTAGCCTGAGAAAAACTCTTTGTAGGCCTCCACCACCCGTGGAATATCCTCGCCTGCAACATCCAGGTGGGTGACCAGTCGAACCGTTTCCCCTCCGCTAACCAGAATACCGCGCTGCTGAAGAAATTCCGGTAACAGGGCAGCGGATTCAGGAGAAAAAGCACCATAGACCATGTTTGTCTGGGCTTCATGAAAGTCTACACCAATCTCATCTATTTCCCCCAGGCCTTGAGCCAGCAGGGCTGCATTTTCATGATCTTTTGCCAGCCTCTGGCTGTTGTGTTGGAGGGCATAGATCCCTGCAGCTGCCAGTATCCCTGCCTGACGCATACCGCCCCCGAGCATCTTCCGCCATTTTCTCGCCTCCCGGATAAGTTCTCCGTTTCCACAGAGCAGGGAGCCGACAGGGGCTCCGAGCCCCTTTGACAAGCAGACAGACACGGAGTCAAAGGATGAGGCAATGGCCGCCGCCGATACATTGCGCTTCAGGGCTGCATTAAAGATCCGGGCACCGTCGAGGTGAATTCGCAGTCCCTCGTCTTTGGCAAAGGAGGCCGCCCTTGCCAGATAGTGCATGGGCAAGGCCTTGCCGGCCTGGGTATTTTCCAGGCAGAGCAGCCGGGTACGGGCAAAATGAAAATCATCGGGTTTGATATACATCTTCACCCTGGCAAGATCCAGGGTGGAATCGGGTTCAAACTCGATTGGCTGCGGCTGAATGGAGGCGAGAACTGCCCCTCCGCCTCCCTCATATTTGTAGGTGTGGGCCTGTTGTCCAACGATGTATTCGTCTCCGCGCTGACAGTGGCTCAGCAGGGCCAGGAGATTTGTCTGAGTGCCGCTTGAGGCAAAAATGGCGGATTCAACGCCCAGCATCTCGGCTGCCATCTCCTCCAGGCGGTTGACATTCGGGTCTTCGCCAAAGACATCATCACCAACCTCTGCCTGGGCCATGGCCGAACGCATCTCGGAGCTGGGGCTGGTCACGGTGTCGCTTCTTAGGTCGATTATTTTCATGATATTCACCTGTGTTGATAAAAAAGTTGTTTTTTTCCTACAGAAACAGGGCAAGGAAGGAGAGGCTGCCAAAGGAGAGGAGGATGCCCCAGCCCACCAGGGCGGCTGTCAGTCTGGGGGCTAGTCCTGCGCTCATAGCCATGGCCCCTGCCGTGACCATGGGCGGCATGCCCGCCTCAAAGACGGCAATACGCGATGCTGAGGTGTCAATCCCTGAGAGTTGGCAGATGAAGAGGGCAGCAAAGGGGGCGATGAGCAGTTTTGTTGTCAGACCGAAGCAGAAAGGCAGGGTCTGTCCAGGGGCCAGCTTGATTTTCAGCTGCAGGCCGATGGCGAACATGACCACGGGTACAAGGGAGGAGGCAATCAGAGACAGGCTTCCTGCAATGGCTTGCTGCTGCAGCTGTTTTGCAAAAAGGAGTGCAAAGAGCAGAGCGAGAAAAGGCGGAAAAGTCAGAATTTTTTTGACAATGGCCCCGGCGCTCTGGCGCTGCTGTTCGCTGTAGAGCGCCAGAATAAAGGAACCGTAGGTGGACAGTGCCAGAAAAGAGCCGAACTGGTCATAGATAATCCCGTAGGAGACCATGTCAGTGCCCCAAAAGGCCTCAATCATGGGAATGCCTAAGAAAGAGGTGTTGCCCAGGGGAACGGTGAGGAGAAGGACTGCCGTAACCTCCCTGGACCAAGCAAACAGGCGGCTGGCAGCTAATACCAGAACAGCCCCGAGCCCTGTCATCAGCCAGGGCATGAGAAGCAGGATAAAGAGATCCGTGGAAAAGGAAAGCGTTGGCACCTGGCGCAGGATAAGGGCAGGAAGCGCGATCCAGATGACATAGAGGTTCAGGGTCAGCGGACCATTGTCGGCAAAAATAGCCAGTCGCTGCAGGAATATACCTGCAGCGAGACAGATGAAGATGAGAATGAAATTTTCCATTTGTCAGGAGCTGTAAGATTCTAGTAGGGTGCTAGGTCGTTGAAAGGATTATTCCGGGTGGTGGTGCTATTCTTCGTCTATCATACGCAAGCAAGGAATTTTTACCATGTTTAAAAATATTGTCTGCCTCCTTTTTCTCTTCTTCAGCAGCCCGGCCATGGGCCTGGAGATCGCTGGAACCGCTGTTTCCCGAGAGTGTGCAGGTGGATAAGGGTGAAGAGATTGATCTTGATTATCGTCCGGGGCAGGGGACTGCTGTGCAGATTGCAGGAGAGGTCAAAGGAGATATGGAGGGCCAGCCTTTAACCAGGCCCTGCTTTCGATCTGGCTCGGAGATGAGCCGGTGAACGATGACCTTCGTGATGCCCTGCTGGGCAAAGAATAACAATCTCGTAACAATTTAAAATGGCTAAGTAAAAACTTTTTTGAAAAGGATATTTCCATGACATACAAAGCGATTTTCCATGTGGATCAGAACGAGGAGCCGGTCATGAATCTGGCCCTGAACAATGTTGTCAACCTGCTCAGTGCTATTCCCGAGCAGGAGCATGACCTGGTGGTTCTCTTCAACGGACCGGGTGCCAAACTTGTTGCCTGGGATGATGTGGTCCCCTTTCTGGAGCGGATCAAGGAACTCGTGGCAAAAGGTGTGCGTTTCCAGGTGTGCAGAAATGCCATGGTCCGTTTTGAGATCAGTGAAGATATGGTCATTGACGAGTGCGAGATCATCCCGGCCGGTATCGTGGCCCTTATTGATCTGCAAAATGATGGGTTTGCCTATATCAAACCCTGATGAGTCAGCCTGCGCTGACGAAAAACTTCTTGACCGAATAAGGAGTTGTCAGTAGTTTTGATTCTGTTTCAGATGCCTGCAACAAGGCTTAAAAGGGAACCCGGTGTAACTCCGGGACGGGCCCGCCGCTGTAACCGGGGACTGTTGCCGCTTGATGTCACTGTCTGTTCTGCAGATGGGAAGACGCGGTAACGGAATGATCCGGGAGTCAGAAGACCTGTCTGGAGCATAGCCATCTTTCTCCGGCAGAGGAGGTGGAATGACGCTTCTGGGAAATTCAGGGATATCCCGGATCAATATGAATTGATCCGGGATTTTTATTTCCGGGTCCCAAATCAAGGAGCATATCCCATGAAGCACAGCCGCGTAGTCCTCTTCACTCTTTTTCTCACCTCTCTTCTGGTCCTGCCCTTACAGGCTGCGAACCATAAAAAGACTCAAACAACTCAGCAAAACGGAATCGTTCTCGCCATGTTCGGTACCACGGTTGAGCCCGCACTGCAGAGCCTGCTCAACATTCAGAAGGCCGTGCAGAAGGCCTACCCCGAGACCCCGGTGCGGATGGCCTTTACCTCCAATATTATTCGTGGAATCTGGCAGGAACGAAGTGCTGACCCTGAATATCGGAAGGTACATCCAGAGATCCCGGAAGAGATCCTTCATATCCAGGGTCCCCTGGCCACCATTGCCGGGCTTCAGGATCAGGGGATTGACTCCATCATTGTCCAGTCCACACATATTGCCCCGGCGGAAGAGTATCTGGATCTCTGTTCCTATGTGGAGGGACTGGCTTCCATCAAGACCATCAAGGCCAAATATAAACCCTTTCAGCAGCTGGTGGTCGGCAGGCCTGCCCTGGGTACCTTCGGCACCACCCATGCCTATGCTGAGGACGTGCGACAGGCGGCAAAGGCACTGGCTGGTGATGCCGCACTGGCAAGAAAAGATCAGGCCGCCCTGGTTTACATGGGGCATGGTAACGACCATTTTCCCTCAGGGGGACCTTATCTGGAGTTCGCCGCCCGTATGCGTGAGTTCTATCCGGATGTGTTGACCCTCATCGGTACCGTAGAGGGCTTTCCCAACCTGGACGATGTCCTGCAGCAGCTTAAGAAGGACGGGGTGAAACGTGTGCTTTTGAAACCCTTCATGGTCGTGGCAGGCGATCACGCCATGAACGATATGGCAGGTCCTGAGGAAGATTCCTGGCTTTCTGTCTTGAAAAAGGAGGGTTTTGCAGTAACCCCGGTGATCAAGGGGCTTGGTGAGGATCCGGCCTTTGTCCAGATTTATGTCTCCCACATTGCTGAGACAGCAGAAGATGCGGAGATCTCTCTTCGTTGATCCGATTTTCCCTTTCCCCTGATCCGGACGGCAGCCCGTGTCAGGGGAAAATTGGGACCACTGTCTCGTCTCTCGCGTTATCTATGCGTTGATCTTGAAGGAAAATCCAAATTTTTCAAGGTACCCTTAAGTAATACGATCAGGGCCTGTTGAAAGGGTAGCCTCTTCGGGCCCAATCGTGGATTCCATAGCGCAGGTTGTAGATCCGCTTGAAGCCTCTGTCTGCCAGGATCCTTGCTGCCACTGTGGATCTGTTGCCAGTGGCGCAGTAGATGAAAATATCGTCATCTTTCCTTGAATCCAGTTCCCCTGTTCTGGCCTGCAGTTCCTGGATGGGAATCAGGTGAGAGCCTGCAAGGTGCAGTTGTCTGTATTCCTGCGGTGTCCGCACATCAAGTATGAACGGAGTGAGATTATGCAGGATCTCCGAGGCCTGTTCAGCCGTAACCTCTGTGTAATTGACCCGGACAAGATCGATAACCTTGATGCTCCCGGTAACAGGCCCAAGAGAAAATGGGTAGGTGCCGGTTGCCTTCATTTTGAAAAAAGGCGATTTGGTCGGGTCGGGCATGAGCGTATCTTTGTACTTGAGTGCAGGCACAGAGAAGGGGAGGGAAGCGAAATCTTTCGGATAGCTGAACTTGATATAGTCTCCTCTGTATACAGTGAAACTGGCCTTCTTGTCGGCAGGATCAACGGGCAGGACACGAAAGCCGGTGATAATCTGTCCGGAAATCGATTCATTGTCGTCTGCATGGCAAAAACTTGCTGATAAAAGCAACAGCAACAGAATGGAGAACAGTGGAATTCTTTTAGTCATAGTCTTTCTCATGTGTCATAAATGAGCGGCAAAGATTGGAAAATTCTGCTGCCCGATTGTTAACGTAGTCCTCCAGCTCTCTTCTTCCTGGAAAAGAGCAATAGTATTCCCGCTGCTCAGGATAATAACAAGCTTTTTTTCCAATCCGCGACACAAGGGCATATCCTGTCCGTCAGACTCTCTGAGAGTTTGTTGGTGCAAACAGTGATATCAACTCTATTGGAGGAATCCCTTATGAAAAGAACAGGAAAGAAGATTACCCTTATCGCCCTCTGCTTTTTGGCACTGGGGGCGCAGCTGAGTTATACCGCCTCGGTTATCGAGGAGGAGGAGAAGGAAAAGATTGATGACTGGGAATATGTGAATGAGCCGGT
>DAOVAI010000251.1 GCA_030671085.1 Pseudomonadota bacterium | reverse complement strand
CACTTCCCGCCATACAGGAGAAGTTCTGGAAGGATGTCTATATTCCAGGCTCGGGAAGCGAACTGAACCAGTCCCTTGAACGGGCGGGACGGGTTGCTGATTTCCTGGAATTTGCCGAAATCATGATCCACGATGCCCTGGCCCGGGAAGAATCCTGCGGCTGCCATTTGCGTGAAGAGAGCCAGACCGAAGAACACGAGGCCAAACGCGATGATGCCAACTATAGCTATGTGTCGGTCTGGGAACACCAGGGAGAAGGCAAGCAGCCGCAACTCCACAAGGAAAAGCTAAGCTTTGAAAATGTGACCCCAAGCCAGCGCAGCTATAAGTAAAAGAATCGACCCACAGCGACACATACCTAATTGACCGATATGACGACAAAAACAATTGATCTCAACCTCGAAATATGGCGCCAGAAAGACACCAGTTCTCCTGGTGAATTGGAGGGCTACAGCCTGAAAGACATCTCCACCGATATGTCTTTTCTGGAGATGCTCGATGTCCTCAACGAAAATCTGACCAGGGAAGGACGGGATCCTGTGGCATTTGACCATGACTGCCGAGAGGGAATCTGCGGCATGTGCGGAGCAGTGGTCAACGGCATTGCCCATGGCCCTGAACCTCAAACCACCCTTTGCCAGCTCCATATGCGTCACTTCAGCAGTGGCGATACCCTGGTCATCGAACCTTTTCGTTCAAGGGCCTTTCCCATTCGCAAAGATCTGATCGTTGACCGCAGTGCTCTGGACCGAATCATCCAGGCAGGTGGCTATGTGTCGGTCAATACCGGAGGAACCCCTGACGGAAACGCTCTCCCCATCCCCTCAGCCACCGCAGAGCAGGCCATGGATGCTGCCGCCTGTATCGGATGCGGAGCCTGTGTTGCCAGCTGCCCAAATGGTGCGGCCATGCTCTTCACCGGAGCAAAAATCTCGCAGCTCAGCCTGCTCCCCCAGGGCCAGCCGGAACGCAAGGAAAGGGCTCTGGCTATGGTGGCGGCCATGGATAAAGAAGGGTTTGGCAACTGCACCAATGAACGGGAATGCGAGGCAGTCTGCCCCAAGGGGATATCCATCAGGAATATTGCCAGGATGAACCGGGAATTTGTCAAGGCCTCGTTTCTGGGATAGGGAGAAAGAGCAGGCTGGAGGCTTATGCATATTCACACGCTCATAGTCGGTGGTGGCCCAGGAGGTCTTGCCTGTGCTCGAACCCTTGCACAGCAGGGAATCCAGACTCTGGTTCTGGAACGCAAGAAGATCATTGGTCCCAAGGTATGTGCCGGTGGAATCACCTGGAGCGGCCTGATCAGCCGGGTACCTGAGAAACTTGCTGAAAAATCTTTCCCCATACAGCATATTCGTACCCCCTGGCAAAAGGTACGAATTGAGGAACAGGATCCCATCATTGCCACCGTGAATCGAAGGCAACTGGGCCAGTATATGGCCAAGCAGGCAGCGGAAGCAGGGGCGATCCTGCGAACCGGAGTGATGGTGCGCGAAATAAAAGAGGGCACTGCGATTGTCCAGGACAGGGTCAATGGTAAAAAAGAGGAGATCACCTTTGACCATCTGGTGGGAGCAGACGGGTCAAGCTCGCTTGTGCGACGACACCTGGGGCTTACCAGCAAACGCCTAGGGATAGGCATTAACTACCAGATCCCCGGTGACCTGCAGCAGATGGAATGGCACCTGGATAACAGACTCTTTGGCAACGGTTATGCATGGATCTTCCCTCATTCCGACACTGTCTCCATCGGCGCATACGCTGACAACCAAACCATGAACCCGAAGGAGCTGAAATCAAGTCTCCTTGCCTGGGCCAGGAAACAGGGATTTGATTTGGATAATCACCGGGCACGGGCCGAATACATCAACTATGACTTCCAGGGATGGAATTTCGGAAACACCTTTCTCATTGGCGATGCTGCAGGCCTGGCCTCCGGACTCACCGGTGAGGGCATCTATCCGGCCATTATCTCCGGCGAGCAGACTGCTCTCACCATCACCAATCCACGTCACAGCAGCAAGACCATGGATGAGCTGATCAGCAAACATGACAAACACAGCCGCATGGTGACACTGAGTGGTAAAAACGGATTTCTTAACTTCCTGCTCGCAGAACTGGTGACACTGGGGCTGCGATCAGGTATGATCAAGTTTAATAAACTGGAAATGGCAGTATAACCCTGTTGCGCCTCACAATCTGAAAAAACGGTATATTCTATTCATGGCTTCCTTTGACTCCAAAAAAATAAGAATCATCCTTCTTAATGCTGCATTCCTGGTTACATCCATAGGAATCCTCGCCTTTCTCCTCAACGCCCCGGAAGAAAGCACGGCCAAGCTTCCCCTGGATGAGGATCACAACCGCTTCATTGGAATGAAGAAAAAAGAGGCGGAAAAGTTCTGCACCGAATGTCACACCCCGGAAGGGGTCTATCCCCTGCCCGAAGATCATCCGCCGAAGTACCGCTGTCTGTTTTGTCATAAAAGGGATTGATTAAAAAAAGTTTTCAGTTTTCAGTTTTCAGTCTTCAGTTTCCAGCAATAGAGCATCTGCTTATTCCACTGAACACTGAACACTGAAAACTTACAACTAAAAACTCAGACCGCAC
>DAOVAI010000065.1 GCA_030671085.1 Pseudomonadota bacterium | reverse complement strand
TGGTTGTGGAAAGACCGTTATCATGATGGAGATGGTTAATAACATCGCCATGCATCATGGTGGTATTTCCGTCTTCTGCGGTGTTGGTGAGCGAACGCGAGAAGGAAATGATCTCTACAACGAGATGAAAGAGTCTGGCGTACTGCCCAAGGCTGCCCTTGTGTATGGTCAGATGACTGAACCTCCAGGAGCCCGTTCTCGTGTTGCTCTGACCGGTCTGACCGCTGCTGAGTACTTTCGTGATGAAGAGGGACAGGACGTTCTCTTCTTCGTAGATAACATCTTCCGTTTTACCCAGGCTGGCTCTGAGGTTTCCGCCCTTCTTGGACGTATTCCTTCTGCTGTTGGTTATCAGCCCACACTGGCTACTGACCTTGGTGGCCTGCAGGAGCGTATTACTTCAACCACAAAAGGTTCCATTACCGCTGTACAGTGCGTATACGTACCTGCTGATGACTTGACTGATCCCGCCCCTGCTACCACATTTGCCCATCTTGACGGTACTGTTGTTCTTTCTCGTCAGATTGCAGAGCTTGGAATCTACCCTGCTGTTGATCCCCTTGACTCCACATCTCGTATTCTTGATCCCAACGTTGTTGGTCAGGAGCACTACGATGTTGCTCGCGGTGTGCAGATTACTCTGCAGAAATACAAGGATCTGCAGGATATCATCGCTATTCTTGGTATGGATGAGCTTTCTGAAGAAGATCAGGTTCTGGTTGGACGTGCTCGTAAGATTCAGCGTTTCCTCTCTCAGCCCTTCACCGTTGCTGAGGTCTTCACCGGTATGCCTGGTAAATTCGTAGCAGTAGAAGATACCGTTGCCGGTTTCAAGGAAATCCTTGAAGGAAAGCATGACGAGATGTCTGAAACCTCAGTATACATGGTTGGTTCCATTGCTGAAGCTCTCGAGAAAGATGCCAAAGAGAAAGCATAAGCATATAGCCCAGCTAACTTAAGAAAAACTGGATAAGTTTCTTTACGAAATACTATTCTAATAATACTAGAATAGTATTTCTAAGGAACTAAACTGTATACGAGGACAAATCAATGGCACAACAAATACATTTAGAAGTAGTGACTCCAAGCGGGGCAGTGGTTAGCGAGGATGTTGATATCGTTAATGCTCCCGGTTATGGCGGTGACTTTGGTGTGTTGGCCAACCATGCTCCCTTCCTCTCGACCATCAAAATTGGACTCCTGACCTATGAGCAGGACAAAAAACGGGAAAGCCTGATGATCAGTGGAGGTTTTTCTGAAGTCTCCAATAATAAGATCACCTTTCTTGTTGAAAGTGCAGAGTTTGGTGGAGAGATTGATGTAGATCGAGCAATGAAAGCCAAAGAACGTGCAGAAAAACGCCTGAGTCAAGCGGCCGCCCGTGATGATAAATTTAATCAGACCAGGGCGGAAGCTGCCCTGCAGCGTGCACTTGCAAGAATTAAGGCATCAAAGATTGGCTGATTAACTCATCAAGTCTGTTTTTTTAAAGGTCGTCCTTCGGGACGACCTTTTTTTTGTTTTTTCAAAAGAGAATACTGGCATGGTGGGGAAATTTTTTTGAGTGAGCCGAACTCCAGACTTTCAAAATTAAGGTTCTTGGGTTAAATATAAGGCAATTTGATACGATTAATCTATTCTATTGAGGTGTATATATGAAAGCCAAGGAACGTATGGGAATTGCCAGGCAGATGCCGGTGGAAATGACCCCTGAAGAGCGAGTGAATAATTTTGATGAAATTGTCGAGGGCTACAGTGAGTTTACTGCAATTTTAGAGGCAGAACGCTGTCTTCAATGTAAAAAACCTACCTGCAGGAAGGCTTGCCCTATCCACAATGATATTCCAGGCTTTGTTGCCCTTCTTCGTGAGAAAAAATTTGAAGAGGCCTACTGGAAAATCAGGGAAACCTCTTCCATGCCTGCAGTGTGCTCACGTGTTTGTCCCCATGAATTTCAATGTGAAGGTTCATGTGTTCGGGGTAAAGGAAAAGGACAGTCAGTCTCCATTGGTATGTTGGAGCGCTTTATTGTCGACTGGATGGTTGAGAATAAAAAACCGATGCAAACAGCATGTGGAATTCCCGGTGATAAAAAGGTTGCAGTTATAGGCTCAGGCCCTGCTGGAATGACAGTTGCGTACTGGCTTGCCCATAAAGGTATTCCTTGTACCATTTTTGAATCCCTTCCAGTCTATGGCGGTATGCTCACTGTAGGAATTCCCCCTTTCCGTCTGCCAAGAGATATCATCAATGCTGAAATAGATGCTCTGAAAAGTTGTGGAGTCACCCTTCATACCGATGTTACCATTGGCAAAGATAAAACCATCGAGGATTTGAGGGCTGAAGGTTTTGATGCCATATTTAATGGTGTTGGTGCCCATGCAAGTAGGAAACTTGGTCTCGATGACGAAGAATCCACAGAAGGCGTATTGCATGGGGTCGATTATCTCAGGCGTATCAATCTTGGAGAGGATCTCGACCTTGGTAAAAAGGTTGTCGTTGTCGGTGGCGGGAACGTTGCTATCGATGTAGCAAGAACAGCCCTTCGTTTTGGCTCAACCGATGTCTTTATTCTCTATCGGAGAACCCGAGATGAAATGCCTGCCTCGGCAGCAGAGATTCATCATCTGGAAGAGGAAGGGGTTCGTATCGAATTCCTGGCTGCTCCAGTGAAGATCCATTCCGAGAATGGTAAACTGACCAGAGTTGAATGCATCCGGATGGAACTTGGTGAGCCGGACGATTCCGGACGTCGACGCCCTGTGGTTCAGGAAGGCTCAAACTTCATGATCGATGCCAATTCCATTGTTCCTGCGATCAGTCAGAATGTTAATCATGCAGCGGATAAAGGAGAGGAAATTGATTTGACCTCATGGGGAACATACCATACAGACCCCCAGACCCTGCAGACCTCCATTGACTATATCTTTGCCGGTGGAGATAATGTCCTCGGCCCGCAGACTGCAGCAAAGGCCGTGTATCAGGGCAAGGTTGCTGCCGAGTCCATTGAGCGCTATCTCAATGGGCAGGATCTGATAGAGGATAGAGAATTTCTATGTGACCAGATAGACTGGTAAGTTGTGTAAATGATCCCAGGCACCGCACCTTCATATGATCTGACTTGACCGTATAGAACTGCTATTACGGTCAAGTCAGATCATACGAATCTGCACCACCTGAAATCATTTACTGTTCTTGGTCGTTTCGGAAAAGCCAGAGATCCCTTCGGGAATTTCTGGCTTTTTTTATGATTTAGAGGCTTGCAGTGGTGCTGTGCATGTAACTCTGAACACCTTCGGCAATTTCACCAGCTATGACATCAAGAAATGATTCCTGATGCAGGTAATCTGAATCTGAGGGATTGGTAATAAAGGCAATTTCAATGAGAATTGCCGGCATTTCAGCACCAATCAGGACATAAAACGGGGCCTGCTTGACACCAAGATTTTTAAAATCGTAGCCAGTGACATCATTAATGCCGCCGCAGAGGGAATTGTGCACATAGCCTGCCAGCCGGGAAGACTCATTAATTTTTGAATTCTTCATGATATCAGAAAGAATATCCTGAAGGTCACTCATCTGGTGGGTAGAGGTCGCATTTTCAAAGGCAGCGACTCGCATGGCCTCTGCATTGGTGGTCAGGTTGAGATAGTAGGTCTCAAGTCCATGCACCTTGGGCGAAGGATGGGCGTTGATATGCAGGGAGATGAAGAGATCAGCATCATTGGTATTGGCAATGGCGGTTCGTTCTTCCAAGGGGATAAAGATATCTGTCTCTCTGGTAAGAATAACCTCCGCCTGCGTCTGTTCAGCAAGGACTGGCGCCAGTTTCTGTGCAATACTTAAGACAATGTCTTTTTCTTTCAGGCCAAAGGCGGATGCGCCGGGGTCCTTGCCGCCATGGCCTGGGTCAATAACAATTTTTCGTATGCCAAGTCCAAGCTGCTGGGCAAGAGAAAGCTGCTCTGTGGAAACGGGTGGATCATCCCTAGTCGTTGAAACCGCTCTACCCTTCTCTCCATTGACAGCCTTCTTTTTAAAATCTTCAAGGACAACGAAATGATCTTCAGCAGGATCCATGGAGGAATCTGAGATACCATTCGCTGGTGGTCTAGGCGTTGTTTTTGCTGGTTTTACAGCAGTAGTCTTCCGTTCACCACGCACGTCAATGACCACACGGAAGGGATCAGGAAGACTGAAAATTTTATAGCTGGAGATGGTTTCAATATCGAGCACCACCCGCACCACCTCAGGAGTGAACTGTCCGGTGCGAATCTGTTTGAGCAGTCCGTCTTCAATTGGTATGGGCGAGCGGTAGCGCGGCTCTATATAGGATTCTTGAAAATCGATATAGAGCCGACGGGGTTGGTCACCGATCTTTTCCAAAAGCCTTTCTTGATATGCAACTGGCCCGTTTGCCTTGATGACCACACGGGTATAATTATTTGATGACCAGTACTTTACTGGAAGGACGTAGTTCAAGTTCTCAAGGTATGTCCTCTTCAGCATTGCCTCGGGAAGCGGAATGCTATGGTCCTTGGATAAGCCCTTGAGGCGGTCAGAAGCATGGGGATACATGTCTCCGTTTCTGTAATCAGCGATGATGCGGGTGAAAGAAGCGGCGGCTTTTTGCGGGTCATTTTTTTCTTTTAGAAAAATATTTCCCACGGCATAGAGGGAATCGTCAGCCAACCGATCGTCAGGGAAGAGGGCAGCCACATCACGATAGTAGGAGATGGATTCTTTCAGGTCGATGGCAGTGCCGAAGCGTTTGTACATCTTGAGATACATACGGCCAAGCATGTACAGGCTCGGCGCCGCATATTCAGATTTTGGGCCTGCCAGGTAGATTTTTCTGAAATTGCGAACTCCATTGAGCCAGTTTTCCCGGGACTTGCTCAGGCTGTTGTTGGTATGCAGTTCATTGTAATAGAATTTTGCCTGCTGATACTGTTTTTCAGAGGAAATAGTGTCAGAAGCAACTGTTACTGCTTCCTCTGCTAGAACGGAAGTATGGGGAAAGAGAGTGAGGAAGAAAAAGAAAAGGAAAAAGATAGAAAAAAAACGATGCATTACAGCTTATTTGATGTCCCGTGGGGAAAAGAACTCGTAGCGCATTGCGTGTCTGCCAGATGTTCGTTTAAGAAGATATTTTATACAAGGATTCTGTATTGTTGAAAGTATACATAAAAGCAGGAGGGAAGGCAAAAGAAAAGGCTAGGGTCTGAGTGAAATGAGAAGGAAAAGGGAGTCGTAGACGGTGAGGGAGGGAACTGCTCATTCAGACAAAGTCGTAAAAACTAAAAAATTGAGATATCTCAATAAAAAAAACTTCCTCTGCCAGGTGTGCAGATTTCATAACATTCCAGCGCATTGGAGTACGTTGGAATGCTATGAAATTTACAACAACGAAACAGATAAAGAGTTTTCAAAATCTGAGGTTACCCCCTCAAGGGGGGCCTGAAAGGAGTTCCCCGTTGTTGAGGGTGCTCTTCTCTACGACGCCATCAATTCAGGAACTTCAGGAGCTCATAGACCACGTCTAAGGCCTGACGAGGGCTGAGGTCATCTGCCTCAAGCTTCTGCAGGTAGAGACGGAGAGGATCATTCTCCGGGAGGGGAAAGAGAGGAAGCTGGCTGGGATGCTTCTGTTTGCGGACCTTTTTTGGGGGACTGTCTTTGACTATGGTTGGGGTTCCGTCCTGACTGAATTCCCCTTTTTCAATATTTTTCAGGATCTCTCCAGCGCGGCGGACAACCCGGTCAGGGACACCCGCTAAGCCTGCCACCTGAATCCCGTAAGATCGGTTTGTTCCCCCTTTGACCAGTTTATGCAGGAAGATGATCGTTTCGTTCCATTCACGCACTGCAATGGAATAGTTGCGAACCCGTTCCTCGGTCCTGGCAAGATCTGTAAGCTCGTGATAATGGGTGGCAAACAGTGTCTTGACGCCCTTGTTGTTTTTCTGGACCAGATCTTCAGCCACAGCCCAGGCAATGGCCAGGCCGTCAAAGGTGGAGGTGCCGCGTCCGATCTCATCGAGAATGACCAGGCTTTTTTCCGTGGCATTGTTGAGGATATTGGCGGTTTCATTCATCTCCACCATAAAGGTGGATTGGCCCCGCCGCAGGTCATCCATGGCCCCGACCCGGGTGAATATCCTGTCCACCACACCGATAAGCGCTGACTCTGCCGGGACAAAAGAACCCATCTGGGCCATGAGCACGATGAGGGCTGTCTGGCGAAGTATGGTCGATTTACCCGCCATATTGGGGCCGGTGATAATGAGGACCTCATCCGTTTCTTGATCCAGGTGTACATCGTTGGGGACAAACTTGCCGCTGGGCAGCGACCGTTCGATAACCGGATGCCTGCCCTCGATGATCTTGATTTCTTCGCCGTCACCCACCTCGGGCCTGCGATAGTGATAGAGCTTGGCAATTTCAGCCAGGCAGGCGAGGAAGTCGATCTTGGCCAGGAGCTGACCAGACTGCAGCAGGCGGGAACTCTCACTTGCCAGTCTTTTGCGAATTTCGCTAAAGAGCTGGTATTCAAGTTCCAGACGGCGTTCCTGGGCGCCCAGGACCTTGGACTCAAATTCCTTCAGTTCAGGCGTGATAAAGCGCTCGGCATTAACCAGGGTCTGCTTGCGAATGTAGGTCTCAGGAACCTTGTCTGCGTGGAGCTTGCTGACTTCGATAAAGTAGCCAAAGACCTTATTAAAGCCAACTTTGAGCTTGGCAATGCCCGAAGCCGTTCGTTCTTTGCTCTCAAGCTCAAGGATGAGCTGCTTTCCATGGCGCTGGATATGCACCAGCTCGTCCAGTTCCTGGTTATAGCCTTCCTTGATCAGCCGTCCGTCACGAAGGGTGATTGGGGCCTCATTATGGATGGCCTCTTCGATGAGCAGGTGCAGATCGTCAAGGGTATCCAGTTCTTCACCAATGGCCTTGATCCGGGGGGCATCGCACTGGAGCAGAAGATCCTTGATGGCCGGCAGGCCGGCCAGAGAATGTTTCAGGGCCAGCATGTCCCTGCCGTTTCCGTTGCCGAGCACCATACGGCTGTTCAGTCGTTCCACATCATAGACAGCAGCGAGTTGTTCACGAAAATTATTGCGGATCTTGGCATGGCTGTGAAGGAATTGCACCCCGTCCAGCCTGCCATTGATGCGATCCACATCCTGGAGCGGGAAGAGGAGTTCCTGTTTGAGCAGCCGGGCTCCCATGGGGGTGCAGGTCTGATCCAGGACAGAGAGGAGTGAACCCTCCCGTTTGGAGCCGATGATGGTCTGCGTCAGCTCCAGGTTTCGTCTGGAAGAATCATCGATCTGGAGGATGCGTTCCAGGTCTATGGGGGTAAGACGTTCAATGTGGCCGATTTCCGTCTTCTGCGTCTCTTGAATATAGTCAAGGAGGACACCAGCGGCAATAATACCCTGTTTGAATGCACTGCAGCCAAACCCTGCCAGGTTGGTCACTGCAAAATGCTCGGTCAGCAGTTCTTCACAGTGGGGGAAGTGAAAGAGCGGTGCAGGGCGACTGGTGATACAGAGGCCGGGGAGCAGGGTCTCGGCAGTGCTGACAAGAGAGTCCAGTGCTTCCTGCTCATCTTCATTGATCAGCAGTTCTGCCGGGGTCATGCGGGTCAGCTGATCTAAAATGGTCTCTGCCTCTCCCTGCTCATCGGAGAATTCGCCCACCAGGAAGGAGCCGGTGGAGAGATCAAGGAAGCTGATACCGTAGATCGTTTTCTTTCCTTTTTCCCGGCAGGAGAGGGCGGCCACATAGAGATTGTCTTTGTCATCCAGGATCTGCTCGTCGGTGACCAGGCCCGGAGAGATAACCCGGACCACCTCGCGGCGCACTATTCCCTTTGCCTGACTGGGGTTTTCAGTCTGTTCACAGATAGCCACCCGGCGTCCGGCTTTCACCAGTTTGGCAAGATAGGTGGACGCGGCATGGAAGGGCACACCGCACATGGGGACCCTGTTGGCGTCATTTTTACTGTTTCGAGACGTCAGGGTGATACCGAGGATCTTGGAGGCAGTCACTGCATCGTCGAAAAACATCTCGTAAAAATCACCCATTCGGTAAAAGAGGATGGCATTCTCATGCTGCTCCTTGATTTCCAGGTACTGCTGGAGCATGGGGGTGATCTTTGCTGCCTTGGTCATTGCTTCTGTTCCTCTGTCTTGAGAAGTTCCTGAAACGCAGGCAGGAGTCTGTCATAGGTGGTTAAGAGGTGTTCCGGCACGCTGCGTACCTCAGCAAGTACGGCCATGAAGTTATGGTCTCCCTCCCAGCGGGGAACGATGTGAAAATGGAGGTGATCTGCAATCCCGGCGCCTGCGGCCTCTCCCAGATTGCAGCCCACATTCAGGCCGTCCGGCTGCAGACATTCCCGGACTATCCTGGTGGCCGATGAAAGCATAGCCATCAGTCCACTCTGTTCATCAGTTCGAAGGTCGGTGAGACAGGCCAGGTGGCGGACCGGTGCCACGAGCAGATGCCCGTTTGTGTAGGGAAATCGATTGAGCAGGACCAGAGTCTGTGTGTCCCGGTAGAGAAGAAGTGCATCCCGGTCACAGGAAGTCTGACCCTGCGGTTCAAAGAGACAGCCGGAGACCTTTGCTGCAGTACCCTCTACATGTTCCATGCGCCAGGGGGCCCAGAGTGTTTTCATGAGCCAGTCTCATCGAGCTGATGCAGGGAGCCATGCAGGCCGTCTGCATCAATGCACAGGATGGCGTAACTGCCTGGAGCACCGTAACGGCCGGTACCAAGAAAGGAGCCGGGGTTGAGAAAAAGGGTCTTTGCCAGCCTATGGCAGACAGGGTGATGGGTGTGGCCGTAGACGATGCAGTCAGCGGTGGGAAAGAGATTCCACATCCTCTCCTCTATGTTGTGTCGTGCACCGGCCCCGTGACAGAGGCCGATGGTGTAGCCATCCAGGCGGATTAGTTTTTCTTCTGCCAGGGTCTGCTGGCTGGGCAGGTTGCACATATTACCATGCACAGCGTGGAGCTCCTTGCCTTGAAAGACTTCCAGAATAGAGAGGTCTGTCAGATCGCCTGCATGAAGGATGACGGAACAGTCTGCAAAGACCTTTTGCACCAGTTTTGCAAATCCTGGCAAAGGTCTGTTGATATGAGTATCCGAGAGGATGCCGACACGGATCACTGAATACAACCCCCTGTAAGTGGTAAAAAAACTTTCTTTGCTGTCCTTGTGAATCGAAATGTGATGACTAGTATAACGAGAAGGACAATGGGAAGCACCTGAAAAATTTTTTCTTTTGTTGTTTGTGATCCCTTCAACAGCTGATAGAATCCATCATAGACAACTTGTTGTTTTTTGATGCAGAGGAGCACATATCTATGACCGATAAGCACGAAACCCAGGCAGAGGCAGAAATGATCCACGAGGGTGGATCGCAGAATGAGATAGCCCTTCCCCATCAGGTCCTTCCTCAGCATCTGTACTTGATTCCCATCAGCGGCAGACCATTTTTTCCCGGTCAGATTCAGCCCATAGTCTTGGGGGGAGAGTACTGGAAGGAAACCATTCAGAAGATCGGGGGGACGGAACAGAAAGTAGTGGGGCTGGTCTATACCGGAAATATTCCTGCACAGGAGACAACCGTCGACGATTTTTCCCTGGTGGGCTGTGTAGGCAGGGTTGTGAAACCCACCATGCAGGATTCGGATATCCACTTTATCTGCCAGGGATTGCAGCGTTTCCGCATTAAGCGCTGGATAAGTAAGAAGGTCCCCTTTCTTGTGGAAGTGGAATATCCTTCTGAAGAAGAGTTAGCGGCAGGACTCGAGGATGCGGAAACCAAGGCCTATGGTCTGTCAATTATAACTGCCGTGAAAGAGCTGGTCCAGGCCAATCCTCTGCACGGAGAAGAGTTGAAACAGGCACTGCAGTACTTTTCACCCAACGAACCTGCTCCCCTCACTGATTTTGCCGCAACGCTCACTACGGCCACCGGGGAGGAGCTGCAGCAGGTCCTGGAGACCATTCCCATCCTCGAGCGGATGAAGCGTGTGTTTCCCCTGCTCCATAAGGAAGTTCAGATCAGTAAACTTCATGGCGAAATCAGCAAGGATGTGAACACAAAGATCAACAAACGTCAGCGTGAATTCTTTCTTCGGGAACAGCTCAAAACCATACAGAAAGAATTGGGCATTACCAAGGATGACCGAAGCGCTGATGCTGATGAATTTGAAAAACGGTTGGAAGGTCTTCATCCGCCGCAGCCGGTCACAGATCGTATTGAAGAGGAGATGAAGAAGTTGAGTTATCTGGAAAAGGGCTCCCAGGAGTATGCTGTGACCAGAAACTATCTTGACTGGATGAGTTCAGTCCCCTGGGGTGTCTATTCCGAGGATAAACTGGGCATAAAGGAGGCAAGGAGGATTCTGGACCGGGATCATGACGGCCTTGATGATGTGAAGGAGCGGATCATCGAGTTTCTGGCAGTCGGTGCATTTAAAAAAGAGATAGCCGGCTCCATCATGCTGCTGGTGGGCCCTCCGGGTGTGGGCAAGACCTCCATCGGACGCTCAGTGGCCGAGGCCATGGGCAGAAAGTTTTACCGTTTCAGCCTTGGTGGCATGCGGGATGAGGCTGAGATTAAGGGCCACAGGCGAACCTATATCGGTGCCATGCCTGGGAAATTTGTTCAGGCCTTAAAAGAGGTGAAAACCGCTAACCCGGTGATCATGCTTGATGAGGTTGACAAGATCGGTGCCTCTTTCCGTGGTGATCCAGCATCTGCCCTGCTCGAGGTTCTGGATCCGGAACAGAATGCTGATTTTCTTGATCACTATCTGGACCTGCGGGTAGATCTGTCCAAGGTCCTCTTTATCTGTACCGCCAATCAGCTTGATACCATTCCCGGACCGCTCCTTGACCGTATGGAGATGATCAGGCTCTCCGGCTACATCACCGAAGAAAAAATGGCCATTGCCAAGAACCATCTCTGGCCCAAGGCCCTGGAACGGGGCGGTCTGAAGAAGAGTCAGCTCAAGATCAGCAAGGCGGCTTTGGGGCTACTCATTGAAGGATATGCCCGGGAGTCCGGGGTGCGAAAGATGGAAAAAAATCTCCTCAAGATCGTGCGTAAAACCGTGGTTCAGCTCCTGGAAGATCCAGAGCTGAAGGTCTCTATTACAGCGAAAAATATAGGGGACTACCTGGGAAAACCCTTTTTCAGGAAGGAGGCGCTCATTAGCGGGGTAGGCGTTATCACCGGTCTTGCCTGGACCGCTCTCGGCGGGGTCACCCTGGCAGTGGAGGCAACAGCCGTACACAAGGAGGGCTCGGGCTTCAAACAGACCGGGCAGCTTGGCGATGTGATGCGGGAGTCATCGGAGATCGCTTACAGCTTCCTGCGTTCCCATGCCACCCGCTATGGAGTAAAGGAAGATTTTTTCCAGACCCATTTTATTCACCTCCATGTACCGGAAGGGGCCACCCCCAAAGACGGCCCCAGTGCCGGAGTTACCATGGCCTCGGCCCTGCTCAGCCTGGGCATGAAGCGGCGCATGAAACGAAACCTGGCCATGACTGGAGAACTCACCCTCACCGGCAAGGTACTGCCTGTGGGAGGGATTAAGGAAAAGGTGATTGCAGCCAAACGAAATGAGATCAGGGAACTGATTCTGCCCGAGGCAAATCAGGGTGATTTTGATACCCTTCCCGATCACATTAAAGAGGGGATTACTGTGCATTTTGCCCACAACTACGACCAGGTGGCCAAGGTCGTGCTGTCTGCTTTAAAGGGCTAACTGATTGGAAGGACGTTTTATTTTGCCCATTACTGAACAATGTATCTTGAATGTAAGGGTGCCTTGAGAAATTTGGATTTTCGTTCAAGATCAAGGCATACGAAAAATTTTACCGCAGGCATATAAGTGATATTCCGAGGATAAAATTTTTCGTATAACGCAGAGATTGGACGAAAAGACAATTTTTCAAGATAGCCTAAAATCTGTTTAAAGCCGGCATTGGTTGTATCGGCACTGGTGGCAGAGGAAGAATTGATGCACCATCTTCCCCCTCTTTTAAGGAAAAACCGGCTCCATTTATGCGACATAAAAAAGTTATCAGCAGACCAACAACCATCAGACAAGAAATGTGTTGCACAATCACCTTTTCATAGACGCTCGAAACAGTTCTTTGCCACATTTTTACGGCTTGTCCGTGGATCAAAGACCTGGCCGTTCATCACCACATAGACACCGGGGGAAAGCAGCTGGACAGCGGCAACAGCACATCCGACATTAAAAAAGGCGTCGCTCACCCGCAGCCTGGCAGGCTGCATGGAGCCTGTGAGAACAATGGTCTTATCAGGGATACCAAGGAGACTTTTTGCCGTCTCGATCATGGTGTCAGTCCCGTGAGTAATGAGGATGCGTGCACAGGACTCTGCAGCCACCGCATCATAAACCAGTTTCCGATCAGTCTCGTTCATCTCCAGACTATCCTTACGCAGAAGTGACTCGACGCTGTAGTCAAAGGTCACATTTGCTTCGGCAAGGAGTGAACCAATCTCCGGCTCTCCGACCTGGTAGTCGTCTTTGGCATCAAAATAGATCTTATCAATGGTGCCGCCTGTGGTAAAAACCTTCACATTCATACGTATCTCTACTCAACAAGAATCTTATTCTTCAGCCACTTGACCCGTGCCTGCCTCGTTCTGTTGCGCATCCAATTCCTTCCCGATTCGCCAGGCATCCACCACTGCAAACAGCCAACCGCAGAAAAAGACGAAGAAAGAGAGTTTGAGAAAGAGAGTTGAACCGGTGGTTGAAGCTTCCACAGCCGTGGTCATAATTTTCGGCAGGGTTACCCCCTCTCCCTGTGCGGCAAGTTGTTGCAGGATCACCACGGCCTGACGGACAATGGCTGCAACACAGAGCAGACCACTGATAAACGCAAAAACAAAAAAGAGGGCTCCACGCCCATATCGTGCCAGAATGATCTGCCCGGCACCGGGAAAAATCAGTGCCGACATCAAAACTCCTTTCAGCGCATTACTCATTTCTGTCTCCTTTCTATCGACCTGGTTGTGCTGTTTACGGGCATCCTGTACATAGTGAATCCATGCCCTGATGTCAAACTGAGGATTCTCCTTGTAAAGGCAAAAAAGGTAGTGCTCTAATTGCTCTAATAGAAAAAGGCAACGCTTTTCTAATCAAGGTTTCACTCACCATTGGCTTTGGAATACCCAATGAAGGCATGAAGGCATCTTTTTGTTTAAAGATGCTCTTATTTTTCAAGATCTGCCAGTCAGGCAGGCCAATTTCTGAAATCCTGTCGTTCTACTTGCTTTTTAACGGCTTACCGGTATTGAGTATGGCCACTACTCATGTCATGGCTCGCCTGAAACTGATTGCAACTTAAGGCT
>DAOVAI010000126.1 GCA_030671085.1 Pseudomonadota bacterium | reverse complement strand
TGCCCAGATGGTACTCTCTCTTAATCTCTTTGACGGATTTTCCCGGGAGTCTACCATCTCCAGGGCCAGACTCACTGTGCGGGAGATCCAGTATGATCAGGCAGAATTGAAAAATACGCTGACCACCGACCTTGCCAATCTCTTCATCGACTACCGGGTGAGCATGGCCAACGTGGAGGTGGCCAGGGAGGATATCAGCCATGCTGAAGAAAATCTGCGCATCACCCAGCTCAAGTACAAGGAGGGGCTGCAGCGCGAATCAGATCTGCTGGATGCAGTGACCAACCTCTCCCGTGCCCGCTATAACGAGGTGGCCGTAATCAGGACTGTGTTTGAAAACGCTTTTCGTATCACCCGGATGGTGGAGGGTTTCCACTACCGGAGTAGTTCCTCCTGATGCCATCCCTGCGCGGCATCCATTATGGCTGGATCATCGTTCTCTCCGGGGTCCTGACCATCATTGGTGTCCTGGGTCTTGGCCGCTTTTCCCTGGGCATGCTCCTCCCCTCCATGGGAAGTGACCTGGAACTGGGCTACAGCCAAATGGGCTTTATCGGTACCGGAAACTTCATCGGCTATCTGCTGGCAGTGCTTGTCAGCAGCAGACTGGTGAAGCATTTCGGCTATCGAACAGTTATCAGCAGTGGAATCTTCCTGGTGGGCAGTTCGATGGTTCTTGTCGGAATGGCAGACGGATTTTGGCTGGTACTGGCCACCTTCTTCTTCACCGGCATCGGCAGCGGACTTGCCAATGTTCCGGTCATGGCCCTGGTCTCCCACTGGTTTGGTTCGTCTCTGCGCGGTCGGGCAGCCGGTCTGATGGTATCGGGCATCGGCCTGGGAATCATGATCACCGGTTTGCTGATTCCAACCATCAACAACTGGACAGCCAGTGGTCAGGGCTGGAGGACAAACTGGATGGTTATGGGTGGCCTGGTTCTGGCAATCGGCGTCTTCTGCTCTCTCCTGATTCGAAACCAACCACAGGATCTGGGACTGCAGCTTGTGGAAAAGAAAAAAGGGAAGAAAGAAACAAAACAACCAAAGCTCCTGAACAAAAAACCAAGCATACCAGAAAAGCGCAGCCTCCTCCACCTGGGCAGTATCTACTTTTTCTTTGGCTTTACCTATGTCATCTACGTGACCTTTGTGGTCACCACCCTGATCAATGAGTATAGCTTTTCCGAGGCGGTGGCCGGGCGTTTCTGGTTTTGGTTCGGCCTGCTGGGTATCTTTTCCGGTCCTCTCTTCGGATCCCTTTCCGACCACATAGGCAGAGCCCGAACCCTGGCCCTGGTCTATGGTTTACAGGGGATCTCCCACCTGCTCCTGGCCCTGAATCCGATGCCGGGGAGCGTCTACCTCTCCATCGGCCTCTTTGCCCTCTGTGCCTGGAGCGTCCCCTCCATTATGGCTGCCTCCATTGGCGACTACCTGGGCCCCGTAAAGGCAGCCTCGGGCTTTGCCACGGTAACACTATTCTTTAGCATCGGCCAAATCTCCGGCCCAGCCCTCGCAGGAATCCTGGCCGAGAAGAGCGGCAGCTTTTCCCAGGCATATCTCCTGGCAGGCCTGCTCACAGCAACGGCAGCCTTACTCAGCCTGACCCTTCCGAGAATTAGGGAATGACCATCTACGCTTAAGAGAAACGAAAAAGGAGACAGATTTATTTAATTTCTCGCCATCAATAAATTAAACGCCACAATCGCCAAATCGGGTTAGCAGAATGAAAAATCCAAAGAAAACTGCTGAATCAGTACTCAACCAAATCCTTGTTGTAAAAACAGAAACAAGGCTAACGCCGAGCCAACGTAAATGACTCAAAAAACACACGCAACTTTTTAATCGGATACTCCTTGGTTGAGTCCCTTTTGAGGCGTTTTTTGTACAAAACCCCTCAAGATCTTAATTTGTCGTAATATTTTTTCAGATCACCATCAAGGAATCGGCGTATTTTTGCCAAGTTACCTGAATGTCCCTGCCAAATGTCTTTGGCCTTGCTGTTTCTTAAGAGTTCATTGGTTTTTCCTGCCATTTTGTTCCAGAGATTTCTGCGGTATTCATTTTCCAGATTTATCAGATTACTGCTGTCTGAGAGTGTTTTTTGGAGAAGCCTTTTAAATCCGAAATTATTGAAAATTATCACCCCTAGTGCCAGGGCGCTGCAGAGAAAAATGAGGGGAAGGATCAGGTTCATGAGAGAAAAACCTTCTCCTCGCAGTGATGATATAAGGGTTTGCCGTGGCAGGGAAATAAGGCTGTTTGTTAAGACATCCCCGAAACAAAACAGGCCAACACCAAGGCCGACTGTTATCTTGCCTATCTTCATGAAGAGCTTTCGACCCCTCTGGGTAAATTCGCCCACGGCCTCACAGACTATTTGCAGCTCATTCACCTGGCGGTCGATATCTTCCAATATATGATTCAAGCGGAGACCGGGGGCGGCAGCTATCTTCTCCATGAGCTCCGTCCTCTCCTGGGGCCACAAATCTGCGACCTTGGGGGAATTTGCCACATCAGGAGAATAGGTGAGATAAATATGGGGGATATCTTTACGGCCTGTCATCTGAGACATATTCCAACACAGTGTGCCGTAAGAACGCACAAGATCGCTGATGTTGTCACATTCATCAATACGGCTCATAACAAAGATAATTCTGTCTTCACCGGATTTTTCAGGCAGAGTGTTCCGTATTGCCGAATAGGTCTCTTTGATGGTTCCTGCCTTATGGGGGTCAAACATGAGGACGATCAGGTCGGCCATTTTGGCAAATTCACCCAGCACCTCCATGTAATCATAGCCACGATCTTTTTCTGTTGTGGCATCCAGCATACCCGGGCTGTCAATGATGGCCATGTTTTCAAAGGTCGGCGAATCGATATTTTTCAGGCATAAGTGGGAGGTAAGTTTTTCGCCATATTTTCTGAATTTAACAAACGGCAAGCAGTCATCATTAATGAGCGTGGATCCAGGAACTTCTTCTGGCCGGTCACTTCCCTCAGAGGTAATGACGGTAAAGGCATCATCGGTGGGAGCCTGTCCGGTGCGCTGGATATCTGTGCCTATGATTTCATTAATCAAGGTGGATTTGCCAGAAGAGTAGTTGCCTATTATAAGGACAATGGGCTTCCATTTCATACCAGACTCAAGGCTGCTGAAATCCATATTATATTTGGAAAACAACGGTGCTATTTTTTTATTTACTTTGTTCTGAAGTTCAGTCTGTATTTTAGTTTCAAGCATGAAAGAGCTCTCTCTATAACGTATTAATAAAATGTGTAACTATTCATAGACATTAAGGATGCTGCCAACGCAAATGCAGTGCAGTTGAATAGTTAGCAACTGGATTTACTATCCTGACAATTTAATATGATACTTTAGCACACTAAGTTTGGGTCTGAAATAAAAAATGTTAGAGAATTCTGTTTTTAGCGGACAAGGGGGGGCACGGATGTTGACCACGTCAAACATTTCCGGTCTGGGTATTTGGACAACCTGCATCAGTCGATGTCGGCAACATCTGGGACTCAACTTGACGAAGATTAACCTTTGATGATAACAATAGATAAAGGTCTTTTTTTCACTCCATTCATCAGGAGGACAGCATGTTGCGCACAGTCACCCTTATTCTGACAGCCCTGCTCCTTTTCCCAAACCTCATCCAGAGTACTCCCATCGATGTTGTCTGGACCGAGGCTCAGGCCCCGGAAAAACCTGCATTGACCCCGGTGACGATAAGCCCTGGTGACACGGCCCTGCTCATCCTTGATATTGAAGAACGCACCTGCAATATGGAGCGACGTCCGCGATGCCTGGAAACGGTTCCCCGTATTGCCGACCTCATGGCCCGGGCGCGAAACGCCGGAGTGGTGGTGGTCTACAGCCTGACTTCAAAGGGAACTCCTAAGACCATATTACCGCAGGTCACTCCGAAAAAAGGAGAAGCCATTGTCAAGTCCTCGGTGGACAAATTCTGGAAAACCGATCTTGAAAAGATTCTTCAGGAACAAAACATCCGGAACGTCATTGTCACCGGCACAGCCGCCCACGGTGCTGTCATGCACACGGCAACTGCAGCAGGATTCAGGGGAATGGGGGTTATTCTGCCAATGGACTGCCTGTCGGCCAAAGATCTTTACACGGAACAGGCAACGGTACACCTGCTGCAAACCGGTCCAGGGACCAGGAAGCGGATCACCCTGACCAGCAGTCCACTCATTAGTTTTCCCTGAACAAGAGAAAGGAAGGCCGAATATTTTTTATGGAGTTCACCACCAACTGAAGCCAAGGAGGGGCATATGGTATTAAGAAATTTCCCTGAAGCAGTCAAGGAGTTCGCCGTCCAGGCCTATCAGAAACCTGACGATGAGAAGGATCTGCGCCAGACCCATGTCTCCTTCAGCGGGACCCCGCAGAAACACCCCTACGACCCGGAAAAGGTTATCCTGGTAATCGACCCCTACAGCAGCAATGTTTCCTACTTCGAGTTTTTAACTCGAGACATCTCCTTTGTGGAAGAATTAAGCAACATGGTCGATTCCGCCGGGCAAGTCATTCCCATTATGCGGCTCTGGGTCAGAAAGGAGAGTATCGGTGTCCGCTCCACCCCCTTTGTGGTGGCAGATACCAGCCATACCCGCTAAACAGAAGGCGAAGGGGGCTGACAATAGTCTTTTGCAATGACCCGATTTTTCAACAGCCCTGCTGCAACAGCGTTTCCACCGAAGTGTAGTCCATAGCAAAGGCCTCAGCCACCCCCTGGTAGGTCACCTTTCCGTTCACCACGTTCAAACCAGCCCGTACGCCTGGATTTTCCAGGGCCACCTGGCACCACCCCTTGTCTGCCAGATCCAGGGCATAGGGAAGTGTGGCATTGGTCAGAGCCATGGTGGAAGTCAGAGGTACTGCTCCGGGCATGTTGGTGACGCAGTAGTGGATGATACCGTCCACCTCATAGATAGGATCCCGGTGGGTGGTCGGACGGGAGGTCTCAAAACAGCCTCCCTGGTCAATGGAGACATCCACCATCACGGCCCCCGGTTTCATGGTGGAGAGCATGTCTCGGCTGATCAGCTTCGGGGCCTTGGCCCCGTGCAGGAGCACGGCTCCAATGACAATATCGGCTTGCTGAACCAGTTCACGGATGATTGCCGGTGAGGACATCATGGGAAAACAGTTTTTGGGCATGATCTCAGAAAGATGGCGAAGACGCTCAAGACTCATATCCAGGAGATACACCTTGGCTCCGAGTCCGCATGCCATCTGCGCAGCATGGGTTCCCACCACCCCGCCGCCGATGACCAGGACCGTGGCCGGAGCCACTCCAGGCACCCCGCCAAGAAGGATCCCACGCCCCCCCTGGGCACGCTCCACGTACTTGGCTGCCTGCTGGGCCGCCATCCTGCCGGCCACCTCGCTCATGGGGGTGAGCAGGGGCAGGCTCCCGTCAGTCCCTTCGATGGTCTCATAGGCGATACAGACTGCCCTCCGGTCGAGCATGGCTCGGGTCAACTCTTCTGCAGCGGCAAAGTGAAAATAGGTAAAGACGATCTGGCCCTCCCGGATCATCCCATATTCCGAGGGCTGCGGTTCCTTGACGTGCATAACCATCTCAGCAGCGACATAAACCTTGTCTGCCTCATCCAGGATCTCAGCCCCGGACAGGAGATACTGGTCATCATCAAAACCACTGCCCAGGCCTGCCCCCTTTTCCACCAGAACCTGGTGGCCATGGTGTACCAATATCTCGACCCCAGACGGGGTCATCGCAACCCGGTTCTCTTCAGCCTTAATCTCTTTCAGGATGCCGACAATCATAATTTCCCTCCAAATTCACAAACAACTCTATTATTCAGGGCCATAACAGAGTTCCCCATACAGATACCAGCAGAAACAAGGAGAGCAGAACTGCAGCAGACCCCTGGTCCTTGGCCCGACCTGACAGTTCATGCTGCTCGCTGCCGACTCTATCGACCACACTTTCTACGGCGGAGTTCAGCAGCTCAATGATCAGAACAAGAAAGACACTGCCGCCCAGGAGCAGTTTTTCCACCCTGGTTTCCCCCAGATACAGACCAAGGGGTAATAGAAACAGGGCCAGGATCAGTTCCACCCGAAAGGCTTCTTCTCCCTTCCAGGTGGCCAACAATCCCTGCAGGGAGTGGGCTGCACTCTTTACAATTCTTCTTTGCAATAATTTTATCATTTTCAACAAGATCGTGAAAACTTAGAATTTAACACCGCTCTTCATTCTTCTTGGTGATAATCTCGTAAAAACTAAAAATTATCGATGGCTAAGTAAAAAACTTCTCATGTTCTTTCAACTCTTGCCCAAAAACAGGAATGCACCCTCTCATGAGAGGTCCCGGCAATGAGTCAGGAAGCCAGATGCCTACCAGTTTTCGCCAAGCAGTTCAAAGTGCGCCTGGGGATGGTCGCAGGCCGGACATTTTTCCAGAGCAGCCTCTCCCTCGTGCAGATATCCGCAGTTTCTACAGCGCCAGGTCACCTTTTCTTCACGTTTGAAGACCCTGTCAGCCTCGATATTGGCTATCAGGTGTCTGTAACGTTTTTCGTGCTGCATCTCGGCAACAGCGATGGCCTCAAAGATGTCCGCAATGTCAGAAAAGTCTTCCTTGCGAGCAATCTTGGCAAAGCCTGGATACATTATGGTGTGCTCGTAATTTTCACCGCCTGCTGCCTCAGCCAGATTTTCTACAGTGGGTCCGATCACGCCGGCCGGAAAGGTACCGGAGATTTCAACCTCGCCGCCCTCAAGCAGTTTAAAAAGTCGCTTGGCATGTTCCTTCTCCTGATTGGCCGTCTCCTCGAAGATATGAGAAATCTGGACATAGCCCTCTTTTTTGGCCTTTGAGGCAAAATAGGTATACCTATTCCTTGCCTGCGATTCGCCACAGAATGCGGTCAGAATATTTTTTTCGGTCTGCGTCCCTTTAAGACTGCTCATGGTCAACCTCTCTCACTATTTTTGTTTTACGGCTATCTTGAAAAATTGTCTTTTCGTCCAATCTCTGCGTTATACGAAAAATTTTATCCTCGGAATATCACTTATATGCCTGCGGTAAAATTTTTCTCATGCCTCGATTTTGAACGAAAATACTAATTTTTCAAGGCACCCATAAGCAGATAAATGCCAAAGACGGCGGTTACGGCACCGCTAAAGGATCGCATCGAAACATGTTCCTTGTGCAGGAAAAATGAAAAAGGGATGATACAGACCGGAACCAGGGATAGAAACGTGGAGGCGACGCCGGTGGGCAGATAATGCAGGGTCATAAGAGACAGGGAGACCCCGATAA